>NZ_JAELVH010000035.1 GCF_019399235.1 Streptomyces poriferorum | reverse complement strand
TCCGTCACCGGCACCCCCGTGCGTGACCGAGAGCGTGCCGAAGGCGATCCGGGTCGTCGCCGAGTCCTCGGCCCAGCACACCTCGACGGCGTCCCCGTCGACGTTCACCCCGCTCACCACCCCGTCCAGCGCGTCCGCTCCCGGCTCCGCGCTCAGCGAGGCGAGCGCGACCAGGACCACCGTGCCCTCGGCGTCCGCTCCCAGCCTGGGCAGCACCGCCCACGGTGTGTAGGCCGTGCCCTGCGGGGCGCGTACCTCGTCCCGCGACTCCCAGCCGTGCAGACCGTGCAGCGCCGACGTCACCGGCGACTCGGCTCCCGTCGCCCAGCCCGTCTGCTCCACCCGGGCCCCGTGCGGGGCGCCGAGCACCCGGTGCACCCGGAGCTCGTACCGGCCGCGGACCACCGTCACGCTCTCCACCCGGAGACCCGGGACCATCGGTGACCCGCCCGCGAACACCGGACGGTGCCAGGACGCCGCCCAGCCCCAGCCGTCGCCGCCCCCGGCGCCCAGTGGGCGGATGGCGCGGCGGCCGCTGCGGGTCCCGCCGACGACCACGGACAGGTGGTTGTCGGCCGTGTTCGCGCGCGCGGTCGGACCGGTGACCGTCGAGTACGCCTGACGGCTGTACAGCGGGTCGTCGGCCACCGCCGACTCGCCCTCGTGCGGCCGGACATGGTCGCTGCCGTGGTTGTGCAGCCGTACGATCCCGTCCGCCCGCGTCGACTGGACGAGCAGCCCCGGGGCGGGCAGCGCGAGCACCCGGTCCGGCCCCTCGCTCGGCGCCGGCTCCTCGGTCGCCGTCCACAGCGGGTGGCCGGCGGGGGCCAGCAGGGAGACGAAGGCCTTGGAAGCCCAGTACGGGGAGGCCGGACCCGAGTAGTGCTGGAGCGTCGCGTCGTGCGGACCGTGCCAGCCCAGGTTCAGCAGGCCGTCGGTGCCCGTCGCACCGCGGTCCAGGAAGTAGCGCAGCGACCCGCTGATCACCCGGCGGGACGCGCCCGGCGTGAGCGGGGTGTCTCCGGTGAGCGCGCCCAGCCCGACCGCCGCACCCGCCGCGAACCGGTAGGTCAGCGACCGCCCGAAGTGGATCGGCGCCCCGTCCCCGCCGAACAGCAGCGCGAAGCTCTCCAGGTGCTCGCGCAGCCGCGCCCCGTAGTGCGCGGAGAGTTCGGCGTCACCGCTGAGGTGGGCGTCGAGCACGGGGTAGAGGTGCAGGGCCCAGCCGTTGTAGTGGTCGAAGGCGCGGCCGTCGCCGTCCGCGTACCAGCCCTGACCGCGGTACCAGCTCTCCATGAGGTCCTGCGCCCGCTCGCGTGCCCGCGCGGTCTCCGCGTCTGCGCGCCCCACCGATTCGAGGAACCCGGCCACCGAGTAGGGGAACAGGTACCAGTTGTTCGGTGCGGGGGTGTGGCGAAGCGCGCCGCGCAGCCACTCCTCCGCGCGGTCCTGCACGGCCGGGTCCAGCCGGTCCCAGAGCCACGGCCGGGTGAGCCGCAGCCCGATGGCGACCGAGGCGGACTCCACCATGGGCTGGCCGAAGACGGTGTGGTCGAGGATCAGCGGCCAGGACTCGGCGTCGTCCCGGCCCGGCGTACGGGTGCCGGCCGCGAGCCCGTCCGCGTACCGGTCGAGCCAGCCGTGCGGGTCCTTGCCGTCCGCGCCGGCGACCCGGAACGCCGCTGCGAGGAACGTGCGTGCGTAGCCCTCCAGACCGTCGGACCGGACCCCGGACGCGGACGGGCGTCCGGGCAGGTCCAGGAGCGCGCTGCCGGGGGTGGCCCACTGCCAGGCGGCCCGCAGCAGACCGTCGGCCGCCGCCTCCCAGTGCGCGCGGGTGTAGCCGGTGTACGGGCTCGCGGCCCGGTCGTCGGCGGGAAGCTCCAGCGGGGAGTTCGGGTGCGGACGGTTCATGCGAGGAAGGCCAGCCTTTCGCGTCGTACGGGATGGGCGAATCCGTCGCCCGCGGCCCAGCGTTCGGCCTCGCCCACCGCCAGGTCGACGAGCCGCTGCCACTCATTACCCTGCGAGCCCGCCAGATGCGGGGTGATCAGGGCGTTCTCGCACTCCCACAGGGGGTGGCCGGGCGGCAGCCTGTCGGGGTCGGTGACGTCGAGCACCGCCCGGATGCGACCGAGCCTCAGGACGTCGACGAGCGCGTCCTGGTCGACGACGGCGCCGCGCGCGGTGTTGAGCAGCACACCGTCCGGGCGCATGGACATGAGCAGCTCCCGGCTGACGAGTCCGCGCGTCGCGGGCAGCAGCGGGGTGTGGACGCTCACCACATCGCTCTGCGCGAACAGTTCACCGAGTCCGACGGGACGGACGCCGAGCTCGGCCGCCTCCGCGCCGGAGACGTACGGATCGTGCAGGAGCACCCGCAGGTCGTAGGGGCGCAGGAGCTCGATGACCCGGCGGCCGATGAGCGAGGCGGACAGGATGCCCACGGTCCGGCCGTAGTTGCCGAGGGCCGGCGAGGTGGTCAGCGAGTCGTCGCGGCCGCGCTCCGAGCGGTAGGAGTGCGCCCGCTCCAGGGCCCGTTTCCCGGAGAGCAGGATCATCGCGACGGTGTACTCCGCGACCGGGAGCGCGTTGGCGGCAGCGGCCGACGACACCTCGATGCCGCGTTCCCAGCAGGCGTCGGTGATGTGCCCGCGGACGCTGCCCGCGGTGTGCACCACCGCCCGCAGCCGGGGCGCTGAGGCGAGCGCCCCCGCGTCGATGGGCGGACAGCCCCAGCCGGTGACCAGGAGTTCCGTGTCCGCGAGCACGGCACGGGCCCGGTCGGTGGTGAAGTCGTCGAGTACGGGCGGTGGCGCGAGGTCGCACACCTGGGAGAGTGCGTCCAGCGACCGGGCGTTCAGCAGCGCTGCCGCGGTGCCCGGCTGCATGGCGAGGGCGGCGCGCGGCCGTCGTCGTCCGTCGGGTGCGAGGGGGATGGTGCCGGTCATTCTTCTCCTGATTCCGGAGGGGTGAGCGGTCCGGCTACTTCACGGCGCCCGCGGTGAGCCCCGACTTCCAGAAGCGCTGGAGCAACGCGAAGGCGAGGATCAACGGCAGGACCGCGAGCAGCGAACCCATGATCACCACGGGGTAGTACTCGGGCGATACGGTGGCGGCGCTGTTCCACGTGTACAGGCCGAGACTGACGGGATAGAGGTCCTGGTCGGAGAGCATGACCATGGGCAGGAAGAAGTTGTTCCAGATCGCGGTGAGCTGGAAGAGGAACACGGTCACGAGACCGGGGCCCAGCATCCGCATGGCGACCCGGAAGTACGTCGTGAGCTCGCCGGCCCCGTCGACCCGGGCCGCTTCCAGTACCTCGTTCGGTACGTAGCCCTGGCTGAAGATCCGGCCGAGGTACACGCCGAACGGGTTGAAGAGCACCGGTATGAAGACCGACCAGAAGGTGTTCACCAGTCCGGTGCCCGACGCCATCAGGTACAGCGGCAGCGCCAGTACGGTCTGCGGCACCATCACCGCCGCGAGCACGAGGCCGAACAGCTTCTCCTTGTGCGCGAAGCGGTACTTGTCGAAGGCGTACCCGCAGGCGATGCTGATCAGCGCCCCGAGCCCGGCGCCGAGTACCGCGTACAGCAGGCTGTTGCCGTACCACCGGGTGTACAGACCGCCGTCCGTCGCGAACAGGTCCTTGAGGTTCTGCGCGAAGGAGAAGTGGTCGAGCGAGAGCACGTCGCTGCCGAACAGTGCGTCCCGGTCCTTGGACGCGGCGAGCACCAGCCACAGCACCGGCAGCAGCGTGTACAGCACCGAGATGCCGACGACCAGGTTGACGACGGAGCGGCCGAGAAGCCGGGGCCGCAGGACTGCGGCGGTGCGGGTGGGAGCGGTCGCGCTCATCGGGCGTCCTCCTCGGCGGCGTCGGAGCGGTTGGTCCAGCGGGTCACGCCGTACGAGAGGGCAATGGTGCACACCAGCAGCACGACCGAGGCCGCCGCCGCGAGACCGTAGTTGTTACGGGTGAACGCGGCGTCGTAGATGTACATGCTGGGTGAGAAGCGCGAGCTGATCATCGGGGTCGACTGGCTCAGCAGCATCGGCTCGGTGAAGAGCTGGAGCGCGAAGATCAGGGTGAACATCGCGACCATCACGACGGAGGAACGCACCAGGGGGGTCTTGATCTGGAGTGCGGTGCGCACGGGGCCGGCGCCGTCGACGACGGATGCCTCGATGACTTCGCGCGGGACCGCCTGCAGGGCGGCGTAGAAGACCACCATGTTGTAGCCGAGGTTGCTCCACAGGGCGATGTTCACGATCGAGGGCACCACCGTGTGCACACCGAGGAAGTCGATCGTGATGTCGGCCTTGCCGAGCAGATCGATCACCGGGCTCAGCCCCGGTGTGTAGAGGTAGAGCCAGATCACGGCGGCGATGATGCCGGGCACGGCGTGCGGCAGGAAGAGTCCTAGCTGCGCCCAGGAACGCAGCCGGACCACGCCGGAGTCCAGCAGCAGCGCCAGTGCCAGCGCGCCGATGACCATCAGCGGGATGTAGATCACGCAGTACAGGACGACGGCGCCGAGACCGCTGAGGAACGTCGGATCCGTCAGTACGGCGGTGTAGCTGCGCAGGCCGACGAAGACCGTGCGTTCCGGGCCGAAGCCGAGCCCCGGCTGGTCGTCGCTGAAGAAGCTGAGCCAGACGGCGGTGGCGACAGGGATGAGGAAGACCGTCACCAGAAGGATGAAGAAGGGGGTCATCAGGGCGCCGGCCGCGCCGAGTTCACGGCGGCGGGCCGACTTTCGGGCGGTGCGCGGGGACGTGGTGGGTGCCGGCGCCGCCGCGGAGACGTTCACGGGGGCGGAAGCCGGCGTGGTGACGGGGGTGGTCATCGAAGGTCACCTGCCTCTCTGCTGCTGGGAAGGGGGACGGATCACGGTCAGCTGCTGTGCTCTGTGGTGGACAGACCCAGCGCCCTGAGGTCGGGCATAGTGCCCCGCTGGGCCGCGCGCACGGATTCGAGCACCGAGCCCTGGCCGCCGCCCACCCGGGCGAAGCCGTCCTGCATGACCTTCTGCGTGGCGGTCATCCGCGGTCCCCAGGTCCAGCCGTCCCGGATCTTGTCCGCCTCCTGCTCGAACAGGGTGTAGATGTCCTGGCCGTTGTAGTAGGCGCGGTCGAAGGCCTTGCGGCCGACGGCGACGAGACCGGGGGCGGCCGGGTACTGGCTGCTGGCGCCGCTGGAGAGCCGGGCCCTCAGCGCGTCGGGATGCGAGACCTGCCACTCGATGAACTCGAGTGCGGCCTCGGGGTGTTCGCTGTCCTTCGTGACCGCGAAGGTCGAGCCGCCGTGGGTGCCGACCGAGGCGTCCCCCGCGTTCCACTGGGGGAGCGGTGCGACGGCCCACTGCCCCTTCTGGCCGGGGCGGGCCTTCATCTGCGCGCCGGCGTCCCAGGCGCCGCTGAGCCGGACAAGGATCTTGCCGGCGCTGAGCAGGGCGTCGTACCCCCTGCTGTCCACGGGGGTCATGGAGACCAGGTCCTGGTCGATCATCCGTTGCCAGTACGCCGCGACGCGCCGGCTCGGTTCGTCGGCCAGCGACACGTTCCAGGCGTCGCCGCGGGTGTCGAACCACTGGGCACCGGCCTGCCAGGCGAACGCGGCGAACTGGAACGCGCCGTCCGTGGCGAAGGCCGACAGCCGGCGGCCGGGCGCCTTGCGGCGCACGGTGCGGGACGCCTCCTCGAACTCGTCCCAGGTCCCCGGGACTTCGATCCCGTACTGCTCGAAGAGGTCGGCGCGGTAGTGCATCACCATCGGCTCGACGTCCAGCGGAAGGCTGAAGACGCGCTTGTCGAAGGTGGTCAGGTCCAGTGCCTGCGGCAGCAGCTTGGACCGCAGCGAGTCGCTCACCAGGTCCGTGAGGTCCCGGGCGACGCCGTCGATGGCGAACCCGGGGAGCTGGGGGTACTCGATCGTCGCGATGTCCGGGCCGTTGCCGGCCCGGGAGGCGTTGCTGAGTTTCGCGTAACCGCCCTGGGGTCCCGAGGGGATCTGCTGGAAGTCGACCTGGACCGTGTCGTGCGTCCGGTTGAACGCGTCGACGACTTCCTGGCTGCCGCGCAGGGCGGACCAGAAGGTGATGCGTGTGGCGTTGCGGCCGGCTGTGCTGCCGGTGGTGGTGGTCCTGCTCGTGCTGTCCGCCCCCGATGTGCCACCGCTGCAAGCGCTCAGTGCGCCCGCCAGCGGTAGTGCGGTCATCGTGGCGAGCACGGATCGACGGCTGTGTCGACCGGGCATGGGCGCCTCCCGCGGCTCCTGAATGAAGACACGGGGAATACTGATCGGCTGATCGGTAGCGGTCAATAGATCGATCAGAAGAAAAATGAAGCGGTCAAACGATCAGTTCGTGGCGGGGCTGACAGGAGTGATCGCCTGCGCCGATCCCCGTACCTTCAACTCGGGCAGTACCTGCGTCCGGCGCACCGGGCCGAGCGCCCCGGTCGCCCCGGAGAGCCGGTGGAGCAGGAGTTCGGCGGCCGCCCTGCCGATCTCCGCCCTCGGCGGCGCCACAGCGGTCAGCGGGGTGCTGCCCAGCGCCGCGACCACATCGTCGTACGCCACCACCGAGCAGTCCCGGGGGACCTGCACGCCGCTCCCGGCCAGGCGTTGCACCAGCATCAGCGCGTCCACGTCGCCATGGAGCACCGCGGCCGTCGCCCCGCGCTCGCGCAGCAGCTCCGCCAGATCGAGATCGGGCACGTGGTCCCTGCTCCCGGACGGGGCACCGGGCAACGGGCCCGCTCCGGACGGGCCGGGCCCGGGCACCGCGTCCGGCGAACTCAGCACCACCGTCCAGTCGTCGACGCCGGGGTGGGCGGCCGCGATCTCGGCGAACGCGGCGCGTACGGTGCGTGCCGTCGGGCTGTCGTCCCGGGCGGCCAGCACGATCCGGCGGTGGCCCAGCGACACCAGGTGCTCCACGGCGAGATGCGTCCCGTACCAGTGGTCGGAACAGACGGAGTCCAGGGCGTGCAGGGTGCTGCCCGGCCGGGGCCGCCGCTCCATCAGCACGGTCGGCACGCCCGTGTCCGCCAGCCAGCCGTAGTCCAGCTCCTCGGAGCGCACGCTGCGCCACCGCGGGGCGATCAGCAGTCCGCGCGCCCCGTCCGCCAGCGCCCGCTCCACCAGCGGCCGTTCGGCGTCGGCCGACTGCGGCGCGAGGTACAGCGCGATGCGGATCCCGGCCTCCTCCAGCACCGTCCGGGCGCCGTGCAGCGTCTCGTACAGGTACGAATGCCGCTCCGGTACGACCAGGGCGACCGCACCCCCGTCGCCGGCGGGATCGACGCCCCGTGGCGCGGGTACCGCCGGCGGCTCCGCCGGATCACGCACCGGCCGGGCCACGCCGTGTCCGCGCCGCAGCCGCCCCGCCCGCGCCAGCTCCTCCACGTCCCGTCGCACCGTGACCACGGAGACGGCCAGTTCGTCCGCGAGCGCGCTGACCTTGACCGCACCGCGCGACTCCACCACCGCCAGGATTCGCTGACGCCTGAGTTCAACCGGCTCCCGCATGATGCTGGCCCCCTGTGCGTTGTGCGTTTGAGCGCTTTGCGTGAGCGCTTGGAGCGCAGCATAGCCATGCGGCAGCGAGGGCTCGTTCAAGGTCGAACATCAGGGGGATTACGATCTGTCCCTGGCATGGACACACTCACGCTCTGGCAACTGGCGGCACTGGCCGCGGCAACCGCACTCGTCGGCTTCTCGAAGACGGCCGTCAGCGGTGCCAACACGATCAGTCTCGCGGTCTTCGCGGCGGTCCTGCCCGCCCGTGAGTCGACCGGAGTGCTGCTCCCGATCCTCATCGCAGGCGATGTGCTCGCCGTGCTCACCTACCGGCGCCATGCGCACTGGCCGACGCTGCTGCGGCTCTTCCCCGCCGTCGCCGTGGGCGTGGTGGCGGGCGCGCTGTTCATGATGTGGGCCGGTGACGCCGCCGTACGGACCTCCATCGGCGCGATCCTGATCTTCATGGCGGGCGTCACGGTCTGGCGGCGCCGCACCGCGAACGCGGCGGAGCCGGCCGCCGAGGCAGGTGCTCCCACGCCCGCCGAGCGGCTCAAGGCGCGTTCGTACGGGGTGCTCGGCGGCTTCACCACCATGGTCGCCAACGCGGGCGGCCCGGTCATGTCGCTCTACCTGCTCTCCGCGGGGTTCCGCAAGCTCGGCTTCCTCGGCACGTCCGCGTGGTTCTTCCTCATCGTCAACACGTCCAAGGTGCCGTTCAGCGTGGGCCTCGGACTGATCGACGCGCGGTCGCTGCTGCTGGACGCCTGCCTGCTGCTGTTCGTCCTCCCGGGCGCCTGGATCGGCCGGAAGTGCGTGGACCGCATCAACCAGCGGCTCTTCGAACGCCTGGTCATCGCCGCCACCGTGCTGGGCGGTCTCCAGCTCCTGCTGAACCCGTAGCGGTGCCCTCGGCTCATGCTCAACCCGTAGCGAGGTTTTCGGCTTCTGCTGAGCCCGTAGCGAGGCCCTCCCGGATCGCGGTGATCCGGAAGGGCCGGCGGGCGGGAGGGACACCGTCCGTCAGACGATGCCCTCCTCGATCTCCGCCTGCTCGCGCGCGTTTCCGTACGCCGACGGCGTGCCGTACGAACCACGGGCGACGAACCACCACACGGTGGCCAGGACCAGCACGGCGACCAGGGCGACCGACGCGTAGTTCATCGAGTCGATCGTCACCGGAGACCTCTGCGGCAGCAGGAACAGCACGGTCACGATGACGACCCACACCACGGCGATCCAGCCGACCGCCTTCGACCAGCGGCCCAGGTGCCACGGCCCGCGCTCGAAGCGGTCTCCCGCACGCAGCTTCAGGTAGATCGGGATGGCGTAGGCGGGCGTGATGCCGATGACGTTGATGGCGGTCACGGCCCCGTACGCGGTCGCCGAGTACAGCGACGGAAGGGCGAGCACTCCGGCGACGACGACCGACAGCCACACCGCGTTGACCGGTGTCTGCGTGCGCGCGCTCACCTTGCGCCACACCGAGGATCCCGGCAGTGCGTTGTCCCGGCTGAAGGCGAAGACCATCCGGCTGGTGGCGGCGACCTCGGCATTGCCGCAGAACAGCTGCGCGGCGATCACGATCAGCAGCATCGCCGTGGCGCCCGAGGTCCCCAGCGCGTCGATCAGGATCTGGGCCGGCGGTACCCCGGTCGCGCTCTCCTGGGTGCCCGCGTAGTCCTGGATCGCGAACGTCAGCCCCGCGAGCAGCACGAAACCGGCCAGCCACGAGACCCAGATCGAACGGACGATGCCGCGCGGGGCCGAGACCGAGGCGTCCGAGGTCTCCTCCGACAGGTGGGCGGAGGCGTCGTAGCCGCAGAACGTGTACTGCGCGAGCAGCAGACCGATCGCCGCCACGTAGAGCGGGTTCTCCCAGCCGGTGTCGTTGACGAACTCGGTGAAGACGAACGACGGCGACTGGTGGTGGTCGGGCACGATCGCCAGCACGGACACGATCACCGCGACACCGGCCAGGTGCCACCAGACACTGATCGAGTTGAGCACGCTGACGAGACGGACACCGAAGAGGTTCAGCACGGCGTGCAGCAGCAGGATGCAGACGAATATGATCATCGTCTTGCCGGGCGTGGGGGTGAACCCCCACTGCAGGTTCATCAGCGCACCGGTGAACAGCGCGGCGCCGTAGTCGATGCCGGCGATCGCGCCGAGCAGCCCGAGCAGGTTAAGCCAGCCCGTGTACCAGCCCCATTTGCGGCCGCCGAGCCGGTCCGCCATGTAGTACAGGGCACCGGACGTCGGGTAGGCGCTGGTGACCTCGGCGAGCGCCATGCCGACGCAGAGCACGAACAGGCCGACCCCGGCCCAGCCCCACAGCATCACCGACGGCCCGCCCGTGGACATGCCGAAGCCGTACAGGGTCATGCAGCCGGAGAGGATCGAGATGACGGAGAAGCTGATGGCGAAGTTGCCGAAGCCGCCCATACGGCGGGCCAGCACGGGCTGGTAGCCGAGTTCGCGCAGCCGCTGCTCCTCGTCCTTGGGCGGGGCGGCGCCGGCGCCTTTCCGGTTCGAGGTGGATAGGGACATGGGGAGACCTCCGTGAGCGGAATAAAGGGGTAAACGGGACACAGGGCAGGGAGGGGAGCGGTTCACGCTCAGCCGTGCGGCCCCCGGCCGGGATCGCGGGCAGCGGCCAGCGCTCGGCTGCGGGCCCGCAGGAAGACCTCCTCGGCACCGCCGGGGTCCTTGGGCGTGCGGGTGCGGTACGCCCACGGCAGCGAGGTGAAGTACGGGCCGAGTTCCTGGAACACGGGAGCCGCGTCGGCGAACTGGAGCGCCCCCCACAGCGCGTGGGCCAGATGGTTGAGATCGAGCAGGGTGTGCGCGGTCCGCGGGGTGCGGTGGAACCAGATCTCCAGGGCGCGCAGGGCCTCACGCTCCGCGTCCTCGGTGACCCAGTGCAGGTCGAGCGCCTTCTCGTGGCCGTGTTCACGGCGGTAGCGCTCCACCCGCACGTACAGCGGCAGCACATGGAGCGCCGATCCGTCGGGTGCCGAGGACGCCGCCCACTGGACGAAGTTGACCGCCTCGGAGAGAGAGCCGCCGGCCCGGCGCGCATAGACGAACTGCAGCATGCGGTGGTAGGCCTCGCGGTTGTACGGATCGCGCTTGTCCGCCTCCGCCAGCAGGCCCCACGGCCCGGGGAAGAGCATGGGCCCAGGGGGGTGCAGCCTGTGCTCCTCCAGCCGCTGACGTTGGTCCAGTTGGGAGAGGGCCAGCAGGCACACCCAGGGCACTGGGTCGGCGGGCGAGGCGTGGGCGGCCGAGCGGCACGCCTCCCAGGCCTCCTGCCACAGTTCCTGCCCGCTGGGATGGTCCGAACGGCGGGCGCGGACCGCCCGCTCCACGGACACCCGGGCGTGCATCACGGTGGCCGCGACACTGCGGGGTTCCTCGGTCAGCCAGGCCTGTACCGCGTCCGATCCCGCGGCGACCGCACCGAGCACCTGGGTCCGCTGGGTCCACAGGGTCCAGTCAGGGGTGCTCTCCAGCAGGTCGCGCATGGAGAGCCAGCGCCCGGTGCGTAAGTCCTGTAACGCGGTGCGCAGTTCGTTGTCGTGGCCGGCCGGATGGTAGACCGGCCGGAAGTCACTTTTGGCCATGGACGTGCTCGGCGCATGGTGTCGGTCTCATCGATCCTCGCGGGACGTGGGGGGTGAAGCAGCAGTTGAAAAATGAACTGCTGTAAAGCGTCCGGTTGTTGCTCGGCGGTGAGTGTAGAGCCCTGCGCGCCTATCTCCCGAACGAATGGTGGATCTTCCTCAAGTCACGTGTGCAAACAGGAGGTTGAGTTCCGGTGCCGGGTTCCGGGCGCACGCCTTGCGGGCGCTTGACGTAGCCGCCGGGCTGCACCACCCTGAGGTTCCGCGCCCGAAGATCACGATTCCGTTCAAGCCCCGTGCTTGCGTACCGCTGGAGACCCGATGACAGGCCCGGTACTCGCCGTGGACCAGGGAACCTCCGGGACGAAGGCCTTGGTGATCTGTCCCGAGCGGGGCGTGATCGGTTCCGGTTCCGCTCCGGTGCGTCCGCGCTACGGGCCCGGGGGAGCGGTCGAGGCGGACCCCGCCGAGCTCCTCGGCTCGGTCCTCGACGCCGGGGCGCAGGCCCTGGCCGCCGCCGCCGAACCCGTGGTCGCCGTCGGCCTCGCGAACCAGGGCGAGACCGTGCTCGCCTGGGACCCGGACACCGGGAAGCCGCTCACCGACGCGATCGTCTGGCAGGACCGCCGGGCCGAACGGATCTGCGGTGAACTCGCCCCACGGGAAGAAGAGTTGAAGCGTCTCACCGGGCTGCCGCTGGACCCGTACTTCGCCGCGCCCAAGATGGCCTGGATCCGCCGCGAGCTGACCAGGGAGGGCGTCGTCACCACCAGCGACTCCTGGCTGGTCCACCGGCTCACCGGTGCGTTCGTGACGGACGCGGCCACGGCCGGCCGCACCCAGCTGCTCGACCTCGACGACGTCGGCTGGTCGCCCGCCGCCCTGGACGTCTTCGGGCTGGGCGATGAACGGCTGCCGGCCGTGGTCGACGCCGCCGGCATGTTCGGCACCACCACCGCGTTCGGCGGCGAACTCCCGCTCACCGGCCTCCTCGTCGACCAGCAGGCCGCGCTCCTGGCCCAGGGCGCCCTGGAGCCGGGAACCGCCAAGTGCACCTACGGCACCGGTGCGTTCCTCCTCGCCCAGACCGGCGCCGTACCGCGCCGGGGCTCCTCCGGCCTCGTGAGCTGTGTGGCCTGGCGGCTCGGTGGACGTACCAGCTACTGCCTGGACGGACAGGTCTACACAGCAGCCTCCGCGGTCCGCTGGCTGACCGATCTCAACATCATCTCCGGCGCCGCCGACCTCGACCCCGTCGGCGGCGGCGTCCCCGACTCCGGCGGCGTCACCTTCGTACCGGCGCTCGCCGGACTCGCCGCACCCTGGTGGCGCGGCGACCTGCGCGGCTCGGTGACCGGCCTGAGCCTCGACACGACCGCCGGCCATCTGGTGCGGGCGCTCTGCGAAGGCATCGCCGCGCAGGTCGTCGAGCTCGCCGACGCGGTGGCGGCCGACCTCGGCTCGCCGCTGACCGCCCTCCGCGTCGACGGCGGCCTCACCCGCTCCGCACTCCTCATGCAGACCCAGGCCGACCTGCTGCAACGGCCTGTCGAGGTCTCCGCGCTGCCCGACGTGACCGCACTCGGCGCCGGCGCCGTGGCCCGGCTGGGCATCGACCCCGCGCTCTCCCTCGCCGAGGCCGTTCCCGCCTGGCAGCCGGCCGCGGTGTACGAACCACGGATCGGTGCCGCGGAGGCGGCCGAGCGCCTCGCCGGATTCCGCGCGGCCGTCGGGACCCTCCTGGAACGGTCATGAGCCCCGCCGGAGCGGCCCGATGACGCACACCGTCACGACCGCCGGCGATCCGCTGCCCACGCCGCCCGGCGGAGCGCCGTACGACGTCACCGTCATCGGAGCGGGCGTGGTCGGCACCGCCATCGCCCGCGAACTGGCCCGCTACCCCCTGCGCACCGCCCTCGTCGAAGCCTCGGACGACATCGCCGACGGCACGTCCAAGGCCAACACCGCGATCCTGCACACCGGTTTCGACGCCGTCCCCGGCTCACTGGAGGCCCGTCTCGTACGCGAAGGCCGGCGAAGGCTCTCCGCGTACGCCGCACGGACCGGTATCCCCGTCGAACGCGTCGGCGCCCTCCTCGTCGCCTGGGACGCGGAACAACTCGCCGCGCTGCCCGCCCTGCTGGCCAAGGCCGAAGCCAACGACTACCACGCGGCCCGGCTGCTGAACGCCGACGAGGTCGCCGAACGGGAACCCCACCTCGGCCCGGGAGCACTCGGCGGGCTGGAGGTCCCCGACGAGTCCGTCATCTGCCCCTGGACCACCCCCCTGGCCTTCGCCACCGAAGCTGTCCGTGCCGGTGTCCACCTGCACCTGGACTGCCCCGTCCTCGACATCGGAACCGGGGACGCCGTCCACACCCTCACCACCGGCCGCGGGCCGCTGCGCACCCGCTACCTGATCAACGCCGCCGGACTGCACGCCGACGAGATCGACCGCCTGCTCGGCCACGACGTCTTCACCGTCACCCCGCGCCGCGGCCAGCTGATCGTGTTCGACAAGCTCGCCCGCGGCCTCGTCCGCCACATCCTGCTCCCCGTGCCCACCGCCGCGGGCAAGGGCGTCCTGGTGGCACCGACGGTCTTCGGCAACGTCCTCCTCGGCCCCACCGCCGAGGAACTCGACGACAAGACCGCCACCGGGTCGACACAGGACGGCATCGCCCAGCTGAGGGAGAAAGGCCGCCGGATCCTGCCCCGGCTGCTCGACGAGGAGGTCACCGCCGTCTACGCGGGACTGCGGGCGGCCACCGGCCAGGAGGACTACCGGATCCAGGAGTACCCCGGCCTCCGCTACATCGCCGTCGGCGGCATCCGCTCCACCGGGCTGACCGCGTCCATGGCCATCGCCGCCCACGTCACCACCCTCCTGGCCCGCACCGGACTCGACCCGGGAGAGCCCGCCGAACCGGCCCCCCTCACGATGCCCGGCCTTGGCGAGGCAGGCCGGCGCCCGTACCTGGACGCGGAACTCATCGGCCGCGACCCCGCGTACGGCACCGTGGTCTGCCACTGCGAACGCGTCACCGCGGGCGAGCTCCGCGACGCACTGGCCTCCACACTCCCGCCGCGCTCCGTGGCGGGACTGGCCCGCAGGACCAGGGCCGGCAACGGACGCTGCCAGGGCTTCCACTGCGGAGCCGGGCTCCGCGCGCTGATCGAGGGGACCCGGCCATGACCCGGCGCGAACGGACCGTCGACGTGCTGGTCGTCGGAGCGGGGCCCGCCGGACTGGGCGCCGCCGCCGGACTCGCCGCATCCGGCGTACGACACGTCGAGGTCCTCGAACGCGAGCAGACCGCCGGCGGCATCCCGCGCCACTGCCACCACGCCGGATTCGGCAGCAGCCGTCCGAGCGGCGCGAGCGGCGTGATCGTCGGCACGCGCGCCGTGATCGTCGGCGACGAACCGGTCAGCATCGCCGCGGCCGCCACCCTGCGCACCGCCGGGGTCGAGGTCGTCGCCCGGGTCACCGAGCGCCCGCCGGCCCTCCCCGCGTCCCTCGCACCGCGCCACGCGGCCCCGCTCCTCACCCGGACCACCGTCACCGCCCTGACGGGCCGGGGCCGGCTCGCCGGGGTCACGGTGCGCCACCGGGACGGCCGTACGACGACCCTGCCGTGCGACACCGTGGTCTTCACCGGCGACTGGATCCCCGACCACGAACTGGCGCGGCGCGGCGACGTGCCCCTGGACCCCGGGACCCGCGGCCCGGCGTACGACGCCGCGTACCGCACCCACGCCCCCGGGGTCTTCGCCGCCGGCAATCTGCTCCACGCGGTGGAGAGCGCCGGCACCGCCGCGGCGGAGGGCCGGGCCCTCGCCGCCCCCGTACGGCGNCCGGACGGGGCGCAGAAGTCGCCGACGGTAGAGCTCCCGCCCGTCCTGACGGACCACGAGCTCGTGGTCCGTCAGGACGGGCGGGAGCTCTACCGTCGGCGACTTCTGCGCCCCGTCCGGCCGGGACGCCCGTTCCACCTGCCCGCCGACTGGCTCGGCCGGGCCGATCCGCACGGTGGCACGGTCTGCGTCTCGGCCGGCTGAGCGGTCCGGCAGCGGCCCGGCCGGGTTCTCAGGGGATCAGCAGCCAGTCCGAGCCGATCGCCGCCACCAGACCGAGGCCCAGCAGCCAGCTGCCGAGCCGGGTCCGGCCGTTCCTGCTGAGCTCGATCACGACCCCGCACAGGATCAGCGCGAGCCCGTACACCCCGACGACCAGGACCGAGGACCGGCTCGCGATCCGCAGCCCGAGTACGACGGCCATCGCCGCCATCCCGACCGAGGAGAGGACGATCCGCAGCTGTCTCGCCTGCCGCGGCGTCAGTCTCCGGTCCTCGGCGGCGCCGGTCTCGCCGGGTTCGGTTATCGGTGCGTCCACGGCCTGGTCCTGGTCCTGGTCAGAAGTGCTCATGACGCCGGATGGTAATGGTTTCGCACGGCACTGTTCACCGCTCTCGGTCAAGGGCAGGGAAAGCAGGCCGAGTTCGGCGACGCGAGGACCCCGCGAGCCCGGCATGATCCGAACCGGAGGCCCAGGGCCGTCAGCCGTCCGCCCGCAGCCGCGGTGCCTCCGCGGCCGCGTCGACGACCGGCGCGCCCGCCACCTCCACCCGCCCCGCGAGTGCCGTGGCCCAGCCGGTGAGCGCCCCGATGGCGATCCCGTGCACCGCGGCGGCAGAGGTGCCGGCTACGGCGTTCCCGCCGGACGCGGCGAACTCCGTCAGGGCCGCCGCCCCGCGCCGCAGCAGCCGCGCCCCGCCCGTCGCGTTCCCCCGGGCCGCGTGCGTCAGCCCGACGGCCAGCTGGGCCAGCCCGCGCCACAACTCCCGCTCCGCTTCGGGGCCCGACTTCCACGCGTCCTCGAAGACCTCGTGCGCATGGAACGGCATGCCCGCGTCCAGCAGCCGCTGCGCCTCCCGTACGGTCTCCGCCGGGGTGCGGACCACTCCCTCGGGCTGCCGCTCGACCCCCACCGTGCCGTACGGCAGCGGGCGCCCCAGCCCGTCGCGGGGGCGCGCATTGTGCGCCCGGCCCTCGATGTCACGGTCCCTGCGAGTCTCGTCCACCCCTCGATTGTGCCTCGCACCTGCGACGAACTGCCCGAACCACTGTCGGTGGGCCCCCGCGCACGACTACTCTCGACTGTCACCGAAACCACTTTGGGGGAGGGTAGGCATGAAGCCGTCCCGGCCACTGTACGAGCGCGAACCTGAAATCGCCGCTGCCGCAGACGCCGTTGACGCACTGTGCGGCGCGCAGGCGACCGGCGGGCTGCTGGTCTTCAGCGGCGAAGCAGGCATCGGCAAGACCGCGCTGCTGGCCGAGATCCGGGCCATGGCAGCCGACCGTTGCACGGTCTGGTCGGCCCGCGGCGGCGAGACGGTCACCTCGGTGCCGTTCCACGTCGTACGCCAACTGCTGCAGCCCGCACTGGACCAGTTCCCCGCCGACGACGTGCGGGCACTGTTCGGGTCCTGGTACGAGATCGCCGCACCCGCCCTCGGCCTCTCCGAGCCGACCGGTCCGCAGCCCGACCCGCAGGGTGTGCGCGACGGCCTCGACTGGGTCGTCTCCCGCCTCGCGACCCGGCTGAGCCACCGCCCGCTGCTGCTCATCATCGACGACGCGCACTGGGCGGACGGCGAATCCCTCGCCTGGCTCGCCTCGTTCACCGCCCGGCTCGGCGAAGTGAAGGTCCTCGTCGTCCAGGCACACCGCCCCGAGGAGCTCGCGGCCCGCGAGGCCGAGCGCACCGCCGCCGGCAGTCACCCGGCGCAGGTCCGGGTCGCCCTGCGCGCGCTCACCCCCGACGCCACCGCCGAACTGGTCCGGGCCGCCCTCGGGGACCACGCGGACGACCCGTTCTGCCGCGAGGTATGGGCCGTCACGGGCGGCAACCCCTACGAGGCGGTCGAACTCGTCGCCAAGGTCCAGGACCGCGAGCTGCCCCCGCTGGAGGAGTCCGCCGGACTGCTGCGCGAACTCGGCGCATCCGCCCGGGGCAGCGGCCTCGTCGCCCGGCTCGAACGGCTCGGCACCAACGCCAACCGGTTCGCCTGGGCTGCCGCAGTCCTCGGTACGGACATCTCCCAGGACCTCGCCGCCACCCTGGCCGGAATGAGTCCCGCGGAAGCGGCGGACTGCACGGCGCGGCTCCGCGAGGCCCGGATCGTCAGCGGCTTCGACCCGCTGGAGTTCGTGCACCCTCTGATCGCCACCGCCGTGTACCGCTCCATCCCGCCGGCCACCCGCACCGCCATGCACGGCAGGGCCGCCTGGGCGATCACCAGGGCCGGACTCGGCCCGGCAGCCGCCTCCCGGCACCTGCTCGAAGTCCACCCCGACGACGACCAGGAGCTGGTCGAACAGCTGCGGGCGGCGGCCAACCAGCACCTGGCGGTCGGCGCCCCCGAGGCCGCCCGCCGCTGCCTGGAGCGAGCCCTCCAGGAACCTCCGCGCCACGACGTGCGCGCCACCCTGCTCTACGAACTGGGCTGCGCCACACTCCTGAGCTCGCCGCCCACCACGGTGCAGCATCTGCGGGCCGCCCTCGACATGCCGGGTCTCGCCGACGATCTGAGGGTCGACGCCACGTTCCGGCTCGCTGCCGCGCTGTCGCACAACAACCAGCTGAAGGAAGCGGCGCTCGCCCTGGCCGCAGAGGCCGAACGCACGGCGCCCGGAACGGGCCTGATGCGTCTGCAGGCCGCCCACTTCCTCTGGGAGGGCATGCAGGCCACCGAGCAGGACGGCCACAGCCGCTCCCGCCGGCTCGCTTCCAACGCCGACCACCTCACCGGCCGGGACAACGCCGAACGGGCGCTGCTCACGCTGCGCGCCTTCGACGCGATGCTGCGCGGCGAGAACGCCCAGCTGATCGTCGACCTCTGCGAACGCGCCCTGGTCAACGGCCACCCCGCCCGCGGCCTCGGCTGGACCGACACCGAATGGGGCTTCGAACTTCCGACCCTGCTCGGCATCACCTACGCCTTCACCGACCAGCTCGACCGGGCCGAGGAACTCTTCGGCGAGGCCGTGCGCGCCTTCGAGATCTCCGGCTGGAGCGGCGCCCACCTGGCCTTCGCCCACACCCTGCTGGGCCTGGTCCACCGACGCCGCGGCCGTCTGGCCGAGGCCGAGGGCTTCCTGCGCGAGGGGCTCCGGCTCGCCGACCGTGTGGGCAGCGGGCTGCCCGTCCACTGGGACGCCGCCTGCCTGCTCATCGACACGCTGCTGGCCCGTGGCCGGATCACCGAGGCCCGCAAGATCGCCGACCAGTACGATTTCGGGCTGCCCTACCCCAGCGCCATGGTGCTGCCCGACGCCCCGTGCGTCCGCGGCCGCCTGCTCCTCGCCGAAGGCCGTACGAAGGAGGCCGTCACGGAGCTGGAGGCCGCCGGCCACGCCCTCGAACCCCGCGGCCGGTTCAACGGCATCTGGGGCCCGTGGGCCGGCGACCTGGCCCGGGCCTTGGTCGACGACGACCCGGGCCGCGCCGCCCAGCTCGCCAACTCCGCCCGGGTGCACGCCGAGCGGTTCGGCACGGACACGGCGATCGGCGAGGCGCTGCGCTGTGTCGCCCTCTTCGCCCGCCCGGACGAGGCCGCCCACCTCCTGGGCGAGGCGGTCCGCCACCTCGAGGCGTCACCGTCCGGCTACGAGTTCGCGCTGGCCCTGTTCGACCACGGCGTCGCCACCGGCTCCCGGCGCGACCTCGCCCGGGCACACAAGCTGGCCACGGCCTGCGGCGCAGAGGGACTGGCAGCCCGCGCTCAGCAGGCACGGGCGTCGATCCGGTCCACGGAGTGAGGTAATGTTTGTCCTGCGCAGCCGCCCGGCAGGACCGGGGGACTGGCAGCGGGACGTGGCGCAGCTTGGTAGCGCACTTGACTGGGGGTCAAGGGGTCGCAGGTTCAAATCCTGTCGTCCCGACTGGAGACAGTCGAGGTCAGGGCCGGTTTCGGAGCAATCCGAAACCGGCCCTTGATCATTTTTGGGAACCAGTTGGGGACCAGCTGGAGGTCCGGCGTCCTTGACCGGGTCAGCGGGTCATGACGATGGGGCTCGGGAGCGAGCGTGGTGCGCGCAGCACGTTGAAGTGGGCAGAGAGCGCCGCCCCGGCAGCCGTGATCTTGTGGACATCCGGGTGAAGGTAGCGCTGGGTGGTGGTCAGTGAACCGTGGCCGGCGATCCTGCGGAGGACGTGAACTTGGACCCCGACGTCGGCGAACCAGGTCAATCCGGTGTGTCGGAGGTCGTGGCGGCGCAGATGCTCGTAGCAGAGCTTGGTGACGACGTCGTCCCAGTGGGTGGCGTCGCGCAGGACGGCGGTGGAGATACGTCCGCCGCGCGGGCCCGTGAACAGGCGCGCTTCCGGATTGGGGCTACGCGGGCGCGTTGTACGAGGACCCGCACAATGTCCCTGACCCCCTGACCCGGCCGGGGCCGCACCGCAACTACCTGGCCCTTCTCGGACTCGCAGCCGCTCTCTGCTGCTACAAACGATTCCTCGAACTGACCATGTAGGACACGGTCTAAGC
The DNA here is from genome assembly GCF_019399235.1 of Streptomyces poriferorum. Lineage (GTDB taxonomy): Bacteria > Actinomycetota > Actinomycetes > Streptomycetales > Streptomycetaceae > Streptomyces > Streptomyces poriferorum. Next base: position 61,604 of record NZ_JAELVH010000035.1, on the reverse strand, counting down.
CCTCGCCCAGGTCACGAGCTGTGCGGCATGGGCGGAGTCGGACCGGACGATGGTGATCTCGAGGTGCACCAACTGCAGCCGGAACGGCATTTCCTTGACCACGTGGCGGTTTCGGCGGCCGGGGTGACCATGAAGAACAGCGGCAGGCCCTTGGTGTCCACGACCATGCGCCGCTTGCGGCCGTTGATCTTCTTGCCGGCGTCGTAGCCGCGAGACTCCTTGCCGACGGTGTCGGCAGCCTTCACCGACTGGGAGTCGATGACGGTGGTCACTGCCCCGAGGCTCCCGGCTCACCGCGCGGCGGATGTGTTCGCGGAGCTGGTCGCAGATCTGGCCGATGACGCCGGCCGCGTCCCAGCGGGCCATGAACCCGTAGCAGCTCCGCCTTCTGTTTGGCATGTGGCAGCGCCTGTCCGGTCGGCTCTGGGTGGGGGGTGGCGGTCGTCGTGGTGGGGGCCGTGCCAGTCGAGGCACAGTACGGTGGCGTCGTCGGCCAGGGGGCCGTCGAAGGCGTCGGTGACCGCTGTTGCCAGGACGCGCACGACCTCGCGGGGGTGTTCGGCGGCGGTGTCTCGGATCAGGCGGGGCAGATCGACGGAGCCGGCCTGCCGCTCCTGCATGCCGTCGGTGTAGAGCAGGAGGCGGTCGCCGGGTCGCAGGTCGAGGTCCTGTACGCGGTAGGTGGTGCCGCCGGGTGCGCCGAAGAGAAGGTCGACGTCCAGGTGCACCGCTGCCACTGCGCCGTCGCGCAGGAGCAGGGGTGGGGGGTGTCCGGCATTGACGAGCTGTGAGCCGGTTCCGTCCAGGGCGACGCGCAGGAGCTGGCCGGTGGCGAGGGTGTGGTTGCCGTGGTGGAGGAGGGCCTGGTCGATCCCGCGGGCCTGCTCTGCCAGGTCGGCGCCGTCCCGGCGGGCACTGCGTGAGGCGTTGACCAAGAGGGTGGCCATGAGTGCTGCGTTGACGTCGTGGCCCATGGCGTCGGTGATCGACAGGTGCAGGGTGTCGTGGTCGAGGGTGTAGTCGTAAGTGTCCCCGGCGGCGGATTCGGCGGGCACGAGGGACGCGGCGAGCGCGAACTGTGCGGCTTCGCAGGATGGTGCGTCGGGCAGGAGCTGCCGCTGGATCTCGGCGGCCAAGCTGAGCGGGGTGGCGCGCTGGCCCAAGCGGTAGAGGTCGGTGAAGCGGCGGTCGGTGACGATGATGTACGCCAGCGCGTGAGCGGCCTCGCGGACCTCTTTCAGGATCTCCTGGTCGACGTGCGGCAGGGACAACTCCAGCACCCCGATCGTGTCGCCGCGATTGCTCACCGGGGCGAGCACCCGCTTTCCGCGACCGGCGTCGGGGGCCTGCACCAGTTCCTGGGCACGCAGCACTCGGTCGTAGACGCTGCCGGCCAGTCGGATACGGCCGGCGTGGCGGCCGGACTGCGACGCGGTCTCGTCGCTGACCCGCACCACCTGCTGGCCGACAACATCGACGAACAGGAACGACACCGCCCGCGCTTGGAACCGGTCGCGCAGATTGCGTGCCACCACAGCGAGAGACGCTCCCGGCGCCGCGTCCTCCGCTGCGGCGAGCAGCCTGGCCAGCCCGAACGGGTCTCCCGGCATCGTCGCCTCCCAAGCCTTGCCCTATGCACGCTCCGCCCCTGACCGCGGGCACTGAGCAGCGAATCTCTCACCAGTTCCACCATGCGCCCTTTCAGGACACCAAGCGCGCTCAGCCCCTCGCAGAGACCACCACCTGCCTGCTAGCGAATCGGCGCGACATGACTATCGCCCTTCAACGCAGCCGTGCCCGCGTGCGAGGCACAAGGCATTCGACCGTCCCTGGAGGTCTTTCGCTCTGGCGTAAAACCGATGTTCCGCCGGCCACCGGGGGTGTCCGCCGGCCAGGTGGGCCGGGTGTTCGATCATCCCCCACCGCTCCCGCATGCGGGAGCGGCTCGGCATCAGCCGGGCCGTGCACGCCCACCTCGTGAACAGAGTCAATGAGGTGCAGAGTAAGAGGCAGAATTCCAGGTGAGTTCCCTCGCCGGCCCACCGGTAAGCCAACCTTCAGCCGCTCACCGCGGCGGGTGCCCGCCGCGCGAAGTAGGCGTGCAGCGCCGCCGAGTGCCGCCGTGCCAGTGGTTCGAAGGCCGACCCGTCGCACTGGGCGCGGGTCAGTTGATCGTCGTCCGGATTCCTGTCCACCGGCCGTCCTCTCCGGCCGCCGTTCGGCGCCCACACCCCCTACTTGTCGGCCGGCCGCGTGTGCGTTCGCGGTGGCGTCGGGGCCGGACCGTCACTGAACCGTTCCGGAGTCCCCACAGCCCAGGAACGGGGTGGTATCGGCAGGCTGTCCCAACGGGCGGGGCCGTTCGCTGCATCGTCGTCTCTCGCAAGGACCGCCGAGGGGCATGAGACAGGTCGCGGACGTGGGTTGGGGACCAGTTGGGGACCACACGCCGTGCACGATGGTGCACGTCGGGCCGTCACGGGCACGATCTTCACCCGTATCAGGTCTGCTATATCCAGAAAATGTCCCTGGCCCGCTAACTCTGAGCCCGCCGCGTCCACGCCTCGATGCCGGGCGGTTCCTCGAAACCGGCGACCGAGATCCAGGCTCGTACGACGTCCTCCTTCGTCGTGACGTAGACCGGGCGAAACGTACTGGCCAGGGGCCCGCCGTCAGGGAAGGCGATGCTGAACAGCTCCGCCGACATCACTGCGGCCACCGGGGAGCGGCCCCCGGCGTCGAGAGCGGAACGCAGCGCCGGGGAGTCCACCAGCCGGGCAGCTGTCGCGAGCGCCTGGCCGCGCCGGCCCTTCTCGTCGCCACCGACCTCGGCAGCGTGCAGAGCGACGCGCAGTCTCAGCTCTCCGGTCACGGCGTGTTCGTGCAGAGCGCTTTCCATGGTCCGGAGCACCTCTCGGACGAGAAGGGCGCGACGGGTCTCGTGGGGGAAGAAGAGGAGCATCTCGCCGTCTCCCGCGCGGTGGCGTTCGCATGGCACGTCGGACACGTCGCCCTGCACGGCGGCAAGGACGCCGTGCAGGGCGCGCTGCCGTTCGGCCCGGACTGCTGCCTCGGCGTCGGAGTAGCCCGCGATCTCGGCGATGAGCACGACGCAGCTCCGCACGGGGTCCGGATCACCGGCGCGCTGACTCAGCAGCTGCTGGACGCCTCCGTCCGGTTCCCCGCGGTCGAAACGGGCGCGGCTCCACTCCGCCGCGACCTCCACGGCCCACGGCGGCAGTTCCCGGCTCAGGTCGGTGCGCTCCAGCAGGGGGCGGAGCACGTAGCGGGCGGAGCTGTCGCGGCCGTGGGCCAGCAACCAGTCGAGCGCCACCTCTCCGGCCTCCTGTGCCTCTTCCCGGGTGAGGTCCTGCCTGTACAGCAGGGCATTGAGGACGAACTGGGCGTCGAGGGTGGTGCCGTGGCGTCGCAGCCACGGCATCGTCTGCTCCACGGCCGCCCGCACCTCCTGGGGGCCGAGGTCGGGGCGTTGCAGCAGGGGGCGCAGGACGAACTTGGCCGACGCGTCCGTGCCGACCGACCGGAGCCATGCGAGGCCCAGGGCGACGAACCGGGCCGGGAGCCCCGGCGGCAGGTCGTTCCGGCGCAGTGCGGCACTCAGAACGAACTGGTTCGCGCGGTGGCCGCCGTGCAGGTCCAGCCAGTTCAAGGCACGGTACGCCACGCTGTGGATCTGTTCCTGTGACAGTTCGGGGCTCTGGAGCAGGGGGCGCAGCACGAACTGTGCGGACGTGTCCTCACCGTGGATGTCGAGCCACCGTACGGCGTGCTCCACGACCCGGCGCGTCTCGCCCGCGTCCAGTCCGGTGAGCGCGAGAAGGGGAGCCACCACGAACGTCGCGTCCTCGATGTCTCCGTACGCGTCCAGCCAGTTCAGCGCGTGGTACACGGCCTCCGTCGTCTGCTCCCGGGACAGGCCGGTGCGCGGCAGCAGACCGTTGAGAACGTACTGGGCGCTCTCCGTGCCGAGGTCGGCACGCAACCAGGCCAGGGCCTCGTCGGCGGCGGCCCGTGCCTCCGCCGGTGACAAGTCGGTGCGCCGGAGCAGCTTGCGCAGAGCGGGAGCCGACTTCTCCTGGTCGGCGGGCCCTCCATGGTCCGCCCGCGCGGAATCGGCGAGAGCGCGGAAGCGCTCGGCACGCTCCACGTCGCCGCGGTCGTGCGCGGCCCGGGCGATGGCCTCCAGGTCCGGCGCGGACGCGTGGTCGGCCAGGGCGTTCCACAGGCTTTCGGGTGGGACGAGACGGCTGCGGCGCTCACGTCCGAACCGCACGATGTCGTCCGAGAGCCGGAAGTACATCTGCGAGCCGGACCCCGGTGACACGAGGAACAGGCCCAGGCCTGCCAGGGCGGCGACAGAGACATCCCCCGCAATGGACGGGGCCGATGTGGTGCCGAGGTAGTCTCTGGCCGCCTCCGAGAGGAGCGTGCCGGACATCAGTGGGCCGTGTCCGCATCGGCAGGCATCGGCCGCGGCGTCCACGACGGCCCGCTCGACACCCGTCCCGGAGAGATACCTCTCGATCACGTCACTGGCCTGCGTCGCCCGCACTTCGAGGATCAGGTTCTCCTCGCACAGGGTGCGCGCCTGTGCGTGGGCGTCGTCGGTGGCGGCTGGGGGGACTGTCGTCAGGTCGGTCCATTCCTCGGTCCTCAGCGATCCCAGCACGAGTACGGGACCGCGGTCGGCCGCGTGCAGGAGTGTTCTCAGACCGGCCGCGACGCGCTCGCCCCGGCCGCCGTCCGACCGGTCCAGGAGGTAGCGGTCCGCGTTGTCCAGCCAGACCACCGTGCGCGGGCGGATCGTGGACGGGCTGTCCAGGCACGCTTCCAGCTCGGCAACGGAGTCCGGTTCCCACAGCCACCAGTCGCCCGGAAGCAGGCGCGCGGCCTCCACGCTCGACCGGCTCTTGCCGGAGCCGGGCGGCCCCACGAGCAGTGCCATCACGCTCGCCCCGGCGGCGCAGTCCCGCACGACGTCACGGAACCGCAGGTCGGTGTCGCGCACGTGGTAGGGGGGCAGATGGAGTCGCTCGGCGCCCGCGACGAGTTCGGCCACGGGACGGCCGAGCCGTGAGCGTCGCTCCGACGGCCCGTTGCCCCGCCGCTTCTCCGCCGCGGCGGCGTGATGCCGCAGTGCGGCGAGCCGGAACAGGGAGCGGCCGGCTTCGGCCTCCGGATCCGCCCGTGCGACGAGATGGTGCGTCAGCCAGTCGAAGGCCTCTGTGTCCTTCGGGACGCTCTGTCCGGTGAACCACTCGTACAGCGTGGTGGACCGCAGGATCACGGGAGGCGACTCCCCGGCGGCCTGTCTGATCAGCTCCGAGTGTGTCGGGCGCCCGGCCCGGCCGTGCAGGGCCCGCAGGGCGTCGGCGAGCTCGGCCGGACTGTCGGACGGTGCGGGACCGTACAGGGTCTGGAGGCGGATCACGATCGCCACGCCCGGCCGGGGACCCTCCCGCTCGACCACCGCGACGCACCTCTCCAGAGGCATGAGACCGTCGGGCTTGTCCGACTCGTCGAGCACCACCACGAACTCGATGACGGAACTGACCGCGGGCCTGCCACCCAGGGCGGCTTCGACGGCGTGCGCGTCCGACGGCGCCGTGGCCAGGGCGACCGTGACGTACAGGGGCCCGCCGGGGCAGTGCCACCGTATGTCCCGTCCGGTCACGTCGTCCGCCGGGAGGAGTTCCAGGTTGACGGGCAAGGTGGCGGCAGACTCCTGGGCGAGGGTTCCGACCACATCGGCGAGCGTGAGCGGGCGGCCCCGCAGCTCACGGAGGTGGTCAAAGGCTGTCTCCTGCCCCGGCCGGAGCCCCAGGGAAGCCGGCAGATACGCGCGCGCCCAGCCGAGCAGCTCCCGCAGCAGGATTTCGGCATCCTGGAGCGTGCTGTCGGCCGCAGGGCCCAGCACAGCCCGCACGCTCTCCCGCACGTTCTGTATGACGTCCGACCACTCATCGGCCGGATCTGCCGGACCTGCCGCCCGGTCTTCGCCCGTGACCGGGCGTGCACCTTCCGCCCCCACTTGCGCGCCACCGTGCGCGGCTGTCGTCCTCCCGCCCCCCGCCGGGCGCGAGGGAACCGCGACGGAGTCCGCCAACGACGATTCCTCCACCGGGAGTTCGGTCGTCGCCCACACGTCGTGCAGGACGGCCGCGATGCCCTGCGGGGCATACGGCTGCGCCGCGGCATGCCGGCCGAAAGCGGCCCGGGCCTGCCATGCGTCGTGGGTCGTCAGATGTGTCCGCAGATACGTCCGGGCGGACGCGTGCAGGGCCAGCACCGGATCGCCGTCCGGGACGCGTCGAACCGCGAACAGGCCGCTGGTCAGGACCTCGGCGAGATCGGCGTACGCGGCCTCGGGCACTGCCTGGTCGCGCAGTACGTGCAGCAGGGGAAGGGGCAGTTCCCGCACCACGGAGCAGAGGACGGCCAGGCGTACGGCGGGCGCCGGTGCCGTATGGACGAACGCCTCCGCCAGCAGGGCGGGATCGGACGGGGCCGGAGCCTGGCCGGTCCGCCCCCGGGGAAGGCGGCCGGTGGCGGGGACGAGGACGGCGCCGCAGCCGGCGGGGTCGGCGCGCATGAGGGTGTTCGCCCAGGCGCCCAAGGAGTGCGGGGTGCACGACAGGACGGGCAGAGCGGACCAGGGCCCGGCCGACTGCTCCTCGCCCTCGCGGGGTCTCAGCCGGGGCGGCACCGTGAAGCGCAGGGAGCCGTTGTGACCGCCGGCCCGGCCACCGGCCACGCGTACGGCGGGAAGGTTCAGGGCGGAGCGGCGCCACAGACGCGGGGGCAGCGGGTCGAGCAGGGCCACCGGGATCTGCCGGCCCCACTCGCGCAGGAGCAGCCACGGCGCCGGGGCGTGCCAGCCGCGGGCGGCGCAGTCGGAAAGCACCAGGACCAGCCTCCTGCCCTGGGTGCCGCTGCCGTGGTGGGGGACGCGCGTACCCAGGACCTCGCGGCCGTGGTGGTCGAGCACGCGCGGCTCGGCGCCCTGCCACTCCAGGCGCCAGGTGTGGACGGCGCGGAAGCCTCCCAGGGTGTTCAGGAGCCGGATCACCGCGCGTGAGGTCTCCTCCCACACGCTCATGCTCAGGGAGGAGTCGACCAGGACGACCGCCTCGAACCAGGGTTCCGGAGCAGGGCGGAACAGCGGCACCAGGGGACCGCCGCGCGCGTAGTGCTCCACGGTGGCCTCGACGTCCAGCCTGTTCCGCCCGCCACGTCGCCACGGCCGGCGGAACGGCTGGATCGCACGGCCGACAGCGAGGGCGTCCGGCAGCGGATCGGCACGTCCCAGGGACAGCGGAACGCCCCGCACCGTGGTCTCCGACCCGGACCTGCGCAGGGACAGCTCCGTCCTCCCCGCGCTCGGTGCACCGGCGGTCCGCACGTCCTGCGGCGTGTCGGAGTCAGCAGCCACCGCCTCTCCGGACCCCGCGTCCGGTGCCGTCTCGCCGGCCACCGCGGCCGCCGACGGTTCGGTTCCTTCTCCGACCACACCGGAGGCCGCCAGCCACACGGCGTCGGCGAGCGTGCTCGCGTCGGCGCCGTCGGGCAGCGGCACCCGGCTCAGCGCCCGGAGGAGGCGGGCCAGGGTGTCAGACACGGGAGAGTTCACGCAGGATCAGCTTGCGCAGCTCCTTGTACTGGTCCGGTCCGGGTGCGTGGCCGCCGGTGAGCAGGGCCACGGCGTTCAGCAGCTGGTCGATGGCCAGGTGCTCGCCGGACCTGACACGATCGGCGAACAGCGTGATGACCTCCTCGGCACCGCTCGGCAGCTCGTCGAAGTGAGCCCTGACGATGCCTTCGAGCAGTTCGTCGTCCAGCGGACGCATGGTGTAGCGGATGCACCGCCGCAGGAAGGCCGGTGAGAAGTCCCGCTCGTTGTTGCTGGTCAGGAGGATGAACGGGAACTGTGTGCACCGCACCCGACCGCGCTCGACGGAGTGCTCCTCGTCGCTCTGCCACTGACGGACCTGGACCCGGGGGCGGCGGTACCGCACGAGTTCGGGGATCTCGAACTCCCCGCGCTCCAGCACTTCCAGCAGATCGCTGGGCAGATCCAGGTCGCTCTTGTCGATCTCGTCGATGAGCAGGGCTCGGGGCCGGTCCCCGGGCAGCAGAGCGGTGCCCAGCGGGCCCAGTTGGAGGAAGGGGGAGATGTCGTCCCTGCTGCGTCCCTGCCCCGCCCGGCCCGTGCGGCCCTGCGGCATGGCCGCACGCAGGCTCTGGGCGTGGATGCGCCCCAACGCGTCGTAACGGTAAAGGGCTTCGGTCAGCGAGCTGCGGGACGTGATGTGCCAGCGCAGCACGGGACCGAGGTTCAGCTCGTGAGCCACCTGCTCGATCACGGTGGACTTGCCCGATCCCGCAGGCCCGCTGACGAGGAGCGGCCGGCGCAGGTGCAGGGCGGTGTTGACCGCGTCGGTCAGACCGGGCGGTGGCTGGTACTGCCGGTGCTGCGGCGTACGGGGGAACGTGCGCCACGGGGGCGGATCGGCCAGCGGAGTGTCCCGCTGCTCGCCGTCACCTCGGTAATAGGGCTTCCAGCTCACCATTCCTCCTCGGGTCCGACCACGACGCGTTGTTCGAAGGGTCGGCAGAACTCCAGCCATGCCTCGTCGTGCCAGACGGTGCGTACGTCTCCCAGACACGCCCCGCAGCCCTCGTGCTCCTGGGACCACCGCTGCCGGTAGGCGGCGGGCAGGCCGTCCGGAAGGCTGTGCCAGTGCTGCCGCACCAGGGACGGCAGCGCTCCGGCCGTCCGGGTGCCCGGGCGCGGCCACAGGATGATCGGAGCGTAGGGCAGCAGCAGCTCCAGGGCGTCCTGCAAGGTGTCGGGGTGGTGGTCGAGTCCGACGGCGGTGTCGTACCGGCCGGTCGTGAGGCCCCGTTCGAGTCCCTGCCGGTCGTCCAGGACCGACACCCCGATCCACTCCACCGACACGGCGCCGCATGAGGCCATGGCGCGCAGTGCCTTGCGGGCGGCGTCGTTCATCTCGGCGTTCTCCTCGGCCGGGTCCATCCGGCCGCTCCACCGGACCACGACGTCGTGGTTGACCCCGAGCAGCCGGCGACCGACCTTTTCCTCCTCGGGCTGCCAGCGTGCCAGCAGGTGGGCGGGGGCCGCGACGTCCACGTTGACCAGTTGTTCCGGCGACGGGAGTCGGCCACGCGCCCACGCCAGCACGGCACCGATCGCCCGGCCCGTGCCCAGGCGGTCCGCGGACTCGCACCGGAAGCGGTGGTGCACCGGCAGTCGCTCCCCGGTGCCGACCAGCCAGGCGTCCACCTCCTCCGGCCAGTCGGTCAGCGCGCCGGCCAGGCTGACGACGAGGCGGAGCTCCCCCTGCTGCCGCTTCCGCGCCAGCTCCGTCCGGGCATCGTTGAACTCGGTGACGGCCCCGAGGCCACCCGCCCAACTCCGCAGCCGTGCCACGACGTCGGCACTGCCGGACAGTTCGGCCAGCGCCGCCACGAGACGCGCGGGCGCCTTCCAGCGGGGCTCGTCCACGCCCGACGCGCGCAGCGCCGCGTACTCGACCAGGCCACGCAGCAGCTGGGCACCCTCCGCCTCCGGGGGCAGCCCCGCCAACTGGCGTGCCTCACGCAGGAGATCACTGGTGAGGACGTCGGCGAGCACCGTGTTGAGGAGCGACACCGTGTCGGCACAGGTGAGGAGCGTCTCCACCACCTGGATGACCCGATCGCGCCACTGCGGGTCGGCCGTGTCGTCGATCCGGCCCTCCCGCGCGAACGTGTACAGCTCATCGAGGTCCCCGCGGGTCCGGGGGGTCGGCAGTCGCATATCGGCTCGCCACATGGACACGGCCTGTTCGAGGTCCCTCATGCCTGCCGGCCCGACCACTCCGCCTCCGGCGCCGGGAGCGGAGCGCACGTTGCGGGCCAGCCAGAGCCCCTCGGCGACGAAAGGGTCGTTGTCGTACTCGAACCTCCCGATGGCCTGTCCCCTGACCCGGCCGCGCAGGTTCTCGATGAGCAGTGCGTCCGCGTACACCGTGGTGTGTGCTCCGGCGATGCCTTCCCGTAACGCCGCGACCAGGGCGAAGCTCAGTCGCATGTCGCGGGCTTCCTGGCCGGCGGCCGCGGCGGTGACGACGGACATCCTCGTACGGCCGGCCCGGACCCCGCCCGTGATCCGGCGCATGTCGGGCATCCCGCCAGTGGCGTGGCAGGTGTCGACGAGGGCGATCACGCCCTCGACCCCGGGCTCGTCGACGGCGTCCGTGAGCAACTGGCCGACGTTCAGGGCGGAGATGGTGCTTCCGGTCGTGGAACCGGCGACCATGAAGTACAGGTCGGCCTGGAGCGGAGGGGTGAAGCCGTGTCCGAGCAGTGCCAGTACCAGCACCGCGTTGTCCTCCCGCGCGCACCGGACCGCCTCGCGCACGGCGGCACGGACGTCCTCGGTGGTGAGCGTCGAACCGAGCAGGAGCGAGCCGTTGGCGCCGGTGCGGGGGGTGCACGCCCCGAGTGCCGGGGTCGTCAGCACGTCGTGCAGGGCCCGGGCGGCCTCCTCCAGCCGGGACAGCCTGCGCATGGCCGTGCACTGCGCACCCACGACCAGCACATGCCGGCGTTGCTCGTCGGTCACCTCTTCAGTGCTTCGACCAGGGGACCGGCGACCCCCGGCTGCCGGAGGTACTTCGTCGCGGTGTGGACCCACAGACCGTCGGAATCCACCCGGCTGGTCTCTGGCACGACCCCCGCCTCATTGGGCAGCATCCACTTGTCGAGGCGCGGCCGGCCCACCACCACGTCGTCGCGGTCCCAGAAGTTCAGCCACCGCTCGACGCGGTCGGGGGTGCGGGGCGGCTGCGGAACCAGCCGTTGCAGAACCGCGGCCCCGGTGGCCAGCGGCGACCCCAGCGTCATGAGCAGCGGAACCGGCCCTTTGTGCTGGCGCAGCGCCTCGAACGCGACCACGGTGCCCAGCGAGTGGCTCACCACGATCAGCGGCCGGCCGGGATCCGTCCCCTCCAGCACCCGCTCGCGGATCCGGACGTCCAGGGTGTGCCCCCTGTCGTCGGCCTCCCGCCTGCGGAGGTAGCGCCCGACCTGGGCCAGGTGCCACAGCAACGGCGTGCCGCTCGCCCACTGCGCGCACCCCCGCAGCCCCGGCGTCTGCGACAAGGTCGTCAGCACCTGCCCGAGCACCCGGAACGGCTCCCCGGCGCCCTGCTCCTCGGTCTCGCCGGCACCCGGCAGTTGCGCACGGGCGTCCTCGGCCACGGCCGCCGTCCGCCGGTCTCCCCGTTCCGCTGCCTGCCGTGCGAGTTCGTCGACCAGGGACGCGACGAACTCGGTCATGAAGGCGGCGTCCTCCGGCTCGTCGAGCGTCCAGGGCCCGTCGCCCTGGGCCTCGGCGTCCGTGAACAGGTCGCTGTAGTCGGCGAAGCGCACCTCCGCCAGCCAGCCCTGCGTCAGCCCGGAGACCGCGTCGGCGTGCCCGGCCGCGCGTGCTCCCTCGGCCAGCGCCACGAGCCACTCACGTCGTTCGCCCGCGGCGTCCCGCGGACCGCCGATCCCGTGGACGAACACCAGTTGAGGAGTGCCCGAAACGCTCACTCGTGCCCCCGAAGTACCTTGCGCCGACTATCGGATGAACCATAGCGACAACTCACGGGCCCGGGGCGTGAATCAGTCAGGTGACGGACCGTCCGGCCGTGCGACGGGAATCGCGCCCCCGCCCGCCCCGGGCTGCCGATCAGCAGGGCGCCGGGGCTCCGGCGTCAGGGCCGCACCGACGCCGCGCAGCGGAAGCCCCCGTGTCCGGTCGTGCTGTCGGGGGTGTTGGAGGTCCGCGCGGCGACCCGGTAGCGGTTGCAGTACGAGCGGTGGCACAGGTATGAGCCGCCGCGCAGCACGCGGTTCTCGCCGTGCGGTGGTCCGGCCGGGTCCGAGCGGGTCTCCGGCCGGGCTTCGGCGTGCCAGTCGGCGCTGAACCGGTCGGCGCACCACTCCCACACGTTGCCCGAGGTGTTGTGGAGGCCGAGGCCGTTGGGGGCGTACGTCTTGACGGGCGCGGTGCCCGTGAAGCCGTCCTCGTGCGTGTTGCGTACGGGGAAGTCGCCCTGCCAGATGTTGCAGCGGTGCCGGCCGTTCGGCGTCAGTTCGTCACCCCAGGGGAAGCGCGCCCGGACGAGTCCGCCGCGGGCCGCCTTCTCCCACTCGGCCTCGGTCGGCAGCCGCTTGCCCGCCCAGCGGGCGTAGGCCGTCGCGTCGTTCCACGACATGTGGACCACCGGGTGGTCGCGGCGGTCTCCGACCGAGGTGCCCGGGCCTTCGGGGGCACGCCAGTGCGCTCCGGCCACCGCGCGCCACCAGGGGGCGCCGGGCACCGTGCCCGGCAGCACGGCGTGGCGGGCCCGGGGCGGGACGAAGGAGCCGAACACATAGGACCAGCCGATGAGTTCGGCCTCCGTGCGATAGCCGGTGGCCTTGACGAAGACGGCGAAACGGGCGTTGGTGACACAGGCCGCGTCGATGTGGAACGGGGCGAGCGTGACCTCCCGTACGGGCCCCTCGCCGTCGGCCGGGAACGCGTCCTCGTCCTCGCCGCCCATCAGGAACGGACCGCCGGGCACCGCCACCATGCCGCGCAGCAGCTCGGCGGTGCGGCGCTGCGGGACGGCGAAGTCCGCCGGGGGAGCGGTCGTGGCGCTCCCGCGGGCGGGCCCGCAGCAGGCGCTCACCGCGAGACCCCCGGGTCCAGCAGCTCCGCCAGGTCCTGGCCGGTGGTGCGCAGCAGCAGGGCCACCCCGCCGAGCGCGGCGGCGTCGCCGCCCAGCGTGGAGCCGCGCACCTCGATCGTGCGGGGGGCGGACGGCAGGGAGAGCGCGGCCAGCTGTTCGCGGATCGGGGTGAGGACGAGCGCGTCGAGGGCCGCCGGTTCCCCGTAGACGACGATGCACTCGGGGTCGACCTGCGCGGCGAGTGCCGCGAGCACCCGCCCCGCCACGACGGCGGCGTTCCGGATCACCTCGGCCGTCTGCGGACTGCCCTCGGCCGCGAGGGCGATCAGTTCCGCGGCGTCCGCGGCGTTCACTCCGCGATCGGCGCAGGCGGCGAGCAGCGCCGGGATGGAGATGAGTCCCTCCAGGCAGCCGCGGCCCCCGCAGTGGCAGGGCTTTCCCTCGGGGTCGCAGCTGGTGTGGCCGATCTCCCCGGCGGTGCCGTGGGCGCCGTGCACCAGCGCGCCGTTGACGACGAGCCCGCCGCCGACCCCTTCGGACCAGCGCAGGTACACGGCGTTCTCGATCCCGCGTGCCGCTCCCCAGGTCACCTCGGCGAGGGCCGCGAGCCGGGAGTTGTTGTCGGTGAGCACGGGGGCGTCGAAGTGCCGGCCCAGCTCCTCGGCGACATGGCCCGCGAACGGCGTCATGGTGTGCGGGTCGCCGGAGGCCGGGTTCTGCACGAAGCCGGGAAGGCCGAGACCGATGCCGGCGACGGGCGCGAGGCTGATGTTCTCGCGCCGCACCAGGTCCTCGACGGCGCGGATCGCCTGCGAGGCGCGTTCGGCCGCGCCGCTGTCCGCCGGGACGGGGGCGCTGTGGCGGCCGACGATCTCGTGGGCGCAGTTGGCCACCACCACATGGATGTGGTGGCGCTGGAGATCGATGCCGATCAGCTCGGCGCCGCGGGAGTTGAGCGAGATCTCCAGGGCCGGTCTGCCGCGCCCGCGCGGCTGCTCGGAGTCCGGGGCCTGCTGCTCGACGACGGCCTTGCGTTCCAGCAGATCGGACACGATCGCGAACAGGGTCGTGCGGGAGAGACCGACCCGCGCCTTCAGCTCGCCGCGGCTCAGCGCGCCCGACCTGCGCAGTTCACCGAGTACGGCGGCTTCGTTGGCCCTGCGCAGGCGCTGGAGGGCATCGGTGCGTTCCGTCATGGACGCATGGTCGATCGGTCAAGGGGTTTCTGTCAACGCCCGGGACGAATTCACACAATGTTTATTCCCAAGGGTTGACGTAAAAAAGTCACCGTCCCTACAGTTCCGGTCAATTGCCGGCAGCGGCACGCGTCGGGACATCACCTGGCGGCGTGTCGGCCGGTTCCCCGGCAGCACCGTGAGCGACCACCGAAAGGGCGGCCCGAGTGGCTCCGCGCAACGTCCTGTTCCTGATGACCGACCAGCACCGGGTCGACACCCTGGGCTGTTACGGCAACCCACTCGTCGACACCCCCGCCCTGGACGCACTGGCGGCCGAGGGGACACGCCTCGACCGCTTCTACACCCCGACCGCGATCTGCACGCCGGCCCGTGCCTCGCTCGCCACCGGGCTCCACCCCTTCCGCCACGGCATGCTGAACAACCCCGAGCGCAACGGCGGGAGCAAGGACGAGCTCTCCGACGAAGACCCCATGCTCTGGAGCCAGTTGAAGGACCAGGGCTACTCGGTCGGCCATGTCGGCAAGTGGCACATCGGCCGCGAGCGTGGACCCGAGTTCTACGGCCTGGACGGCGAGCACCTGCCCGGCGCCCTCAACCCCGTCCACCACCCCTCGTACGAGAAGTGGCTGGAGGAGAACGGCTTCCCGCCCTTCTCGGTGAGCGAACCCGTCTTCGGCACAGCGGCCAACGGCACCGGCCGCGGCCACCTCATCGCCGGACGGCTCCAGCAGCCCGCCGAAGCCACCATCGAGGCCTTCCTCACCGACCGCACGCTCGGCCTGCTCGACCGCTACGCCGCCGAGTGGAAGGCGAACGCCACCCCGTTCATGCTCTCCTGCCACTGGTACGGCCCGCACCTGCCCTACCTGATCCCGGACAGCTACTACGACCTGTACGACCCCGACGACGTACCCCTGCCCGCCTCGATGGCCGAGACCTTCGCCGGGAAGCCCGAGGTGCAGCGCCAGTACAGCGCCTACTGGTCCTCGGACGACTTCGACGCCGCCGCCTGGCGCAAGCTCATCGCCGTCTACTGGGGCTACGTCACGATGATCGACCACCAGGCCGGCCGGCTGATCGAGGCCCTCAAGGGCCACGGCCTGTGGGACGACACCGCGGTCTTCTTCACCGCGGACCACGGCGAGTTCACCGGCGCTCACCGGCTCAACGACAAGGGCCCGGCGATGTACGAGGACATCTACCACATCCCCGGCATCGCCCGCGTCCCCGGCGCCCCCGCCCAGGTCAGCGACGACTTCGCCTCCCTCATCGACCTCAACCCGACCATTCTCGAACTGGCCGGGGCCCCCGTGCCCGAGCAGTGCGACGGCACCAGCCTGCTGCCCCTGCTGCACGGGGCCGACTCCGGGGGCACCCGCGACGAGATCGTCGCCGAGTTCCACGGCCACCACTTCCCGTACTCCCAGCGCATGCTCCGCGACCGGCGCCACAAGCTGGTGCACAACCCGGAGAGTGTGCACGAGCTGTACGACCTGGAGACCGACCCGCACGAACTGCACAACGTGTACGACGCGCCCGCCTACGCCGAAGTCCGGCGCGACCTCACTGTCCGGCTCTACCGCGAACTGCTGCGCCGCGGCGACCCCGCCTACACCTGGATGAGCTACATGGCCGACATCGGCGGCGACCGGGCCGCGGACGTCGACGGAGTCGCGGAGGAAGTGGCATGAAGACACCCGTCAACGCTCCGGCGGAGCACCGGACCGAGCGCGCGGACCCGGAGCGCGTCGAAAGCCCGAAGCGCACGGGCGGCACCAGGAAGAAGGCGCGGGAAACGGGCCGGATCACCGCCGTGCTGCTCGCCCTCGCCTCCGCCGCGCTGGGACTGCTCGTCTGGGTGGTGCTCGCCAACAGCGGCATCGAGGGCTTCCCCGGTCCGGTCGTCGTGGCCCGCCGAGCGGGTGAACTCATCGCCGACGGAACGCTCTTCGAGGACGCGGGCGCCAGCCTGAAGCGAGTCCTCATCGGCTACGTCCTCGGTGTCGTCCTGGCGGTGCCCGTCGGTTTCGTCATGGGCTGGTACCCCGTGGTCCGCAGGCTGATCGAGCCGTGGCTCCAGTTCTTCCGTATGGTGCCCCCGCTCGCGATCATCCCGCTCGCCATCGTCCTCATGGGCATCGACGAGACCCCGAAGATCTTCGTGATCTTCCTGGCCTCGTTCCTCTCATCGGTCGTCTCCACCTTCCAGGGCGTCGTAGCCGTCGACGTCACCCTCGTCAACGCGGCCCGGGTACTCGGCGCCCGCGACCCGCAGGTCTTCCTCGGCGTCGTCGTACCGGCCTCCACCCCCTTCATCCTGGTCGGCATGCGGATCGGGCTCGGCGCCTCCTGGGCGACCGTCGTCGCCGCCGAACTCATCGCGGCCCAGGGCGGACTGGGCTTCCGGATGCAGCAGGCACAGCTCTACTACGACCTGCCGACCATCTTCGTCCAGCTCATCGCGATCGGTGCGATCGGACTCGCCATGGACCGGCTGCTGCTCGTCGCCGAGCGCAGGCTCACCCACTGGCAGGAACGGCGGTAACCATGCCCACCATCCAATTCCACGACGTGACAAGGGACTTCGCGGTCAAGGACGGCGACTTCCTGGCCCTGGACCGGGTGAACCTCGACATCCAGGACGGCGAGTTCGTCACCGTCGTCGGCCCGTCCGGCTGCGGCAAGAGCACCTTGATGAACATCGCCGCCGGACTCCTCGACGCCACCGACGGAGAAGTCACCGTGGACGGCGTCCCCGTCCACGGCCCGGCCCCCGAGCGGGGTGTCATCTTCCAGCAGTACGCGCTCTTCCCCTGGATGACCGTCACCGCCAACGTCGAGTACGGCCTCAAGGTCGCGGGCGTCAAGAAGGCGGAGCGCCGGCGCAGGGCCCGCGAGGTCATCGAGCTCGTCGGCCTCACCGACTTCGCCGACTCCCTGCCCAAGACCCTGTCCGGCGGCATGAAACAGCGCTGCGCCATCGCCCGCGCCTACGCCGTGGACCCCAAGGTCCTGCTCATGGACGAACCCTTCGGCGCGCTCGACTCACTCACCCGGGTCCGTATGCAGGAGTCGCTCCTCGACACCTGGGGCCGCGACCGGCGCACCGTCATGTTCATCACCCACGACGTCGACGAGGCCGTCTTCCTCGCCAACCGCGTCGTCGTCATGGCGGCCCGCCCGGGCCGCATCCACACCGTCATCCCGGTCACGCTGCCCTACCCCCGTACAGAGGAGCAGCGCCTGTCGCCCGGGTTCGCCGAACTGCGGGCCCAGGTGTGGCACGCCGTCCACCACCAGCCCGCCCCGCTCGAAGGAATGGTGTCATGAAGTCGATCCCTGCCGTCCGCCGCCGAACCGCCGGCCTGCTCCTGGCCCTGGCGCTCGTCTCCACCGCCACCGCCTGCGGGGACGACTCCGCGGACGCCGCCGGCGGAGCGCAGAAGGTGAAGTTCGGCTACATCGCCGACTACAGCGGCTCCGTCGCCCTGGCCGTAGCCCAGAAGCAGGGGCTGTGGAAGAAGGCGGGCGTCACCCCCGACCTGAGAGTCTTCACCAACGGACCGCTCCAGGTCACCGCTCTGGGAACCGGTGACCTGGACTTCGGCTACCTCGGCCCCGGCGCCCTGTGGCTGCCCGCCTCGGGCCGCGCCTCCATCGTCTCCGTCAACATGCTGGGCCTCGCCGACCGGGTCATCGCCCGGCCCGGTTCCGGCATCGAGAAGCCGGCCGACCTCAAGGGCAAGAAGGTGGCCGTCGCCGAAGGCACCTCGGGCGACATGATCCTGAACCTCGCTCTGAACGAGGCCGGTCTGAAGCCGGACGACATCACGAAGGTCGCCATGGACGCCTCGACCGTCGTCACGGCGTTCTCGTCGGGCCAGGTCGACGCGGCCGCCACCTGGTACCCGCTGATCGACACGATGAAGAAGAAGGTCCCCGGCCTCAAGGAGATCAGCCGGACGCAGGACTACTACCCCAAGCTGACCTTCCCCAACGTCTTCGTCACCCAGCCGAAGCTGGCCTCCGGCAACCCGGAGCTCGTCAAGAAGGTGACCGGAGTGCTCAAGGAGGCCGGTGACTGGATCGCCGCGCATCCCGAGGAGTCGGAGACCGTCGCCGCCGACTTCCTGAAGCTGCCGGCCGACCAGCTCAAGGGCTCCACGAAGTACGTGAAGATCCTGCCCTCCGACGAGCTGACGAAGCTCACCCAGGACGGAACCGTCGACGGCTGGTTCGACGAACTGGCCGGTGTCTTCGGCCGGATGGGCAAGCTGCCCGAGGCGGGCAAGGCCTCGGACTACTACCTCGGTGACCTGTACACCGCAGCCGGAAAGGCGGACCGCTCATGAACGACGCCCCGTACGAAGGCCAGGCCGACGCCCTGAGACGGCGCGGGTTCCTCGTGGGAGCCGCCGGCCTGGCCGGCGCCGCCCTCCTGCCCGGGTTCACCGCCACCGAAGCCGCGGCGGCCACCGCACAGCCGGCGGGGGCCCCGCTCAAGGTGGTCTCCGGCGGCCGGGCCGGGGCCACGTTGCTCTGGTGGGGCGGGGGCAGCGCGGAGTTCGCCGCCACCGAACTCCGTGACTACCTCCACCGGATCACCGGCGCCCGGCTCCCGTTGCGCGCCGTCCCCGACCCCGGCGCCGCCCGGCCCGAGGGCGTCACCGGCCTGGTGGCCCTGCACGCCGGAACCGGCGCACGGGACGCGATACCCGAGGCGCGGCTCGCGGACGCCGGCCGGGAACTCTCCGGCGCCCCCGAGGACTCCTTCACCCTGCTCGGTGACAACACCTGCCTCCTGCTGACGGGGCAGGGCGACCGGGCGCCGCTGTACGCCGTCTACGCCCTCCTGGAACGGACCGGCGTGCGCTTCTTCGCCCCGGCCTTCCCCGCGTACGAGGGCCACCACGAGTACGTACCGAAAACCCGCACCCTCGCCCTGCCCGCCGTGCGCCTCACCGACCGTCCGGGCTCGCAGTTGCGCCGGCAGTACGCCGAGGAGGGCTTCAGCCACACAGCGAAGAGCCTGCCGCCGCTGCTCGACTGGATGGCGAAGAACCGCCTCAACACCTACGTCCACCCGACCGACTACCTGGGCCTCGGCGTCACCACGTACGACGGTGTACGGGACGTACTGGTCCGCGAGGCCGGCAAGCGCGCGCTGCGCGTCGAGACCGGCGGCCACGGCTACGACAGCTTCCTGCCGAAGGCCGACTACCCGCAGTACTACGCGTCCGGCGGGCCGCTCTTCGACATCTACAACCCCGAGGCCCTGGACGCGTACGTGGCCAAGGTCCTGGCCTTCCTGCGTGAGCGTCCGGAGATCACGGTCTTCGACTGCTGGCCGCCGGACGTCGGCGCCTTCCAGAAGCCGATCCTCGACCGCTACGGCAGCCCGGCCAACGCGGAGTCGGTGGTCGTCAACGAACTCGTCCGGGTGCTGCGCGAGGAACTGCCCGGGGTCCGGGTCGAACGGATCGCGTACGCCTCCACCGTCCAGCCGCCCGACCCGGAGTACGCGAGCGACCCCGAGGTCATCGTGGACTTCGCCCCGTACTCCCGGAACTACGACGGCCACCTCGGCGACCCCGCGACCGGGGCCAACGTCTCCTTCGCGAAGGCACTGCGGGCCTGGCGCACCACACACCGCGGACCGCTCGCGATGTACGAGTACTACCGGCGCTACCGCTGGCGCAGCCTGCCGGTGCACCCGCTCGCCACCATCGCGGGCGACGTCGGTTTCGAGGCGGCTCTCGGGATCAACGGCTACGGGATGTACAGCGAGCCGGGCGACTGGATCACGTACGAACACGTCCAGAACCTGTTCGCCGCGCTGGCCTGGGACAGCACCCTGGACGCCGGTGCCTTCCTCGACGGCTACCTCCGGGCGCGGTTCGGCGCCCGTGCGGCAGCGGCGACGGGGCGCTACTACGACCTCACGCGCCTCGACCCGGACACCCACGGCCCGGCCGTGCTCACCACGAACTACACGCAGGCCCGTGCGGCCCTCCAGGAGGCGACCGGGCAGGCGGCCGGTGCGGCGGCGCGCACCGTGCTCGACCGGCTGACCCGCAACCTCGACA
The DNA here is from genome assembly GCF_019399235.1 of Streptomyces poriferorum. Classification (GTDB taxonomy): domain Bacteria; phylum Actinomycetota; class Actinomycetes; order Streptomycetales; family Streptomycetaceae; genus Streptomyces; species Streptomyces poriferorum. Next base: position 41,570 of record NZ_JAELVH010000035.1, on the reverse strand, counting down.
TCGCCCTGGCCGACATGAGGATCGGCCTGGCTCCGGCGGGCAGCACCGAACTCGACACCGCCCGCCAGGAGTACCGGGCGCTCGTGCACCGCAACCGGTTCACCGGCATCTGCCTGCCCAACATGCAGGCCTGGTGGCGATGGAACGGCCCGCAGGGCCAGGCACCGTACGACGACGCGGGGATCCGCCAGGGCGTCGTCGACACGTATGCGAGTCCGGCGGCCGGCTTCGGCAACCCGGGCCTCCTCGTGCTCGAACCGGCCGGTGACTCCGTGCCCCTCGACGTGGAGGCCCAGGACGTCGACTTCACCGGCCACACCGTCCACTGGTCGGCCACCGCTCCGGAAGGCGTCCTCGTGGAGCCGGCCGGCGGCACGCTGACGGTCCGCGGGACCCGGGGCGGGATCCAGCGCGTGGCCGTGCGGGCCGGCGCCGGCACGGCATCCGGCAGGCAGCGGATCACGCTGGACTTCCGACTGGCCGACGGGACCCGGCTGGTCCCCTCGGAGGTGGCGGTCGACATTCGCTGACCGAACGGCCACCCGCCGGCTCCGCTGCTCCGAGCCGCCGGAGCCGGTCGGACGAACCGCAGCATCAGCGCACCATCAGCGCTTCAGCGAAAGGGCGTTCATGACGAAACACTCCCACCGGCCGCGCGCCTTACGGCGCCGCGCCGTCGTCGGCGGCCTGGCCACCGGCCTCGTGCTGTCCCTCGCGGCGCCCCTGCCTGTTTCCGCGCACCCCGCGGGACCGCCGGCGGCACCATCGGCCGCCACGGCCACCACCCACCGCTTCCCGGGCAACGACAGCCGCCCCCACACCGTCGCCTGGGACGAGAAGTCCCTGAAGGTCGACGGCGAGCGGCTGGTCGTGTGGTCCGGTGAGTTCCACTACTGGCGGCTGCCGAGCCCCGACCAGTGGCGCGACGTCCTGCAGAAGCTCAAGGCATCGGGCTTCAACGCCGTGTCGTTGTACTTCTTCTGGGGCTACCACTCCAGCAAGCCGGGATCCTACGACTTCACCGGCGTCCGCGACATCGACCGGCTCCTCACCATGGCTGAGCAGGAGGGCCTCTACGTCATCGCGCGCCCCGGCCCGTACATCAACGCCGAAGTGAGCATGGGCGGCCTGCCGCCCTACATGAGTACGTACGCGGGCGAGCAGCGCACGGCCGATCCGCAGAACCTGGCGGCCGACCTGGAGTGGCTGAAGGCCGTCAACGGCATCATCGGCAGGCACCAGATCACCGACGGCGGCGGCAGCGTCATCGCCTACCAGGTCGAGAACGAGCAGATCGACAACTCGGCCGAGCACACCGACTACATCGAGAAGCTGCAGAGCGCCGTCGTCGGGCAGGGCATCACCGTGCCGCTGTTCCACAACGACTACGGCAACGGCCACGGCTGGAACGTGCCCGGCGGACCCGGTGGGTCCCAGTTGGACCTCTACGCCTTCGACACGTATCCGCTGGGCTTCGACTGCGCGGGCAGCCGGGGCCGGCTGAGCGACTACGAGTCCCGGGTCCGCGGCTACTCACCCGGCACGCCCGTCTTCGTGGCCGAGGGGCAGGGCGGCGCGTTCACCGCGTGGGGCCGCGACTTCCAGACGGGCGACTGCGCGAAGTTCACCGACGCGGCCTTCATCCGCCAGTTCGCCGTGAACAACCTCGCCAACGGTGCCACCCTGTTCAACTCCTATATGGAGTACGGCGGCACCAACTGGGGCTGGACCGGCGACCCCGGCTCCGGATTCACCTCCTACGACTACGGGGCGGCGATATCCGAGAACCGTAGGATCACCCCGAACCTCGCCGTCCAGAAGGAATTCGGCTACCTGCAGCACGCGGTGAAGCCGATCGCCTCCGCAGGCCCCGTCACCGCCCCGCCGGTCACCGTCACGGGGGGCGGCCCCGTCAGGTCCCAGCAGCGCCTGTCCACCGAACACGCGGCCGGTACGTCCGTCTCGGGCAACGGCATGCGGCTGATCACGTTGCGCCACCCCGATTCCAACGACACCACGACCAGCCGCGTCACCTTCCCCCTGGACCCGGCCGTTCCCCCCGCCCTGTCGCAGGAGCCCGCGCAGGCCGCGGCGACCCCGGAATACCCCCGCGTCCCCCAGAAGCCGGGCACCGCGATCACCATCGACGGCCGTGATGCCACGACCCTCGTCGCGGACTACGCCTTCGGACCGCACCGGCTCGTCTACTCCACCTCACAGGTGCTCACCCAGCTGAACGCGGGGCGCGATCTGCTGGTCCTCGACGGCGCGAGGGGCACCGACGGCGAGACCGTGCTGCGCTACGCGGAGAGGCCCGAAGTCACCACCCTGGACGGGGCGCCGGTGGAAAGCACCTGGGACCCGGAGCGCAAGGACCTGCGGATCAACTACGTGCACGACGGCACCCGGACCGTACGCGTCTCGGGCGGCGGCCGGGTGCTCACCCTCGTGATCTCCGACCGGCAAGCCGTCGCCGGCACGTGGCAGCTCGACGCAGGGGGCAGCGACGTACTGGTCACCGGGCCCGAACTCGCCCGCACCGCCCGGGTCACAGGCGCCCGGCTGGAGCTGACCGGCGACACCCGGGAGGCCGGACGGCTGCGCGTCTTCGCCCCCGCCGGCGTGAACACCCTCACCTGGAACAACCGCCCTCTGCGGACGGTCCGGGACGAGGCAGGAGCGCTCGTCGCCGATCTGCCCGGCCCCGCGGACGTGGCGCTGCCGGCCCTGGACACCTGGCGCACCGCCGGGTCCGATCCCGAACGTACGACAGCGTTCGACGACTCGGGCTGGACGAAGGCGGACCGGACCACGGCCGCCAACCCGCGCCACGGGCCCGGCGCGGTCTCCGGCGTCGTACTGGACACGGACGAGTACGGATTCCACGAGGGCGACACCTGGTACCGCGGCCACTACACACCGGCCGCCGCCGGCAGCACGGTCGAGGTCACGGTGAAGACCGGCACCGCCGGCCACGCCCTCGTCTGGCTGAACGGCCACTACCTCGGCGCCCAGGGCGACGGAACCGCCACCCATACGGTCCCGGCGGGTCTGACCGAGCCGGGCAGGCCCGCCGTACTGGCGGTCCTCGTGCGGAACATGGGCCAGTACGAGGACTGGAGTTCCGACGGCCGGTCCAAGGGGGGCCGCGGCCTGGCCGACGTCGGCATCGCCGGAGCGGGCAGGGTCGACTGGCGGATCCAGGGCGCACCCGGCGGCCCGGCCCCCGCCGACACCGCACGCGGTCTCTACAACAACGGAGGTCTGTACGGAGAGCGCATGGGCTGGCACCTGCCGGGCGCGCCGGACTCGTCCTGGGAGCGGACCGGCGCGCTCAAGAGCGCGCGCCCGGGCGTGCGGTGGTACCGCACCACCGTCCGCCTGAACCTGCCCAGGGGTGCGGACACGGCGGTCGGCCTGCGGATCGACGACCACAGCGCGAAGGCGGACAAGTACCGCGTCCAGATCTTCGTCAACGGCTGGAACACCGGCCAGTACGTCAACAACGTCGGTCCGCAGAAGGAGTTCGTCATCCCCGCCGGCTTCCTGAAGGCGCAGGGCGAGAACACCCTCGCGCTGGCGGTCACCGCAGAGCAGGCCGGCGTCGGACCCGACGCGGTCGCGCTCGTGAACCAGGGCACCGTGCTGGGAGGTGTCGCGGGTACGCAGAACTCGGCGCCCGGCTACGCGGCGGTCGCCGCACGGCGCGCCGCGCGGTAACCGGCCCGCACACCGAGCCGTGTCCGCCCCCGTCGCCCGTCGACCGTCGACCGTCGGGGCGGGCACGGCCGTGTCCGCCCCGCTCAGCCGAAGAGCTTGGCGACGTACGCCGCGAGATTCGCCTTCGTACGGTCGATCTGCTCCTCCACGGTCAGCGACTCCTTGAAACGGGCGCCCGAGGCGACGGCCTTCTTCCCCCGCACGTAGAGCGAGCAGGCCAGGTCGGTGCACATATACAGACCGACCGAGTTGCCCTCACGCCCCGCCGGGCCCGCCTTGCGGGCGGTCTGCAGCGATACCCCGCTGCCCGGGTGCGTGGTCAGGCACAGCGAGCACATGCTGCGGTGGAGGAACCCGCGCTGCTGGGAGGGGAAGCGCAGCGAGATGCCGGTCAGCCGGCCCTCGTGCTCGGTGACGATATAGCTCCGCCCGGGGGCGGAGAGATCGCGCCACCCCAGGAAGTCGAGATCGTCCCACGGCAGCTCGTCGAGATCGCGGGGCAGCGGCAGACGCCCTGCTTCTCCCTTGGAGCAGTTGACGAACGATGTGCGGATGTCCTGCTCGGTCACGGCCTTCATACCGACGACGCTAACTCTGCCTATGAGCCCTAGGCAAATGATTAATGGATATAGGGCTATGCCTGAGTGCTGCTCTCGGAACCCTGGGGGTCTTCGGTGCTCCCGTTGCTCCCGGACGCGATGTCCAGCCGGTGCACGGGCGGGTGCGCGATCCCGAGGTCGGGGCGCCAGGCCGCGATGATCTGTGCCGAGGGATCGAAGAGCGGTGCGGGCAGGTCCTCTGGCCGGATCCATCGCCAGGTGCTGATGAGATGGGGTTCGGTCACCCGCGCGGTGCCGTCCCCGACGGTCACCAGCGCGGCCATCGTCACCCGGTTGATCCCGTGGACCGAGTCGTGCAGCATCGCGAAGACGCGCACCTCGCGTTCGGCGGCCTCCAGCCCCGTTTCCTCCCGCAGCTCACGCACGGCCGCCGCCGCGATCGACTCATGCGTCGGATCGACCTTGCCGCCGGGCAGCTCCCAGGTGCCGCTGTGGTGCCGCCCGAGCAGGATCCGCCCCTGCCCGTCCCGCACCAGCACCCCGACACCCAGCGCCGCCTGGGCCAGAGGGGGGCGGGAGTTGCGGGCGGGGACCGTGTCCATGGTGCTCCTCATGAGGTTCGGTGACCGTACGAGGAACAGAGCGTACGGCCGGGGCCGGTACGCGCGGTCCCGGCCGCAGTCACACCGTCAGCCGCAGCGAGGTGGCCGAGATGCCGAGCCGTACGGTCTGGCCCCAGGTCAGCTCCAGCGCGTCGGTCTCCATGCCGTCGCCGAAGACCACCAGCCGGTCGGACTCGACGGTCAGCCGCAGTCCCTGACCGCTGCCCAGCTCACCCGAGACGAGCGAGGTGCCCGTCGCCGGCGACGGCCAGGCCTCCCGGACGAACCAGAGCAGCCGGGGGTCGGTCGGTGCCGGCAGGACGAGCGGGCTGCGGCGTTCCTGCCACAGGGAGCGCAGCCACCCGGTGGCGCCGGTGCCCGTGCCGACCAGGACGCCGGACGAGGCCTGTGACTCGGCGGGGGAGTCCGCCGGTCCGGCTCCGAGCCGGTAGCGCGCCGTCTGGTGCCCGGACGGCCCGAGGTAGATCTCATTGAGGGCCAGCAGCCGCTGGGTGTCGTCGGCCACCGCCTCCACCATGGTGAGCTCGTCCGCCGCACCGCCCGGCGCCACGGCCGCCCGCAGGAGGGCCGCCGCGTCGCCCGGCCGGTGGCGGACCAGGACGCCGGGGTTGCGGCCGGGGTCGGTGTCGATCCCCACGACCGGCTGGCCGGAGAGGTACTTGGCGGCGTTGGCGACCAGCCCGTCCTGGCCGACGACGACCACCACGTCCTCGGGTGCGAACAGGAACCGGTCCAGATCCGCCCGCTCCACCCGCGAGTGGCGCCACTGGAGCGGAACGGCCGCCGCCACATCGGCCAGCGCCTGCTGGACCCGTTGGTGCCGCCGGGCCACCTCGTCGATGGACCGGCCCCGGCTGGAGAGGAAGAACGCCGCCTGGCCGTGTGTGCCGTGCCGGGCCAGCAACTCCTCGTACTCGGTGGTGCGGTGGACCAGGACCGCCCTCGGGGCCAGGCTCACGCCCGGGTCTCCGGCGCGGTCCGGCCGAGCTTGGAGAGCAGGCCGGTGAGGACGTCGGGGGAGAGGGTGAGGCTCTCGATGCGCGGGAGGTTCTCGGCGAGCCGGGTCGCGGCCAGCGCGTGCAGGGTCGCGGGGGCCACCTCCGCGTGCACCCGGAGCCAGGCCGCCTGCGACTCGGCACGGGCCGCGCCGACCTCACGGGCCGCCTCCGCCTCGGCGCGGGCGAGGCGCACCGTGCGCGCGGCTTCGGCCTCGGCGCGCACTCCGTCGGCCGCCGCGTGCTCCTCGGCCTCGCGGCGGGTGTTGGTCCCGCGCTGCTCGACGAGCTGCTCCTCGCGCCGGGCGAGCTCGATCTGGCTGGCCAGCTCGTTCTCGGCGATCGTCCGCTCGCGCTCGACGGCCACGGCCCGGCGTTCGTAGGTGGCCCGGTCGGCCTCCTGCTGGATCTGCTCCCGGGCGGGGGTGCGCAGCGCACGTTCGACCTCGGCCTCGGGGCGGATGGCGACGACGCGCACCGCCACCACGTCGATGCCGGTGGCGGGGAGCCTGGGCTCAGCGGCGAGGCCGGCCGCCACTCGTTCGCGTACCGAGGCGACGCCGTCCACCAGTGCGGAGGCCAGCGGGGTGCGGGCCAGGACGTCGAGGGTGTGCTGCTGGGCCGTCTCGGTCAGCAGCGTCGCGATCTGCTCCAGCGGGGCGCCGCGCCAGGCGCCGGTGTCAGGGTCGACGGAGAAGTCGAGGCGTGCGGCTGCCTCGGCCGGATCGCTGATCCGGTACGTGACGGTGGCCTGCACGGTGACGTCCTGGAAGTCGGCCGTACGGGCGTGGAACGCCATGGCCAGCTCGCGGTCGTTGACCGGGACCTCGGAGAGCGCGGCGCTCAGCGACCGGTACCAGAAGCTCAGCCCCGCCCCGTCGTGGGCGAGCCGGCCACGCTTGTGGTGGCGGATGTGGGCGGTGGGAGCTGAGCGCAGATGACGCCAGCCGAAGCGCCGGGTGATGTCGGCCATGGTGGGACCCCCTCGTTCTCGTCATGGAGACGATATGGGTCCGCGCTGCATATCGTCAAGCAGACGAGAAGGAGTGGCCGGGAACTCGGCGGTCAAACGCGGGCGGCCGGTGACTTCCGCAGAAGTCACCGGCCGGCCGGGTGGTGCGCCGCCCCCGTCCCCACGGTGCGGCGCGGGCGGACCGTCGTCATCCGCTGGGACGACGGTCCACGTCTGTCAGGACCCGGGCGCTCGAGCGTCCAGGCCGAGTGCGGGAAAGACCGCGCCCTCCACGAAGCGGACGAGGAACGTCTCGTCCGCGTAGGCGCACTCCAGCAGTGGGCGGGCGCGCATCACGCCCACCAGCTGGGTGGCGACGAACTCCGTGGCCGGGTTGTCCGCGGCCACCTCGCCGCGCTCCACGCCGCGCGCGACCATGGCGTCGATCGCCGCCAGCTCGGGCAGGATCAGCGACTCGCGCAGCGCGCACAGCAGCTCCGGGCTCTGCAGGGCGGCATGGCTCAGGGCCAGCATCAGAGGCGTGTCGCGTCCGGAGCCCTCGCCGATGGCGCGTGCCGCCTCGCGCAGGTCGTCGGCCAGCGTGCCCGTGTCGATCCGGCCGAGCAGTCCGCGCCTGGTCCCGTGCAGCGCCGCGACGACCAGTTCGGGTTTCGAGCCCCACTGGCGGTAGAGGGTGGACTTGCCGCAGCGGGAGCGCGAGGCGACGCCTTCCATGGTGAGCGATTCGTAGCCGCTCTCCCTCAGCGTGTCGAGCACGGCCGTGAAGAGCTCCTGTTCCCGCTCCGGCGTGATCTTCGAGCGGCGCGACGCGGTGGCCTGCTCCGGCTCCGTTTCCAGCGACGACATGCGCTTTCCCTCTCTGCGACTCTGCGACGAGGTCCATCGATACGCCAGTGTACCGATACGTGAGTGTTCCGATACGCCTCCGTATCGGTACACTGGCGTATCGATACGGCGTGGACTCGTCCCTGCCGCCGAAACACCGCTTCAACACCGCTTCGTCAGCAAAGGGGCACCGGATGATGTTCGCCGGTAGCAGGCCCGCCGATCGGGAGCCGGACACTACTGCCCGACCGCCCCTCGTCCGCGAGCTTCTTCTTGTCGTAGGACTCTTCGTGATCTACAAGTTCGGCCGCCAGGCGGCCAACGGTCACGTCGACGAGGCGTTCCACAACGCCGGACGCGTATGGGATCTCGAACGTGCCGTGCACCTGCCCGGCGAGGGCGCCGTACAGGGTCTGCTGCTCCACGACGAGACGCTGATCCACCTCGCGAACACCTACTACGCGACCGTGCACTTCCCGGCCACCCTGCTCTTCCTCGGCTGGCTGTACTGGCGCCGGCCGCGCCACTACGTGTGGTCCCGCCGCATCCTCGCCGTGCTCACCGGTGCCGCACTGGCCCTGCACCTGCTGTTCCCGCTCGCCCCGCCGCGGCTGCTCGCCGCCACCGGCCTCGTCGACACCGGCCAGGTCTACGGACCGACGGTGTACGGGTCCACGCCCGCCACCGACTCGATGGCCAACCAGTTCGCCGCGATGCCCTCCCTGCACTTCGGCTGGGCGGTCATGGTCGGCGTCGGCCTCGTCGTCGCCACCCGCTCGCGGTGGCGCTGGCTGTGGCTGCTGCACCCGGCGATCACGCTGCTCGTCATAGTCGGCACCGCCAACCACTACTGGCTGGACTCGATCGTCGTGGCCGCGCTGCTCTCGGTGGCCTTCGCGGCGCTGCGGCTGCCGCGGGCGGAGCCGGTCCGGAAGCATCTGCCGTGGCCGTCCACGGCGGGCGAGCCGGCGTACGCCGTCGCCGCCCGCGACGCGTCAGGCCGTACCTACGCCTCCGCAGGGGCCGGCCGATGAACGCCACCCTGGTCGCCGTAGCGCTGTCGCTCGTCTCCGCCGCCGCCTACGCCTCCGCCGCGGTGGCGCAGGCGCGGCTCGCGGGGCGCACCGCGCCGGGGACGGGGACGCTCCGGCTGCTCGGCAGCGGCGCGTGGTGGTCGGCCGTCGGGCTGAACGCCGGCGGCGCCCTGCTGCACGTCGCCGCACTGAAGTACGGTCCGCTCACCCTCGTCCAGCCGCTCGGCGCGCTCACCCTGGTGGCGGCCGTGCCGCTGGGCGCCCGGGCCGCCGGCCGCAGGGTCTCGACGACCGAGTGGCGCGGCACGCTCCTGACGCTCCTGGGCCTGGGCGCCCTGCTGATGACCGCGGGCGGCTCCGCCCCGCACGAGACGCTGAGCATGGCCGAGGCGCTGGTCGTCGGAGCGGGAACCGTGGCCGTCGTCACCGGGCTCAGCCGCCCCGGCGCCCGCCCCGGCCTGCGGCACGCCGCGGCCTCGGGCATCACCTCGGGCGTCGCCTCCGCACTGACGCAGACGCTGACCGTCGCCGTCACCGACCACACCAGCGGCCCGCTGTTCAGCTGGCGGCTGGTGGTCGTCGCAGTGCTCGTGTCGGCCTTCGCGATGGGCGGACTGCTCCTCTCGCAGACCGCCTACCGGGGCGGTCTCGGCGCGCCGCTCGCCGTCGTCACCCTCGCCAATCCGGTCGCCGCGGCGGCCATCGGCCTGGCCCTGCTTGGGGAGCGGCTCCAGGGCGGGACGATCAGCCTGGTCCCGGCGCTGCTGGGCTCGGCGGCGGCGGTGCGGGGCGTGATCCTGCTCAGCCGCGCCCAGGCGCGGACCGCGCCGGCCGCGGACGCGGTCGTGGCCGGACCGCCTCCCGGTGCCCCGTCGAGGGTGGTCATCCGGAGCCCGCGGGCCGCACTCCACCAGGAACACGGCCACCTGCGGCGGATCCGGGCCGGCCGCTCGTAGGGGCGCTGCCCGTTACCCGAGGTCGGCTGCCGCGGCGCCGGCGTCCTCGGCCAGTGCCCGGGTCAGCCAGCCGACCCAGAAGTTCTCCAGATCGATGCCGCCGCGCAGCACGAGATGGCGCAGCCGGTCCTGAGCGGCGTCCCGCCCGGGCGGGAAGTCCCGCTCCCCGATCTCCAGATACTCCGCGAGCCGGAGCCGGTGCAGCGCGAGGTGGCGGCGCAGCTCCGCGTCGAGACCGGGCGCACCGACGACCGCCGCCGCCCGCATGCGCAGCAGCAGAGGATCGCGGATCTGCTTCGGGTCCTCCGGACGGGCCACCCAGGCGGACAGCGCCTCGCGGCCCGCGGGCAGTACCTCGTACTCCTTCTTCTGCCCCCGGGCCGGCTGTTCGGGCGCCAGTGCCCTGATCTGTCCGGCCTGCTCCAGCTTTCCCAGCTCGCGGTAGATCTGCTGATGCGTGGCCGACCAGAAGTAGCCGATCGAACGGTCGAACCTGCGGGTCAGCTCCAGCCCCGACGACGGCTTCTCGAGCAGGGCGGTGAGGATCGCGTGCGGGAGTGACATGGGGTGCATCCTAGGGAGTGTCCGCACAGTGTCGTCCGCCCGGAGGGCGGTGCCCGCGGCGTCCGGCGCGTGTACGCGCAACGTGCCGGAGCGTCCCTGCAGCGGGGCTGCCCGGGCGTTTCGGTCACGCCGCGGGCGTGCGGGCCGGGCGTCGCGGGCCGGACGAGACTTCGCGGAAACGACCTGAGGAGCCCGGAGGGCCGGACGGGAGGTCCGGCCCCCGGAGGCCGTGATCAGAGTGAGGCGGCGAGTTCCGTGCCCTGGCGGATCGCCCGCTTGGCGTCCAGCTCGGCCGCCACATCGGCGCCGCCGATCAGATGCGCCGGACGGCCGGCGGCGATGAGCTCCTCGTACAGGTCCCGGCGGGGCTCCTGGCCCGCGCAGAGCACGATCGTGTCGACCGGCAGCAGATGCTGTTCGCCGTCGACCGTGACGTGCAGACCCTCGTCGTCGATCCGGTCGTACCCGACTCCCGCGATCATGGTGACGCCGCGGTGCCGGAGCTCGGTGCGGTGGATCCACCCCGTCGTCTTGCCGAGACCCGCGCCGACCTTGCTCGCCTTGCGCTGGAGCAGATGCACGGTGCGCGCGGACTTCGGGCGCTCGGCGGTGCCGAGTCCGCCCCGCTCGCGGTACTCGGTGTCGACGCCCCACTGCCGGAAGAACGCCTCCGGATCCAGGCTCGCCGCGTCCCCGCCGTCGGTCAGGAACTCGGCCACGTCGAAGCCGATCCCGCCCGCACCGACGAGTGCCACCCGGTCGCCGACCGGCGCCCCGTGCCGCAGCACGTCGAGGTAGCTGACCACGCTCGGGTGGTCCACCCCCGGGATCGCGGGCGTACGGGGAGTGACCCCCGTCGCCAGGACCACCTCGTCGAAGCCGTCGAGCTCCCCGGCGCCGACCGCGGCGCCCAGCCGCAGCTCGACCTTCTCCTCCGCCAGCCGGGTACGGAAGTAGCGCAGCGTCTCGTTGAACTCCTCCTTGCCCGGCACCCGGCGTGCCACGTTGAGCTGCCCGCCGATCTCCCCGGCCGCGTCGAAGAGCGTCACCGCGTGCCCGCGCTCGGCGGCGGTCACGGCGCAGGCGAGACCGGCCGGACCGGCACCGACGACCGCGACGCGCTTTCGGGTGCGGGTCGGCGACAGGGTGAGTTCGGTCTCGTGGCAGGCGCGCGGGTTGACCAGGCAGGAGGTCACCTTGCCGCTGAAGATGTGGTCCAGGCAGGCCTGGTTGCAGCCGATGCAGGTGTTGATCGCGTCCGCGCGGCCCTCGCTCGCCTTCGCGACGAAGTCGGGGTCCGCCAGGAACGGCCGGGCCATCGACACCATGTCCGCGCGGCCCGCCGCGAGGATCTGCTCGGCGACCTCGGGGGTGTTGATGCGGTTGCTCGTCACCAGCGGTACGGAGACGGCGCCGCGCACCTTCTCGGTGACCCAGGTGAAGGCACCGCGCGGCACCGATGTCGCGATGGTGGGGATGCGGGCCTCGTGCCAGCCGATGCCGGTGTTGATGATGGTCGCCCCGGCCGCCTCGATCTCCCGGGCGAGCCGCACGACCTCCTCCAGCGACGATCCGCCGGGCACCAGGTCCAGCATCGAGAGCCGGTAGATCAGGATGAAGTCGCTGCCCACCCGCTCCCGGACCCGGCGCACGATCTCGACGGGGAAGCGGATGCGGTTCTCGTACGACCCGCCCCAGCGGTCCTCGCGGTGATTGGTCGCCGAGGCGATGAACTCGTTGATCAGGTAGCCCTCGGAGCCCATGATCTCGACGCCGTCGTACCCCGCGCTCTGCGCCAGCGCGGCAGCCGTGACGAAGTCCTCGATGGTCGACTCGACCTCGTCGTCGGTCAGGGCGTGCGGGACGAACCCGCTGATCGGCGCCTGGATCGCGCTCGGCGCCACCAGGCCGGGGTGGTGTGCGTAGCGCCCGAAGTGCAGGATCTGCATGGCGATCCGGCCGCCCGCCGCGTGTACGGCCGAGGTCACCACGGCATGCTGCGCCGCCTCCGCCTCGGTCGTCATCTTGGCGCCGCCGGGCAGCGAACAGGCCCGTTCGTTCGGCGCGATGCCTCCGGTGACCATGAGGCCCACACCGCCGCGGGCGCGGGCCGCGTAGAACGCGGCCATGCGCTCGAAGCCGTTCTCGACCTCCTCCAGGCCGATGTGCATCGACCCCATCAGCACCCGGTTGGGGAGGGTGGTGAACCCGAGGTCGAGCGGGCTCAGCAGATGCGGGTACGGGCTCATGCGGGGGCTCCTCGCGCGGTGTGGTTACGCCAGTTCTAGACCACCGGATCGCCGTTGTGCAACAAGTTGCACAATGAGGTACGTCGCACTGTGTCACGGGTCACGCGCCGCTGCCGGGGCGCCCGGACGGCGTAACAACGTGACCCGTCGGGAGTCCGGTGCGCGGAGAGTGGAGTGCGTACCGCACCCGGGCCCCCTCACTTCCGGCCGGGCCCCCGATCCTTCCGGAGACCCTCATGGGCAGCGTCAACCGTCGTGACCTAGGCCTGCTTGTCCTTCGTGTCGGCACCGGCGCGGTGCTGGCCGCGCACGGCAGCCAGAAACTCGCCGGCTGGTTCGGAGGCGGCGGCATCGAGGGCACCACGGCCGCGATGGAGGCCATGGGCTTCCACCCGCCGAAGCACAGCGCGATCGCCGCCGGTCTCGGCGAGGCCGGCGGCGGCGTCCTGCTGGCCCTGGGTCTGGCCACCCCGGCCGCCGGCGCGGCCGCGGCGGGCGCCATGGCGGGAGCCGTGGCCGTCCACGCCCCCGCCGGGTTCTTCGCGCAGGGCGGCGGCTACGAATACCCCGCCTTCCTCGGCTTCACCGCCGCCGCCATCGGCCTGACGGGCCCCGGCCGCTACTCCGTGGACCACGCCACCCGGCACGCGTTCAACCAGCCCTGGATGGTGGCCCTGGCCTTCGTGGGCAGCGCCGCGGCCGCGGTCGCCGTCGTCGGCAAGCGGGCCAAGGGGCAGGTCGCGGAGCCGGAGGAGTTCTGACGCCTGTTCCCGGGCGGGGGCCGGGTGTCCGGCTCAGCGCACTGACCTCCAGCGGCTTCCCTTCGACGCGGCGATCAGTGCGGGAACCGTGTCGAACTTGACGCGCGGACGGCCCTGTTCGCGCCCCCGGGCCTGCTCGGCGCGGTCGATGGCGGCCAGCCCCCGGGCGTCGACCACCTGACGGCCGCGGTTGCGGGCCAGTCGCCCGAACGCCTTCGCCGGGTACGGGGATGAGGGCAGCGCGCCCGCGACGGCATCGGCCAGAAGGGTGCCCACGGTCTCGGCGGCGCAGGTGCGGTTGGCCCCGATGCCGCCCGAGGGGCCGCGCTTGATCCAGCCGACGACATAGCTGCCGGGCACGCCCGCCACCCGGCCGCCCTCGTGCGGCACGGTTCCGGTCGCCTCGTCGAAGGGCAGCCCGGGAACCGGCAGGCCCCGGTAACCGATGGCCCGCAGGAACAGGCCGGTCGGAATCTCCTGATCACCGTCGGCGGCCGTCACCCGCACCGCCTCGACGGCGTCGGCACCGAGCACCGCCACCGGCGAGGAGTGGAAGCGGAAGACGATACGACGCCCGGGCGGCGGGGGCTGCGACCAGTCGACCGTCTCCCGGGGCAACTCCCGCAGCAGGGACGCCTTGGCGCCCGTGGCGGCCTCGTCGATCGCCGCCGCGGTCCGCGGGTCGCCGTCGTCGACCACCAGCTCCACGCCAGGCAGGTGCCCGAGAGCGAGCAGTTCGGACGCGGTGCAGGCGGTGTCGTCGGGGCCGCGCCTGCCGAGCAGGACGACCTCGCGGACCCTGGAGTCCCGCAGGGCCGCCAGCGCGTGCCCGGCGATGTCGGTGCCCGCCAGCGCGGCGGGGTCGGTGACGAGGACGCGCGCCACATCCAGCGCCACGTTGCCGTTGCCGGCGACGATCACCCGCTCCGCGGACAGGTCGAAGGTCTCCGGCGGGACTTCCGGGTGGGCGTTGTACCAGGACACGAACGAGGTGGCCGGGGCGCTGGCCGGAAGATCCTCGCCCGGGATGCCGAGCCGGCGGGAGGCGGATGCGCCGACCGCGTAGATCACCGCGTCGTGATGGGCGGAGAGCTCCTCGGCGGTGAGGTCCTTGCCGACCTCGACCCCCAGGTGCATCCGGACCCGGGGGTGGGAGTGGAATCGCGCGAAGGCCTCGCCGACCCCCTTCGTCGCGGGGTGGTCGGGCGCCACGCCGTACCGGACGAGGCCGCCCGCCACCGGCAGCCGGTCGATCAGCGTCACCTCGGCGTTGGTGTGCAGCAGCAGGTCCTCGGCGGCGTACATCCCGGCCGGGCCCGTGCCGACGACGGCCACCCGGATCGGGGCGAAGTCCGACGGAAGGCTGCGGGGGAACGACGGCTCGCCCCAGGCGTGGAAGTTCGGGCCGGAGGCCGGCTCCGGCTCCCGGCCCGCGTAGTACGCCGCGTTGATGCCGGCGTACTCCTTCTGCGCTCCGAAGAGGCTGTCCACCGGGAAGATCGCGTCGACCGGGCAGGCGTCCGCGCAGGCGCCGCAGTCGATGCAGGTCTCCGGGTCGACGTAGAGCATCTCCGTGCTGCCGAAGGCCTGCTCCTCGGGCGTGGGATGGATGCAGTTGACGGGGCACACGGCGACACAGGTGGCGTCGCTGCAGCAGGTCTGGGTGATGGCGTAGGTCATCGCGTCAGCTCGGGCTCTCGGCTCGGATCAGATCGGGGCGGCGCGCTCGGGAAGGACGGGTCGCAGGAGAGGGGGCGTGCTTGCGGGGGCTCGGGTCAGATCAGGTGGGCGCGCTTGTAGAAGAAGAGAGCCGGCCCGGTGAGGAGACGGGCCGAGGCCAGGAACTCCATCAGGCCCGAACAGCTGGAGCGCATCAGGGACTTGTGGTGCTCGTTGGTCTTCGCCTCGGCGCGGGCGCGTGCGCTGTCCAGCCCCGCGTTCGCGTAGACGTCCGCGTTCACCATGCTGGTGACGATGTAATACGAGGCGATGGCGACCACGAGCGAGTTGATCTGCCGGCGCAGCGGTCCCGCGGTGCGCAGGCGCCTGCGGGTCTCGTCACGGGCGAACTTCATGTGCCGCGACTCCTCAACCACATGGATGTTGTTGATCGTCCGGACGAACGGCGCGACCCGTTCGTCCCGCATCCAGTCCCGCTGCATCACGTCGAGCACCTCCTCCGCCACGAGGATCGCCGCGTACGCCGCCTCGCCGAAGGCAAGTGTCTTGAAGGCGCGGCCCAGTTCGACCACCGGGCGACGCGGCCGGTAGGCGGGTGCGCCCAGCTTCGCGGCGCCGCGGGCGAACATGATGGAGTGCCGGCACTCGTCGGCGACCTCGGTGAGCGCCCACTGGAATCGCGGGTCCGTGGGGTCCTTGGCGTACATGTCGCGCAGCACCATCTGCTGGAGGATCATCTCGAACCAGATGCCGGTGCTGGCTACGGAAGCGGCCTCCTGGCGCGTCAGCGCCTTGCGCTGGTCATCGGTCAACTCCTGCCAGTACGCGGTGCCGTAGAGAGTGCTCCACTCCGGGCTCGCGCCGTGATGCGCGGTGTCCAGGGGGGTGTCCCAGTCCACCTCGGTGGCCGGGTCGTAGGAGAGCTTCGAGGCCGAGTCGAGCAGGCGCCGGGCGACGTCCTCCCCGGCGAGCCGGTCCTGGTCCTCCGGCCGGACGGTACTGCTTGCCATGGTGCGGCTCCTTGAATCGAGACAGATCGACCCGACGGTGCCCGGCCCCTTCTCTCATCCGTGTCTGCCCGATGAGAGCGACGGCCGCCGGGCGCCGCCCCTGGCTTGTTAGACGCGACGTCTAGCAAGCTGTTAGACGGAAGGTATAGCAAGAGGGGTGTGCGGGCCTACCCCCGCGTAGGGAATCCGTACGATCTCTCCACGACGAGGCGTACTTCGGGAGCGGCAGGAGTGCTCCGAGACAGCCGGCCCGTACCCCGGGACAACGGCCTCCGGGGCAGGGCGGCGGGGACCCGCGGCTGCGGCTCAGGCCATGAGCAGACGCAGGCCCAGATCTGCCGCGTCGAGGCCGGCGAGGTCGCTGTTGCGCTCGGCCCACCTGCCGGAGTCGAGGTCGTCGCCGAGGCGGCGTACCGCCCGCCGCTCGGCCTGCGGGCCCACCCTCGTCCACACCGACATCGCGCGCCGCACATGATCCTCCAGATACGCCCCCGGCCGGCGCCAGTACGCCTCGAACAGGCCGTCGGCGCAGTCCCACGGGACGGGTACGGGCTCGACGCGGGCGCTGATCGCGCCGGCCATACCGGCCAGTGACGGGAAGTCCGCGAGAACGGTGGCGAACTCGGGGAGGTAGTCACGAGTGAGCCAGAACCGGTCCTGCCATCCGGGCTCGTCGGTGTCGAACGTGAGCACCACCACGCGCCGGGCCACCCGCCGCATCTCGCGCAGCCCCGCTATCGGGTCCCCCCAGTGGTGAACGGTGGAGACGGCCATCGCGACGTCGAAGGAGCCGTCCTCGAAGGGCAGGCTCTCCGCGGCGGCGGCCACGCACGGCGCCGATCCGGCCGGCCGCTGCTCCCGCATGACCGCCGAGGGTTCGACCGCGGTCACGTCACGGTCGGCCGGCTCGTAGGAGCCGGTGCCGGCCCCGACGTTCAGTACTGTCCGAGCGTCTCCGAGCGCGTCCCAGATCTGTGCGGCGATCCGTGGCTCGGTACGCCGTGTCGCGGTGTAGGCGCCCCCGATCGCGTCGTACAGCCGTGCACCGAGCATCTCCAGCTGTTCCTCCGGTGTCACCTTCAGTCCCTTCGCCCGTGCTTCGAGTTCGCTGTCGATGGCCGTCACCATGGCGTCGGCGCGATCACGCCGCTCCAGCAGCAGGCCGCGCAGCCGGAGCAGGTGCGCGACCGCGTCGGTGGTCGGGTCGCCGACCAGTTCCGCGATCTCCCGCAGCCCGAAGCCCAGCCGCCGGTAGGCCAGTACCTCGCGCAGGCGTTCCACGTCGGCCGCCGAATAGGCCCGGTAGCCGGCCGGGGTCCGCGCCGACGGCCGGACGAGCCTGATCGCGTCGTAGTGATGCAGCGTGCGGACGCTCACACCGGCCAGCTCGGCCACGCGTCCCACGGTCCAGTGATCTTCCACGGCTCCGACTATGCGGCCTGACGCCACGTGAGGGTCAAGCGCGATGTGCGTCGGACGCCGCTTCCACCGCGGGGGCCGGAACAGCCCCGGCGGCGGTGCGCGCCCGACGCCACGGCAGGAGCAGCGCACTCGCCATGCACAGCAGTCCGGCGACGATCAGGGCGCCGCGGACGCCCGCCGCACCGGCGAGGATGCCACCGGCGATCATGAACGCGGCCTGGGAGGTCTTCGCGCCGACCGACCAGGAGGTGGCGACGCGGGACATGAAGGCGTCCGGTGTGGCCGCCATCCGGTAGGTGGTGAACGAGGGATTGAAGATGCCGGCGGCGAAGAGCAGGCCGAAGTCGGCGGCCACGATGGTGAACACGCCGGGGGCGCCGGAAGGCGTCAGCGGCAGCAGGACGATCCACAGCGTGCGCAGGACTCCGGAAAGCAACAGCACGCGGCGCTGTCCGAACCGCCGGGTGAGCAGCGGGGTCAGCCGTGAACCGAGTACGCCGCCCAGACACGGCAGGCCCAGGGCGAGTCCGTACTGCCACGGCGCCAGGCCGAGGTCACGCAGCATGAGGACGGCCATCAGCGGAGACGCCATCATGACGGAGCCGCCGAAGAGCAGAGCGTTGAAGAACAGCGGGCGCAGCCCAGGATGCCGCAGGAGGTACTGCCAGCCGGCGGAGAGGTCGCGGCCCTGGTGCGGGGCGGCCGCGCGCACCGGTGGCGCGGGTTCGGGCTGCCGGATGCGGCGGATTCCGAGGGCCGAGCCGAGGAACGACAGAGCATCGGCCACCATCGTGGCGGCGGCGCCCAGCACCCCGATCAGCAGCCCGCCGACGGGCGGGCCGGCGCTGACACTGATCCAGTTGGTGGTCTCGAACAGGCTGTTGGCGCGGAGCCGGTGCGCGGGCGGGACGAGCGCCTTGAGGTGCGCGCCGCTTGCCGCGTCGAACGCGACGGACGCGGCAGTCTGGAGAATTCCGACGACGCACAGCTGGGTGAACGTGAGCCCGTCGAAGGCCATGGCGACCGGAATGCTCGCCAGCACCGCGCAGCGGACCAGATCGGCGGTGATCATGGCAGGCCGCTTGTACCGGTGCTCGATACGGACACCGAGCGGCAGGGCGATGAGGGCGCTGGCCACGGCGGACATCGCGGCGAGCAGGGAGACCTGGAACGCCGAGCTGTGCAGCACCAGGAGGGCGACCAGCGGCAGCGCCCCCATGCCTACGGCACTGCCCGCCGCGCTGACCGCGTAAGCGCCCCACAGCCGCCGGAAGTCCTGCCCGAGCGCGTTCCCCCGTACCAACCGGACCCTCCCGGATGTGAAGGCGCTCAGCGTAGTGGTTCTCAGCCGCGCGTACGCCGACGCAGCAGCTGGATCACCACCACCGCGAACAGCGCGGCCGCCGCGGGGGCCGCGGCCTTCCTGAGCAGGACGGGCAGAGCGGCCGCGCCGAGGTCGATGGCCTCCGGCTCGGGTGCGGGCCCGCCCCGGAGGGCTTGCGCTGCGCTCGTCGTCGACGCCGGTGACGGGCGGGGACCGGCGTCCCGCAGCAGCTCTTCGAGCCGGGTGGCGAACTGCTGGACGATGCGGTCGCCGACCTCGGTCATGATGCCCCGGCCGAACTGCGCGGGCCGGCCCGTGATGTCGAGGTCCGTGCGGACGCGGACCAGGGTGCCGGCCGCAGCGGTGCTCAGGGTCGCGGTGACCCGGGCCGAAGCGGTGCCCGCGCCACGGGTCTCGCTTCCGCTGAGGTCGAGGAACATCGACCGGGCGGCCGCGTCGCGGGTGACGGTTCCCTCGCCGCGGTAACTCATCTGCACCGCACCGACCTTGACCTTGACCCGGCCGGTGAACGAGTCGTCGTCGAGGGTGTCCAGCACGGCGCCGGGCATACAGGGCGCGACCCGGTCGAGTTCCTGGAAGAGCTTCCAGGCGTCGTCGAGGCCGGCGGGGACGGTGAAGGCGTGGTCCAGTTGCATGATTGTCCAATCTGGGGGCGGCCGGCTGTGGATGAGGAGCCGGTTCGGTTGTCGGGCGGACTCAGGCGTCGGCTGCCGCACGGATCAGCGCGCGTACCCGGCTCGGTGAGAGTGGGCCGCGGCGGACGACCACGTCGAAGGGGCGCAGCGCGTCCTCGACGGCACCGGCGAGCACCGCCTGGGGTGCGATCGCGCCGCCTTCGCCGAGTCCCTTGACGCCGAGGTCGTTCATGGGGCTCGGGGTGAAGATCTCGTCCATGTCGAGGTCGGGGATCTCCGAGGACGTGGGCACCAGGTAGTCCATGTACGTGCCGGTGCGGGGCTGGCCGTCGGGGCCGTAGACCATCTCCTCGTACAGCGCTCCGCCGATGCCCTGCGCGATGCCGCCGGTGACCTGTCCTTCCGCGATCATCGGGTTGACGATGTTGCCCGCGTCATGGACGACGACGTAGTGCAGGATCTCGACCTCGCCGGTGTGCTCGTCGACCTCGACGACGGCTGCGTGCGCTCCGCTCGCGACGGCGAAACCCGGCGGGCGGAAGTGCACGGTCTCGCTGATCTCGGTGCCGTGCCGGCCGTCGGTGGGCTCGGGGATGCCGGGCAGCGGTGCCTTGCCTGCCAGTTCCGCCAGGCTGATGGACGGGCCCCCGGGTTCCCCGGCCCGCACGATTCCGTCGCTGAGGTCGAGGCCGCCCGCATCGACACCGAGGCGGCGGGCTGCCGCTTCGACGATCTTCTCGCGGACGAGCCGGCCGGCCCGGTGTGTGGCGTTCCCGGCGTTGACCAGGGCGCGGCTGGCGATGGTGCCCACGCCGAACGGGGTGGCCTCGGTGTCTCCGCCGACCACGTCGATGACGTCGAACGGCACGCCGATGGCGTCGGCGGCGATCTGCGCCATGGAGGTGCGGTGTCCCTGGCCTTGGGAGGGCGCGCCGATGGCGAGCCGTACCCGTCCGCTGGGGGCGACGTCGATGCGCGCGGTCTCGAACGGTCCGAGGCCGGTGGCCTCTATGTACATGGCGAATCCGATGCCGACGTACTTCCCGTCGCGGGCACCTTCGCGCTGCCGGGCGCGTACCCCTTCGACGTCGGCCTTCGCGACCGCACGCCGCAGGAGTTCGGGGAAGTCCCCGGAGTCGTAGGACTGCGGGCTGCCCGAGCGGTCCACCAGGCCGGTCGCGTACGGCATCTCGTCGGGCCGCACCAGATTGCGCGCCCTCAACTGCGCCGGCTCGATGCCCAGTTCCGCGGCCAGCCGGTCCATGGCCCGCTCCATGGCGAAGACCGTCTCCGGACGTCCGGCTCCCCGGTAGGGCGTGGCGAAGGTGGTGTTGGTGAGCACGCCGGTGACATCGATGTGCACGTTCGGCACGCGATAGGGCCCCAGCAGATGGCACAGCGAGTTGTACGGCACGACCAGGCCGGTCATGTTGTACGCGCCGAAGTTGACGGTGATCCGGTCGCGTACGGCGACGATGCGGCCTTCGGCGTCCGCGGCGAGTTCGATGCGGTGGATCTGTTCACGGGCGTGCGAGGAGGCGGTGAGGTTCTCGTTGCGGTCCTCGCGCCACAGCACGGGGCGGCCGAGACGACGGGCGGCGTGCGGTACGAGGAGTTCCTCGACGTAGAGGATGCCCTTCTGGCCGAAGCCACCGCCGACGTCGGCCGCGATGACGTGGACCGTGGCGGACTCGAGGCCGAGGGTGTGGGCGATGGCGTCCCGGAGCCGGTGCGGGGTCTGGGTGCCCGACCAGACGGTCAGCCGGCCGCTGTACGGATCGACCTGGGCCGAGACGGCCCGGGTCTCGATCGGCGAGGCGACGTACCGGTGGGCCTCGAACCGCTCGCTCACCACGGCGTGCGCGCCGGCGAACGCCGCCTCCGGGTCACCGACACGGGTGGCGACGGCGACCGCGGTGTTGTCCGGCAGGTCCTCGTGCAGCCGGACCGCGTCCTCGCCCAGGGCGTGCTCGGGGTCGACCAGAACCCGCAGCGGGGCGTACCGCACCTCGACAAGCTCCAGCGCGTCCTCGGCGAGGTAGCGGTTCTCCGCGAGGACGACGGCGACGGGCTGGCCGACGTAGAGGACCTTGTCGCGGGCCAGCAGCGGCATGGGAGTCATCCGGACCAGCGGATCGAGGAGAGCGGCGAGACCTGGCGGGGTGCGCAGCTCCTCCTTGTTCAGCATCGCGGGCAGGTCCGCCACGTCGTCGCCGGTCCACACGGCGACGACGCCTGGCGCGGTCAGGGCCGCGGTCACGTCGACGGACTCGATACGGGCGTGGGCGTGCGGGCTGCGCAGGAAGGCGGCCTCGACGGCGCCGGGGAGGGCGATGTCGTCGACGTAGCGGCCGTTGCCGCGCAGCAGGCGGTCGTCCTCGACGCGCGGGACGGACCGGCCGATCCAGGTGCCGTTGCTGTTGCCTTGGTCGGACCGGTCCCGGTCGGAGGCGTGGGACATGCGGGTCACTCCCCGAATCGCTCGTCGAGTGCCTGGCACACGGCACGGCGGATGTTGCGGTAGCCGGTGCACCGGCAGAGGTGCCCGCTGAGCGCGTCGGCGACCTGCTCCTCGTCGGGGCGTTCGTCCTGCTCGGTCAGGGCGGTCGTCGTCATGACGAATCCGGGTGTGCAGAACCCGCACTGCATGCCGTGGCACTCATGGAAGGCCCGCTGCACGGGGGTGAGCGGGGCGTCGGCGGGAGCGAGGCCCTCGACGGTGCGGAGTTCGACCTCGTCGCACTGCACGGCCAGGGTCAGACAGGCGCGCACCGGCTCGTCGTTGACGAGGACGGTGCAGGCACCGCAGACCCCGTGCTCGCAGCCGACGTGGGTGCCGGTCAGACCGAGGCGGTCGCGCAGGAAGTCGCTGAGCAGCAGTCGCGCCTCGACCTGGGCGGTGACCGGCCGTCCGTTGACGATGAGGCTGATCCCGTGCCAGGCGGAGGGCTCGGCGAGCGGCGGCGTGCGCGCGGCGAGCGGGGCGGGGACGGAGGTGGTCATCAGCAGCGCTCCCAGGCGGTGGTGCAGGCGCGGACGAGGAGGTGGGCGGCGCCCTCGCGCCGGTACTCGGCGGTGGCGTGGACATCGTCGGCAGGGGCGAGGCGGGCCAGCGCGACGCGGGCCGCGGCAGCGAGAGCGTGCTCGCCGACATCGGTGCCGACGAGGGCGTCCTCGACGGCGGGCAGGCGGACGGGGACGGGCCCCGCGCCGCAGAAGACGACGCGGGCGGAGCGGACGGTGTCCGTGGCGGTGTCCCGTTCCAGGACGACGGCCACTCCGACGGTGGCGAAGTCGCCGTGCCTGCGGGTGAGTTCCTCGAAGGCCCAGCCGTGGTGCGCCGGGAGTGGCGGGAACACGGCCTCGGTGAGGAGTTCGTCGGCTTCGACGGCCGTGGAGAAGGTGGCGACGAAGAAGTCCTCGGCGCCGACGGTACGGGTGCCCCGGGGGCCGGTGATCACGAAGCGGGCGTCCAGGCACACCGCGGCGGTGGGGAGTTCGGCGGCCGGGTCGTGGTGGGCGAGGCTGCCGCAGACGGTGCCGCGGTGGCGGATCTGAGGGTGCCCGATGCGGCCGATCGCGACGGCCAGGAGCGGCCAGCCCTCCCGTACCGCGCCGTCCGCCGCGGCGCGGGCCTGCCGCACGGCTGCTCCGATACGCAGTTTGCCCGACCCGTCCACGTGGAGGCGGCCGAGTTCGGGGATCCGCGTGATGTCCACGAGCAGCTCGGGCCTGGCGAGGCGCATGTTCAGCATGGGGATCAGGGACTGGCCGCCCGCGACGACCTTGGCCTCCCGTTCCTCGTCGCCGAGGAGGGCGACCGCTTCGCCGACGGTGCTGGGGGCGGTGTAGTCGAAGGATGTGGGTTTCAACCCGCTGCCACCGAACCTCTCGTGTTCTCGTCGCACCGTGGTCTTCGGCGCAGGCAACTTATCTAGTACCTGAAATGATTTACATTAAAGTTTCCTCTTGGCAAGAGGCTGTCCGAAAATTCATGGCCCGTGGAGGGCGATATGCGACATGTCATCGACCAGGCGGCCGCCTGGCAACGCTCCGGAACCCGCTTCGTCGTGGCGACCGTCGTGCGCACCTGGGGCTCGTCCCCGCACGGGCCGGGCGCCTCGATGCTCGTGTCCGAGGGTGGCCGCGTCGTCGGCAGCGTCTCCGGGGGCTGTGTCGAGGCCGAGGTCTGTGCGCTGGCGGAGGACGTGCTCGCGGGCGCGGCCCCGGTGCTCGCACGCTGGGGGATCGGCGACGAGGACGCCTTCGCGGTGGGCCTGACCTGTGGCGGCACGATCGAGGAGCTGATCAGGGAGATGGGTGCGCAGGTGCCTCTCGGCCGGCTCGCCGCCGATGTCGCGGCCGGCGTGCCGGTGGCTCTGGTCACCCCGGTGGACGGCGGCGGCTGCCTGGTCGTCGGCGGCGGAACGGTGAGCGGCTCGCTGGGCGACCCGCGGACGGACAGGGCTGCGGCATTGGCGGCAGAGGGGATGCTCGGCCGTGGCGCCGACGGGCTGGTGACCGGCGGAGGCGATGCGGCCGACGGGCTGGTGACCAGGGGAAACGAGGCTGCCGACGGGCTGGTCGACCGCGGAGACGATGGCGCCGACGGGATGGTGACCGGCGGAGGCGATGCGGCCGACGGGCTGGTCAGCAGTGGGAACGATGCTGACGGCGGTGCGGTCTGTGCGCCGGGGCGTGAGCTGCTGGTGCAGTCCTTCGGCTCGCGGCCCCGCCTGCTGATCTTCGGTGCGGCGGAGTTCGCCCGGCCCCTGGCGGACATGGGTGCCGCGCTCGGCTACCGGGTGACGGTCTGCGACGCCCGGCCCGCCTTCGCGACGGCCGAGCGGTTCCCGCGGGCCGACGAGGTCGTCGTGGAGCGGCCGGACCGCTGGTTCCGTGCGCACGAGGACCGGATCGACGCCACGACCGCCGTCTGCGTGCTGAGTCACGACATGCGGTTCGACGTGCCGGTCCTCACCCTCGCCCTGCGCAGCGCGGCCGGATACGTCGGAGCCATGGGAAGTCGCCGGACGCACGAGGACCGGATGGAGCGACTGCGCACGGCGGGTGTGACGGAAGCGGAGACGGCGAGGCTGCGCTCGCCGATCGGGCTCGATCTGGGCGGCCGGGGCCCTGAGGAGGCCGCCCTGTCCATCCTGGCCGAGATCGTGGCAGTGCGGCAGGGCGGAACCGCTCTTCCGCTCACCGTGCGGACGGGCCCCGTCCACACGGGGTGACTATTTTTGAACGACTGTTTTTATGAACGGGCGTTTAATTTGAACACTCGTTTAATGTGGAGCCTGTGGATCCAGAGCACCAGGGCCGTCGACGGCCGGCCGAGCGCCCGGAGCCGGGGCAGGCATCGCAGCGCCGCCCCGGCTCGCACGACCCGGAGGGCAACCGCCAAGCGGTCCTCGAAGCGGCCCGGCGGCTTTTCGGCGCGCACGGGTACAGGGGCGTGGGAGTCCGTGCCATCGCGGCCGAGGCCGGAGTGACACCCGGCCTCGTGATGGCGTACTTCGGTACCAAGGACGGCCTGTTCCGTGAGGCGGTGGCGGGCGGAACGGGCGTCACCGGTGACGTGCTGTCCGCCATGTCCGCCGGAACGGGTGAACTGCCCGCGGCGCTGGCCCGCGCCTACCTCGACCGGTGGGACCGCCTGCCGGCCGACGATCCCTGGCCCGCCCTGATCCGCTCGGCCCTCAGCCATCCACCGAGCGCCGAACTCCTGCGCACGATCCTGGAGAAGCAGGTCGGCGAGCCCCTCGCGCGCCTGCTCGGCGACTCGGCCGGCGCGGACGTGCGTGCCGCCGTCGTCCGGAGCGTCCTGTTCGGCGTGATCATGGAGCGCTACCTCTTCGCGCATGAACCGGCGGCCTCCGTCCCGGCCGGGGAACTCGCCCCGGCGCTGACGGATGTGCTTGTCACCGCTTTCGGCGACGCCCTCGACTCCGTACCCCCGCCTGCGCAGGACGGGGCGGCGGACGGCGGGGCGGCCTCCGGTCGCCTTGCCCCGGCCGCCCCGACTCCCGTACGCCCCGCGGACTTTCGTCCGGAGGGCCCGGGTCCGGCGGCGGACGCACTTCCCGCCGCACTCTTCGCGCAGCTCGACGCATGTGCCGCCGCCCATCAGGAACTGATCGGCAGAACTCTTCGCGAGTACGGCGTCAGCCTGCCCGCCTACGACGTGCTCGCCGCGCTCCGCGATGCGGGGGAGCCCTACCGGCGGACGACGGGTGAGGTGGCGGCGGCCGGCCGGGTCCGCGCGGGTGGCCTCACCCAGCATGTGGACCGTCTGGAGGCGGCGGGCCTGGTCGAGCGGGAACGCGACGCGGACGACCGCCGGATCATCCGGCTCCGCCTCACCCCGGAGGGTCTGGAACTTGCCGACCGGGTCCACGCCGTGCGGTCGGCCCAGGAGCAGGAACTGCTCGCAGGTCTGAGTACGGCGGACAGGCGACGGCTCGCCGGTCTGCTCGGTGCGCTGGGGAGCGGCGTGCAGGCCCGTACCCAGGCGCGCTGAAGCCGAGTGTGCTGGCCCGCGGTGTTGTTGACGCGGGGGAGGGGTGGTCGGCCGCGCGGAGGGCCGACCGGCGGGCGGGCCCGCCCTGCCGGGAGGCCACGGCTTCAGGCCTTCCGCATGCGGTCCCGTATCTCCGGCCGCGCCTCGAACCCGGCCGCCCTGTACGTGGCGATGCCACCGGCGTTGGAACTCGGCGTGCGGACGCGCACGCCCGACGAGCCCATCCCCCGCAGCGCGGCCGCCCCGGCCACGGTGATCGCCCGGCCGTAGCCGCGACCACGGTGGTCCTCGTGCACGCCCATCGGCTCGACCAGCCCCGGCTTCCCCGGACCGGCCGACCACACCTTCACCACCGCCGCCACGTTGCCCCGGTCGTCGTAGGCGCCCAGGCAGCGGGCTTCCCGCAGCGAGGCCACGGCCTCGCGGACCCCGTCGACCGCCGGCGTTCCCAGCACAATCGTCATATCAGGGATCAGACCCCCCGACCGCGAGGCCACGCAACCGATCAACCGACCCAGTAGTGCCCCAGCAACCGACTCAGCAGTGCCCCGGCAGCAGCCCGGCCGAGACCTCCGCCGCGCAGAGGTCCGGCCCCGCAGGCCGTCGCCTCGGGCCCGCTCGCTCATCCGCCGCGTGGAGCGCATGCGTCGGCAGTCGCAGGGCAGGAGGCCGGAGACCGCGGCTCCAGTGGCGCCGGACAACGAGCAGGTCGAACCTGAATGAGGTGGGCACGCGCCTGGCGATACGAGCGGGATCCCGAACCTGTCAGTGCCCCCATGGAGGATTCCGATGACGACCGCTGCCGCACGGCCCGCCGATTTCGGGAACCTGTGGACGCTGCCGGGGGTCTACGCTCCGCAGGCCGATACCTACCTGCTCGCCCGGGCTCTTCACCGCGAAGGGGTCACAGCGGGCATGGAAGTTCTCGACGTCTGTACCGGAAGCGGCGCGCTCGCTCTGCTGGCCGCGCGGATGCGCGCCCGGGTGACAGCGACCGACATCTCCCGGCGTGCAGTGATGACGGCACGGATGAACGCCGCCCGCGCCGGCCACCGCATCCGGGTGATGCGCGGGGACCTCACCGGGCCGGTCGCCGGTCGGCGCTTCGACCTGGTGACGAGCAACCCGCCGTACGTGCCCACACCCCTGGAACACCGTTCCCGCCCCCATGGGTCCGCGGTCGCCTGGGACGCCGGACTCGGCGGACGGCAGGCCCTTGACCGCATATGCGCCCACGCACGGGACGTGCTCCGGCCGCACGGCGTACTGCTCCTGGTGCAGTCCGGGCTCTGCGGTGTCGAGGAGACGCTCAGCAGAATGACGGATTCCGGCCTGAGTTGCTCCGTGACGGAGCGGTCCTACGTGCCCTACGGGCCCGTGATGACCAAGAGGCTGCCGTGGCTGTCGGATCAGGGCCTGGTCGACGCCGACGACGACGCAGAGGAACTGGTGGTCATCCGTGCCGAACGAAGCTGACCGAGCCAGGCGTGTGACCGTTGTCCGCGACGGTCCGGTTCTCGTCGAGGGGCCGGTGGAAATCGTCCAGGAGGACGGCACGACCGCCACCTCCGAACGGTTCGTCGTCGCGGTCTGCACCTGCCGCCGCAGCCGCGCGTACCCCTGGTGCGACACCAGCCACCGCCGCCGTACGAAGTCTTCCGGCAGCGCCGGCCGCGAGGGCGGCGACCGGACTCCCGGAAACGACCCGAAGGGCACCCATGACGGCGACCACCACTGAGCACAGCCCTGCCGGCCCCGCCGTGCCCTGCCCCCGAGGGCCGCTCTCGGCCGGTCTGTACGCTGCCCTCGCATCGCCGCAGCACGCTCCTCCAGGGGTGGACGAGGCCGCAGCCGCGGATCCGTACGGGGAGGATCTGCAACTTGCCCTCTACATGCTCTACGAGTTGCACTACCAGGGGTTCGCCGCAGTCGCCGAGGACCGTGAATGGGACCCGGCACTGATGCCGTTGCGCCGGGCGCTCGAACGGCGGTTCCTCGATGCTCTGCGGGCCGATGTTCCTGCCGGACGCTCCGCTGACGAGGCCGTCGGAGAACTGCTGGTCGAGCCCGCGGACGATCGTGGCAGTGTCGCCCACCACCTCGAGCACGAGGGAGAACGGTGGCAGATGCGCGAGTACGCCGCCCTGCGCTCGCTCTACCACCTCAAGGAGGCGGACCCGCACGCCTGGGTGATCCCCCGGCTGCGCGGGCGGGCCAAGGCCGGCATGGTCGCCATCGAATACGACGAGTTCGGCGCCGGGCGGGCCGAGAACATTCACGCTCATCTCTTCGCCGAGCTGATGGACGACCTCGGCCTGGACACCGGCTACGGCCGTTACGTGGAGGCGGCGCCCGCCCCCGCGCTCGCCGTCGTGAACGTCATGACGCTGTTCGGCCTGCACCGAGCCCTGCGGGGCGCGCTGGTGGGCCATTTCGCATGCGTGGAGATCACCTCGTCGCCGGGTTCCCGCCGGCTTGCTGCGGCGATGCGGCGCATCGGCGCCGGGCCCGCGGCCGAACGCTTCTACACCGAGCACGTGGAGGCGGACGCCGTCCACGAGCAGGTCGTCAGGCGAGAGGTGATCGGCGGGCTGCTCGCCGAAGAGCCGGGCCTGGACTCCGAGGTGGCATTCGGAGCCGACGCCACTGTGTACCTGGAAAGCCGGCTGGCGTCCCATCTGATGGCGGCCTGGCAGCTCGGGCGGTCGGCGCTGCGCGACGGCGAGGGCTCCATCCGGCTGCCACACTGAGGCTTCGGGCTCGTGGAGCGACGGTGATCACCAGTGTCCGCGCCGCTGCGCGAGCGGCACGGCGAGCCGGCTTGTGCGTCGCACGTCGGGCAGGCCTCCTGCCCGCTCACTTGTGATTGCGGAGGAAGGCCGGGATGTCAGCCCGGGTCGGGTAGTCGGGCAGCGGTGCGGGCTCGTCCTGGAGGAACGCGGTGATGACGGCTGCCGCTCGTTGGTCGTTGCTCCCCAGGCCGTTCCACATGTGGTGGCCGACGCCGGGCATGTACTGGGTGCGTTGGATGGCGGGGTTGTCCGCGAGGATGG
Source organism: Streptomyces poriferorum (assembly GCF_019399235.1). Lineage (GTDB taxonomy): Bacteria > Actinomycetota > Actinomycetes > Streptomycetales > Streptomycetaceae > Streptomyces > Streptomyces poriferorum. The sequence goes on along the minus strand of NZ_JAELVH010000035.1, from coordinate 12,639 downwards.
TCGTCGCCCACTGCCGGACCTGGGAGGAGCACTCGGCGATCATCAGCATCGCGGCTGTCCGGGAGCGCCTCAGCTGAGGAGTGATGGAAGCGGAGTCTTTGATCGTTTGCTGGACACGAAGGCTGGCGGCGGCGCTGAAGGAGAAGTTGTGCGCCGTGTCCTCGACCGGGATGCGCCGCGCGTCCCGCGCGCAGTAGGCGGACGCGGTGTCGCTGCCGAGGTCGGCGGCGGTGAAGGCGTTGTCGCCCTCCGCCTGTCCTACCAGCCCGTTGTCCGGACTGAGCAGTCCGAGCCGCATGAGGCCGAACGCGACCGCGTACCGCGGGACGTGTGTGGAGCGCGGTCCGGTCACGGCCGGTGCGATGCCGCGGGCCGACGGTCGGCCCTTCTGCCCCGTGATCCGGGCGGTGGGGCCGTCCATCGGGCCCGGCTCGGCGACGACCGCCCGGCGCAGGTGCGCGGCGGTGGCCGGGTCGGCCAGCGCGCGGGTGAGCACGACCGCGCCCGAGGAGAATCCCAGCACGTCGACGCGGCCCCTGCCGAGCTTGCCGACGAACGCGCCGAGGTCATGCACGGACCGGGTGATCGAGTACTGGTCCATGGGCAGCAGGTCGCTGCGTCCGCCGCCGGCCTGCTCGTAGGCGTACACGTCGTAGCCCTGTCCCGCGAGCCGTTGCAGGAAGCGGTGGTCGAGCAGTGAGATGCCGCGCACCGGGCCGCCGTTGAGGTAGACGAGCGGGACGCGTTTGCGGGGGCTGTTGCCGGTGGGCGGGTAGTGGTAGACCGCGACCCGGCTGCCGGTGGACAGGCGCCAGTGCTCGGTGGTCACGAACGACAGGGCGGGCGGGTGTTGGCGCGTCGTGGGGACGGTGGGGACGCACACCGACAGCGTCAGGGCCGCTGCGACGAGCACCGGCAGTAATGGCATCATCCGTCCCCGCCAGGGGCGGCGGCGGCCGCGCCACATCGCCGCGGCAACCGCGATCCCGACAGCCGCTGACCATGCGGCCAACCCCGATCCCGCGCCGTCGGTGGCGACGATCAGCGCCACGAAGACGGCGACCAGCCCCACCACCGCGGCGGCGACCGCCAGGAGGCGGCCGACAAGGCGCAAGGAACGTATGACGGACGGCGGCATGATGAGCTCCCCAGAGTTTTGGAACGCTGTTTTGAAACGATGTTATCAGGGCGGATAGACTGCTTGCCATGGGAAGACCGAGGACGAACGACGCCGCCGTCAGAGAACGGCTCATCGCATGCGCGACCGAGATGTTCGCCACCCGTCCCCAGGAGTCGGTCACGGTTCGCGCGCTGGCCACCGCCGCCGGAACGTCGACGGCGGCGGTGTACACCTTGTTCCAGGGCAAGGACGGGCTGATCCGTGAGGTGCGCGACCAGGCGGTCGCCGGCCTGTTCCGGGACCTGACGGCTGTTCCCGTCTCGGAGGCCGCCCTGGAGGATCTGTACGCGTTGGCCGCGGCATATCGCCTCTGGGGACGCGAACACCGCCACCTGTACACGGTGCTGTTCGGTGGTGCGCAGTCCTTCGTGCCGTCGGCCCGCGTCGGCGACCGGGACCCGGTGCGGCCGCTTGTCGCGGCGATCGACCGCGCCGTGGTGGGCCACATCCTCGCGGGCGACACCACGCAGATCGCCGTCTCGTTGTGGGTCGCCCTGCACGGGCTCGTGACCCTCGAACTCGCCGGCAGCCTCGACGGTGCCGTAGCCGAGACCGCGTTCCGGTCAACGATTGATGCCGTCCTGCGCGGCTGGGCAACTCCCGCCGCCTTCGCTGCCCTTCGACGTACGGACCCGGCGCTGTAAGGCCGTTGCCGGGGGGCTGTCCCGCAAGGAATTGCGGGACAGCCCTGAGGGCAGGGCGGCCGGCCTGGGGGCTTCAGGCCGGGCCGGACCGGCCATGCGTCGGCCGGGCTGCGGGTGCTCCCGGCGCGGTGCGGGGGCCGGCGGATGGGGTTGTTGTTGTCAACGGCTGCTCGTGGAAACCTCGTTCGAGGTGGCGACCGCATCTGGATCGGTGGAACGTTGCGGCCCTTCGGGGCCTTCCGCGGCCTTGGACCTCGCCAGCCACAGGCCGGTGAACACGGCGGCGGCCAATGTGATGGCGCCGGCGGCGAGGAAGGCGCTGTTGAGACCGGCCTCGAAGGAGGCGCCGCCGGACTGACGGGAGCGGACGATGGCTCCGAGCAGCGCCACGCCGAGCACCGCGCCGATCTGCCGGGTGGTGCTGCTGATTCCTGATGCGAGGCCGCCTTCCTGCGGGCTGACCGCTTGGATGGCGGCTCCCGTCAGTGGGGACAGGGTCAGGGCGAAGCCGGTGCCGACGAGTCCCAGCCGCCACCACACGCTCTCGTAGCCGGTGTCGGCGTGCACCGTGCCGAGCGCCACCAGCCCTGTTCCTGCCAGGGCCAGACCGGTCGTGACCACAATTCGGAAGCCGTGCCGGGCGGCGAACCGGCCCGCGAACGGACTGACGATCACCATGGCGAGTGAGAGCGGGAGGGTCTGCAGGCCGGCGCGCAGGATCGAGCTGCCCTGGACGTACACGAAGAACTGGGAGAAGAAGAACGACGAGCCCATGAGCGCGAACCCGACCACGACCATGGCGGTGTTGGACACGGTGAACAGCCGCTCCCGGAACAGCCGCAGCGGCAGCATCGGAGCGGAGTGACGCGCTTCGACGGCGACGAAGGCGGCCAGGAGGAGCACCGAGGCGGCGAAGCTGCCCAGGATGACCGGTGACGTCCAGCCGCGTGCACCGCCCTCGATCAGTCCGTAGGTCAGCGCCCCCACCCCCAGGACGGACAGCGCCGTGCCCGGGATGTCGATCGCGGGGGCGCTCGGATTGCGGGACTCGCCGAGGTGGCGCAGGCCGAACAGCAGAAGCACCATGCCGATGGGCAGATTGACCAGGAAGATGGCGGGCCAGCCGAAGGCTTCTGTCAGCACTCCGCCGGCCACAGGGCCTGCGGCCAGACCGAGGCCGCTGAATCCGGCCCACAGCCCGATCGCCTTCATTCGTTCCTGCGGCACGGGATGGGCAGCGGCGAGCAGGGCCAGCGACGCGGGGCTCACTGCCGCGGCCCCGATGCCCTGCAGCACCCGGCCGGCGACCAGCCAGCCGACCGAGGGCGCGAGGCTGCACAGTACCGACGCGGCGGTGAACACCGCCACACCGGTCAGGTACACCCGCTTGCGGCCGAACCGGTCGGCGAAGATGCCTCCGGACAGCAGCAGCATGGCGACCAGCAGTACGTACGCGTCGACGATCCATTGCAGACCGGTCAGCTGAGTGTGCAGCCGGTGCTGCATGTCGGGCAGCGCCGCTCCAACGATCGTGTTGTCGAGCAGAACCATGAACTGGCCCAGGCAGGTCACCGTGAGCAGCGCGGCCCGGCTTGATCGACTGCCTTCTGTCGCATGCGATGCGGCGATGGGGATTCCTTTCAATCATCAGGTGCGCCCTGCCGTGGTCGACGAGGGTGGCGATGCACCCGTGCGCTCTAAAGCAGTCGGTGACTGCGTTAGTAGACTATAGGGAGGGCTCCACGCAAACGCAAGTACTGACTGCGTTAAGGTGGAGGTATGAACGAGCGACAGCAAGCCCGGCGGCCCGGCGGGCGCAGCGCCCGCGTCGGCGCGGAGGTGCACCAGGCCGTCACCGACCTGATCAGCGAGCGCGGCTACGGCAACTTCACCGTCGGCGAGGTCTCAGCACGCGCGGGCGTGGCCGACAGCAGCATCTACCGCCGGTGGGGCAACCTGGAAACCCTGCTCACCGACGTGGCGCTCACCCGTCTCAACGCGCAGTCACCGATGCCCGACACCGGGAGCCTGGCCGGCGACCTGCGCACCTACGCGGCCAACGTGGCCCGCGAGATCACCGGACCCGACGGTCTGGCGGTGGTGCGCTTGGCCGTCGCCCTGTCCGGCAACGGTCAGCAGGGCCTTAAGGCCGGTGACGACCTCCGCGCCGAACGCATGCGCCAACTGCAGACCATGCTTGACCGCGCCTGCGAACGTGGCGAACAGGCACCCGACGCGTTCACGGTGCTGGACCACATCCTGGCCCCGATGTACATCCGCGTCCTGTTCGGCATGGTCCCGCTCGCCCCGGACTACGTCGACGGGCTGGTCGACCGATTGCTGTGACCCGACCCATCCCCGGGGGTCAGCCCTCGGTCGTGGTGTCAGGGCTCCGTGAGGTGCGGGTGCCGCCCCGGAGTCGGAGACGTTCTCCCTGTACGTGCATCCACGACAGTGGTCGGCACCTGCGGCCCCGGCCCTACCGCCGGTACGAGGTCCTGCACGAGCCCGCGGACCTGGGCCGCCCGGGTGGACCGGTCGCGGCTGACCACGACGCCAGCACTGGACAACTCCGAAGCGGAAGCGGCCGACACGCGAGTGCTGCCCCACGCACCGTTCCGGCTGATCATCGTCCACACGCGCGGCGAGCCTCGCCCGCCCCGCGACACCGAGGCCATCAACGAAGCAGCCGCCCGTCCGGCGGTCCTCGCACCGGAACACGCCACCCCTGCCGGACGGCCGGGGGAGTGGCGTGCGAGGTTCGCGGCTATCGCCCCGCAGACCGCAGACCGCAGACCGCAGACCGCAGACCGCAGACCGCGGACGGCATCCGCGTCACCCACGGCACCACCACGGTGCAGGTCGCCCTCGCCTCGGCAGCCGGCGGAGCCCGGACGATACTCCGCTTCGACCAGGAGCACCTGGCAAGAGCTGAGGTGCGCGAACGGTAACGGGCGCACTGGCAGCGCGTCATGGACCAGGTCGCTACGCCCTCGACCGGCAGTGACGACGGCGTGTGACACCTGACGAGGCCGACGAGCACCATGACTTCGGAACTCCTCCCACGGACGAGGGGTGCACCAGGGGGCGCGCGGCCATCCGCATGCAGGGCCGCCACCCGGTAGAGCCGGCGGCCCAGCAGCGCGCCATTCGGTCAGCGACCGGGCACCGTCTCCCGGGTGGCCGCGGCCGGTACGGGGCCCGCGGACTTGGCTTTGGCGTGGTTGTGTACCAGCAGGCAGGCGAGTGCTCCGGCCACGACCACGGCGATCGGCAGGATCGCGGTGACGTGCATCGTGGCGATGAACGCGTCGGCGTACGTCTTGCCGGCGGCCGACTCGGCAGCCAGCCGGCCCTGCAGCAGGGCCCCGATCGCCGCCGCGCCGATGACGGAGCCGATCTGACGGATCGTGTTGTTGACGCCTGAGGCGGCGCCTGCCAGCCGGGGCTCGACGTTCCGCATCGCCTCGGTGGACATCGGTGCGACCACGCAGCCGATTCCCAGGCCCGTGACCACGGTCGCCGGGATGAACGCGTACCAGGGGGTGGCCACCCCCGCGATCAGTACGATCGCGAGCATCCCGGTTGCGTATAGCGTCAGTCCGGCCACAAGCAGGTATTTGCCGCCGATGCGGTCGGAGAACCGTCCCGCGAACGGCCCGACGGTCATCGACACCAGCGAGGACGGGGCGAGCACCATTCCGGCCTTGATCGCGCTCATGTGCAGTACCGACTGCAGATAGAGGTTGAACGGCAGCACCAGGCCGATCATGGCCATCGACACCAGCGCGACCAACACGGTCATGACGGTGAAATTGCGGTCGCGGAAGAGCGTGAACGGCACCAGCGGCTCCTGGTCCTGTTTGCCGCGCTGGTGCAGCAGGAAGCCCGCGACGAGCGAGGCGCCGGCGGCCAGCAGTGCCCAGATACCGGGGCCCCAGTGGTAGTGCTCGCCCTCCTGGAGGCCGAAGGACAAACAGAACAGCGCCGCTGTGGCGATAAGCACGCCCATCACGTCGAAGCGGTGCTTGCGGCCGTGGCGGATGTCGGGGACGACCAGAAAGGTGAGGGCGAGCGCGGCCAGGCCGATGGGCACGTTCACCAGGAAGATCCAGCGCCAGCCGACCGTGGAGACCAGGAGGCCGCCCAAAGTGGGGCCGGACAGGGTGGCGAGACCGGCGACCATGCCCCAGATCCCCATGGCGGCACCACGCCGCTGGGCCGGGAAGACCGAGATGATGAGGGTCATTGTCTGGGGCACGAGCAAGGCGGCGCCCAGTCCCTGGACGGCGCGGGCGGCGATCAGCGCGGCGGGGCCCGCGGCGATCCCGCACGCGATGCTGGCCAGGGTGAAGACAGCCAGCCCCGCGACGAAGAGATTGCGCGGCCCGAACAGGTCGCCGAGGCGGCCGGCGGTGATCAGCAGCACCGCCAGGACCAGTGCGTAGCCGCTGACCACCCAGAGCGTCTGATCGAGCGAGGCGCCGAGCCCGTCGATCATCTCCGGGATCGCGATGTTCACGATCGTCAGATCCAGCAGGGTCATGAAGAACCCGAGTGAGAGCGTCACCAGGACAGCCCATGGGTTTGCATGCCATTTCCGCACGGAATCCACCCCTTCGCCGGTCCCGGAACTTCCGGGACCCAACCATGACGCTATTTCATCCAACTCGATACATCAAGATAGATGCATCCAGTTCGATGTATTGTGAGGGTATGAATGGAGTAGAGCTGTTCCTGCTGGGGCGAACCCTGATGAAGATCGGCGAAGAGGCCATGCCGGAGCCGGAAAGCGGTGGCGGAGGCCACCCCGGTACTGTCCGGTCCGTCTTGATCGCGGCGAGCGACATTGCTGCCCACCCGGACAGTGCCGTCGGTGAGATCGCCGCGCGCACCGGCCTGCCGCAGAGTCAGGTGTCAACCGCCGTCGCTCGCCTCAAGGAGGCGGGCGCGATCACGACAGCACCCGACCCCGCGGACCGCCGCCGCCTCTTGGTCCGGCAGTCTCCCGACCTCTCGGGCCGAGTGGCACAGGTCCGGGCGACCACGATCGACGACGCACTCGCCAAGGCGCTCGGTGCCGGCGACCCGCAACGGATTCAGGAAGTCGCCGATGCTCTTGGCGTACTCGCCCGACACCTGACTCCGCAGGCGCTGGCCAACCTCCGCCCATAAGTGGGCGAGGAGCGGTCGGGCGCGGTCGCGCGCATCAATTGGCCGGTCAAGCCCCCTTGAGGGCTATGGGGCTGAGGGCATTCAAGCGGGGGCAGGATGGCCGACTCGGACGGGGGAGTGCAGACGGGAGCAAGGGGGCCATGGGGGTCTGGCCCGTTGCACGGTGGAAGGACACCATGCCGCCGGAGAGCACCACTCTGACGCCCGGGTCGGGGTCGAGGAAGCGTGCCGGCGTCGCTTGCAGGTCTTCTTCCCCTGATACTGGTTGTCCTGTGTCGGCGAACCATGAGCGAATGTCACCGAACATTGGCCATTGGGTAGTTCTTGCCGTCGAAGTCTGACCGCCCGGGGAAGTGCAGGTCAGGGTTCATACTTTCGCGAGCTGATGGCCACCGCCCGGTACCCCGCTCGGAACGTCCAGAGGTATCCGGTAGCGCCCTGGATGCCGGCCGGCGCATGGTGTTGCGACGACCGGTTGAGTCCAAGCAATACATCAGCCAGCAATTCGTCTCCCTGGCAGCAGAGTTCGGGGTCCGGCTGTCGGTCGGCCGCACCGGCCAGTGCTGGGACAACGCGCTCGCCGAGTCGTTCTTCTCGACCATCAAACGCGAACTGCTCGGCACCTCCGCCTGGCCCAGCCGGGCCGCCGCCCGCACCGCGATCTTCGATTTCATCGAATGCTGGTACAACTTGCACCGACTGCACAGCAGCGTCGGCCACCTCAGCCCCGCCGAGTACGAGACCGCACTCGCAGCCTGACCACCACACCAATGGCGTCCGTCGAAGCGGAACAAGCACACCCAGGCGTTCTGCAACAATCTTTAGCTTGACTCTGTCGGGGATCTTGGAGTGGTCGAGGTCAGGTGCCCAGGGTTCGCCAGGATTTCAGTCGGGGCAGCTCGCGCTGGTCGAGGTAGTTCTGGAAGGCAGTCGGTCGGCGGGGTGCAGGTGCGTCCTCAGCAGGTGGCAGTTTGCTGAGGCGCTCGATGTTGACGGCGATGGCCGTCAGGACGTGCTGGATGTGGGCTTTCCCCTGTCCTCGGTAGCGGCAGCGTCGCATGCCGTGTCCGTGGGCGAACTCGTTGACCGTGCCCTCCACTCCGGAGCGGATCGCGTAGCGGGCCTTCCATTCGGGCGTCTGCTGCTCTGTTCGGACACGGAGTTGCAGATCGCGGAGTTCTCGCGGGGGAAAGCCCACCGTGCGGGCGCTGTCTGCGGTGCTGGTGCACTGCGCGCGGGTTGGGCAGGGGCGGCACTGACTCTTGGTGAACCTGGCCACGATCAGCGGAGCCGCGGTGGGTGAGGATGTCGGGTAGGGGCCGTGCCAGCCGGCGCTGACCTGTCCCTGGGGGCAGGTGACCTGTTGGCGGTCGTAGTCGATGTGGAAGTCGTCCCGGGCGAAGCCCTCGTTCCGACGGTGCTGGCGGGTGGGGTTGCTGTTCAGCGGCCCGGAGACGGTGACCTGGTGGTCACGGGTGGCTTGTTCCAGGTGGGGCAGGGAGGTGTAGCCAGCGTCGACCAGGTGCTCGGCGGGCAGCAGTCCGCGACGGGCCAGGCGGGTGTGGATGCCGGGCAGGACCTTGCTGTCGTGGGTGGTGGCCGCGGTGGTGGCCACGTCCGTGATCACGTTGGGGCTGTCGGGAGCACAGGTCTCGGTCAGGTGAGCGGTAAACCCCTTCCAGCTGATGATGTGTCCATGGCGTGCGTAGCGGGCCGAGGTGTCGTAGGGGGAGACGATCGCCCGGGACGAGGGCGGCAGTCCGGGCCCGTCTTCCTTTTCGGCGGTGCGCCAGCGCAGGTGTCCTGCGGTGTCATGGTGGTAGTTCTGCACGATGATCTGGCGCAGGGCCTGGACGCGAGGGCCGGACGCGCGGCCTGCTCCGTGCTGGTAGAGGTGTTCCAGGAGCCGGACAGCATCATTTCCGGTGGCAAGGATCCTAGTCTTGGGCCTGGTGGGGTTCTTGCCCAGGCGGACCGGCCGCCCGTAGCGGTGCCCCCAGTCCTCGTCGACCAGTTCGTCCAGCAGGTGAGGGGCGGTGCCGGCGACTTCTTCGAGTGCGGCGCGGACCGCCTCGGTGATCAGCTCCAGGCGGGTCAAGTCGCGCACCAAGGCCAGGACGTGGGTGGAGTCGGTTCGCTGCGTGGTGCGCTCGCGCACCAGTCCGGCCTCCTTGAGGCGGGTCAGCGCGAGGTCGAGGAGGCGGTCGGCGCGGTCATCTTCGGCGAGACGGTCGCGGAAATCGGCCAGCACGCTGTGGTGGAAGCCGGGGTCATCCAGCTCCATGGCCATCGCGTACTTGAAGTCGATGCGGCAGCGGACCGCCTCGGCGGCCTGCCGGTCCGACAGACCGAGCAAGAACTGCAGCACACAGACGGTGGCCAGTTGAGCAGGCGAGAGACCCGGACGCCCGTCACGCGGGTACCAGTCCGCGAAGTCCTCGTCGCACCACAGCCCATCCAGCCGATCGCGCACCCATATCGCCGTCGTGCCAGTTGGGTTGCTCGCCCGCGCGATCCGCGCAGTCAGAGGCGGAACTTGCTCACCGGAACGGGGGCGAAGGGACAACGGGCACCTCGACAGCTGCATCGGTCGGCGGAACTATCCGAGCATGCCCGTCGATCGTGCTGCCGCACCGGGAAACTCCAAGATCCCCGACAGAGTCCAAGTTTAGGGCGTGTTGCGATAGTGGGGATAGGTTCCGGCCCGGGCTACGGGCCGGTGCTCAGCGAGGTCCAAGTCCCGTTCGACCGTCGAGTAGTTCGCGGGCGATGTCCAGATGCCCGGCGTGACGCGCGGTCTCTTCGATGACATGCATGATGATCCCGCGCAGGTCGGCGAGTTCGTCTCCCAGCGGTTCGGGATGGCGGCCCTGTGGGGGGCCAGACAACGGCGTGCGGGCTATCACCGCATCGGAACGGCGGCACTGGTCGTCGTAGAAGGCGAAAACCACCTTCGGCTCTCGCGGTGTCGTCAGGGGGGCATGGTCATCGGGCCATGGCAACGGCTCGGCCGCTCCGGTGACGATCTCCTGGAGCCAGTGCCTCTCGGCATGCCCCAAATGTTCTATGAGTCCGAGGGGCGTCCAGCCGGAGGGCAGAACCGCCGTGGTCAGTGCCTGTGTGTCAAGCCCGTCGACGATGGCCAGCACGCTGGCTCGCTGTGCCGCGAGGAAGGCCAACAGAGTCTTCTTTTCCGTGCGATCTGACTTCATGGGCGCATGGTTGCAGTAGCCACTGACAACCGCGGCAGCAGCCGGCCCACCACGCGACGACGGAGGGGCATAGCCACTCGTTGATGGCAGCGACGAGGACGGTCGCCTCGTATCGGACCGCGAGTTTGTCGCAGCGCGTGGCGACAGCGCGGTTTCTCTTGAGGCGGTTGATCTCGCACTCGGCGGCGTGACGCTCACGGTGTTCAATCGGGTCGAAGCGCGGTGGCCGGCCGCCGTGAGATCCGAGCTTTTGGCGGTTGCGGGCCTGATCAGCTTGTCGGGGATGGTGCAGCGTATGCCGCGGCGACGCAGGTAGGCACGGTCCTTGCGGTACGCGTACCCCTTGTCCGCGCGGACCCGATCGGGGCGGACACGTGGCCGGCCCCGCCCGATGCCAGGCACGCGGACTTTCTCCAGCACGGGCTCGAACTGCGGTGCGTCGCCGCGCTGCCCAGCCGTGACCACGATCGGCATGAGCTTTTGGCCTTGCGCGATAGCCAGGTGCAGCTTGGTCGTGAACCCGCCGCGCGAGAGTCCCAGTCCGTGCTCTCCGGGCTCGATGAACACACCGCCCGGTGGTTCCTTCTGCAGGTCGCCCCGCTTGCGGGCCCCTGCGGCAAGCTGCTGGGTGCGGCACACCGTGGAGTCGGCGCTCAGGTGCCACGTGATCGCACCCTTCGCGTTGGTCAGGGCCTGAAGCCGGGTGAGGATGTGGCTCCAGGTGCCGTTCCGCTGCCACCGGCGGAACAGGTCGTAGACCCGGCCCCACGGCCCGCACTCGACGGGCACGTCCCGCCACGGAACACCGGTCCGGACCCGGAACCGGATGCCGTTGATCAGTTGCCGCAGAGGCCAGACGGGCGGCCGCCCCGCTTTCGTCCCCCTCGGCAACAACGGTTCCAGAGTTGCCCACTGCTCGTCCGTGAGATCTCCCCGGCCCATGAACCGTGATCATTCGAGCACGATCGCGTGAACTGCTCTCCGCCGGAGCGGGATGCTCGGCGTTGATGCGCTGAGCAGCCTCGAGCTGGTCCTTCGAGACAACGATGCGGCAGGCGGCCGATGGACGGCACCCGCGGAACGTCTCGGCTCCTGCCAACCCCGCACGGAGAAGGCTGCGGACGGCATAGGGTCTGTAGCGCGGTTGGTCAGGGGCACGTCAATCGGTGCCCAGGAAATCGGATAACGGAGTATTCCGCTGTGACGGATATGCACAACGAGGAAGTGCTCGCCCGGATTGCCAAGGGGCTCGTCTACACCGAGTCGGAAGCAGCCTTTCAGGCCCCTCTGCGCCGCACGGAGCAGATCTTCGAGTACAACCTGACGCCACCGAGCAAACCGGAGAGGCGCCGGTCGCTGCTCACCGAGATCCTCGGTTCGGTCGGTGAACGCACGGTGCTGTTGCCACCGTTCCACGCTGGGTTCGGCAGCAACGTCCACATCGGCGACGACTTCTTCGGGAACGTGAATCTGACGTTCGTCGATGACGTGGAGATTCGTATAGGCGACGGCGTCATGATCGCTCCCAGCGTGACCCTGACCACGACGGGGCACCCGGTGCATCCCGCACGCCGAGCTGACTTCGGTCGCTTCTCCGAGCCGATCGTGATCGAGGACAAGGTCTGGATCGGCAGCAACGTCGTGGTCCTGCCCGGCGTTCGTATCGGATACGGATCCGTCATCGGTGCCGGCAGCGTCGTCAGCCGCAGCATTCCGCCGATGACCATTGCACTCGGAACACCTTGCCGGGTGGTCCGCCACATCACGGACGAGGACCTCACCACACGCACCGCCGGAAGCGAGATCGGCTAAGGGCTTGCAGGGAATTAACCTGCTGTCGAACAGCCGGCCTGAAATGTGGTGTCAAGACTGGCAACACGCAACTTATTCTTCTGCAAGCCCTAAGAACTCCTAACGAAATGATCTTCGAGGTGATTGGATCGCTCCGGGACTGATGATCCGGGGGTGCGGGGTGGCTCGGCCGAAGCCGTGGGAAGTCGATGACGAGTTGTGGGCGGTGATCGAGCCGCTGTTGCCCAAGGTTGAGCGCCGGGCCCGGCACCCCGGGCGCAAGCGGCATCCGGACCGGCTCGTGTTCCAGGGCATCCTGTTCGTCCTGCACACCGGAATCGCCTGGGAACACCTCCCGCAGGAACTCGGCTTCGGCTCCGGCATGACCTGCTGGCGCCGACTGGCCGAGTGGACCGAGGCCGAGGTGTGGCCGCGACTGCACGAGGCCCGCCTCGTCAGGCTCCGCAGCGCGAACGCCCTGGACTTCTCCCGGGCGGCCGTCGACGGCTCCCATATCCGCGCGTTAAAGGGGGCTCCAAGACGGGACGAAGCCCTGTTGACCGGGGCAGGACGGGCAGCAAGCACCACCTGATCACCGACGCCACCGGCATCCCGCTCGCCGCCACCCTGACCGGCG
>NZ_JAELVH010000359.1 GCF_019399235.1 Streptomyces poriferorum | reverse complement strand
CGGGCGGCGGAGGGTCTTCGTCGTCGGCGTGGTGTGGTTCGCCGCGGCCTCGCTGCTCTGCGGGCTCGCGCCGAGCGCGGAGGTGCTCATCGCCGCCCGCGCCCTCCAGGGTGTTGGCGGCGCCCTCCTCACCCCGGGGTCGCTGGCCCTGATCCAGGCGAGCTTCCACCCGGACGACCGGGCCCGCGCGGTCGGGCTGTGGTCGGGGTTCGGCGGGGTCGGCGCCGCCGTCGGGCCGTTCGTCGGGGGATGGCTCGTCGACGGGCCGGGCTGGCGGTGGGTGTTCCTGCTCAATCTGCCGCTCGCCGCGGTCTGTGCGCCCGTCGCCCTGCGCCACGTACCGGAGTCCCGGGATCCGTACGAGCACGGCCGGTTCGACGTCCTGGGGGCCGCCCTCGCCGCCCTCGCGCTGGCGCTGGTCACGTACGCGCTGATCGAGGCGCCGGGACAAGGGGCCTCACCGGCCGTGATCGGTGCGGCGGTGGGCGGTGTGCTGCTCGGTGCCTTGTTCGTCCAGGTCGAGCGGCGGCGGCAGGACCCCATGCTGCCGCCGTCGGTGTTCGCGTCCCGGCAGTTCACGGCCGTCAACATCGTCACCCTCTGCGTGTACGCGGCCCTCGGCGGCTTCTTCTTCCTCTCCGCCATCCAGCTCCAGGTCGTGGCGGGCTACTCCGCGCTCGGCGCGGGCACCGCCCTGCTGCCGACCACCGTCCTGATGCTGCTGTTCTCGGCCCGGTCCGGCGAACTGAGCCGGCGCATCGGCCCCCGCATTCCCCTCACCGCCGGTCCGCTGATCGCCGCCGTCGGGATGCTGCTGATGCTGCGCGTGGGACCGGGGTCCGCCTCCGTGTCCGGATACCTGGCCGACGTCCTCCCCGCCGTCGCCGTCCTCGGAGTCGGCCTGGTGGCCCTCGTGGCGCCCCTCACCGCGACCGTCCTGGCCTCCGTGGACACCGGCCGGGCCGGCCTCGCCAGCGGCATCAACAACGCCGCCGCCCGCGCCGCCGGGCTGATCGCGGTCGCCGCTCTGCCGCTGCTCGCCGGGATGGGCCCCGAGGCCTACCGCGACGCCGGGGAGTTCGCCGTGACCTTCCGGCGGGCCATGCCGATGTGTGCCGGGCTGCTGGTCCTCGGCGCCCTCATCGCGTGGGCGACCGTGCGGACGCCGCCGGCCGCCGTGCAGGACACCGCGCAGCCGGAGTGCACGGTGCACTGCGGGGTCACGAGCCCCCCGCTGGAACCCGCCCAGGACAGGTCCTAGACGTTTCGCGGCATTGTGCGCACCGGATGCCCCGGGCGGCGCCGGTGACAGGCACACTTGAACACATGTCGATCCACGAGAACCTGCTCGGGGGCCCTGCCCCGACCCACCTGCCCGACGACCCGGAGCCGCGCGAACTGCTCGCCGCCGGCACCGCGCCCGCCGATGTCGCGGCGAAGTACCCGACCTCCTCGCTGGCCTGGGCGCAGCTCGCCGACGAGGCGTTCGAGGGCGGCCGGGTCATCGAGTCGTACGCCTACGCCCGCACCGGCTACCACCGTGGCCTGGACGCCCTGCGCCGCGCCGGCTGGAAGGGCCACGGCCCCGTACCGTTCGAGCACGAGCCGAACCGCGGCTTCCTGCGCGCCCTGCACGGCCTCGCGCGCGCCGCGCAGTCGATCGGCGAGCAGGAGGAGTACGAGCGCTGCTCGACGTTCCTCCGCGACTCCTCGCCGACCGCCGCCGAAACCCTCGGCTAGCCGACGCTCCCACCTGCGGGCCCCGTGGACGATCGTCGTCCGCGGGGCCCGTGCGGCTGTCGCGGCCTGCGGATCTCCGCTTAGGATGCGAGCAGGGGACCGGAGCTCCACCACCTCACGGTGGGGGCGGACCGCTACCCGGAAGCTCGTGTCGAGGAGACAGCAATGTCGACGATTCACCCCGACCCCGAAGCCACCGGTGCGCAGACCCCGCACCTCGACTTCGCGGGAACGACTCCGTACGAGGACTACGTCCAGGCGGATGTCCTGACCCACCTCCAGCACCTCCGCTCGGACGACCCCGGCGAGATGGTCTTCCTGGTCACCACCCAGGTCATGGAACTGTGGTTCACCGTCATCGTCCATGAGTGGGAGACCGCCGCGCACGCCCTGCGCGAGGACCGGCTGGGCGTCGCGCGCGACGCGCTGAAGCGGTCGCTGCGGGAGCTGGAGGCGCTGAACGCCTCCTGGACGCCGCTCGCCCAGCTCACCCCCGCCCAGTTCAACTCCTACCGGTCCGCGCTCGGCGAGGGCTCCGGCTTCCAGTCGGCCATGTACCGGCGGATGGAGTTCCTGCTGGGCGACAAGTCCGCGTCCATGCTCGTGCCGCACCGGGGCGCGCCCCGCGTCCACGCCGAGCTGGAGAAGGCGCTCGCCGAGCCGGGTCTGTACGACGAGACGCTCGCCCTGCTCGCCCGGCGCGGCCACGCGGTGCCCCAGGCCGTGCTCGGCCGCGACCTCACCCAGAAGTACGAGCCGTCGCCCGAGGTCGAGGCCGTCTGGGCGGAGATCTACGCCAACCCCGACCAGAACGACGAACTGGTCCGCCTCGGCGAGGCGCTCACCGACGTGGGCGAGCTCGTGTGGCGCTGGCGCAACGACCACCTCGTCGCCACCCGGCGGGCCATGGGCTCCAAGACCGGGACCGGTGGCTCCGCCGGGGTCGCCTGGCTGGAGAAGCGCGCCACGAAGAACGTGTTCCCCGAGCTCTGGACGGCGCGCAGCCATGTCTGACCTCCAGGAGCGCGCACAGGCGCTCGACATCGAGGACGGCCTGGCACCGCTGCGCAAGCTCTTCACCCTCGACGACACCGTCTACCTGGACGGCAACTCGCTCGGCGCACTGCCCCGCCACGTGCCCGCCCGGCTGCAGGAGGTCCTCACCCGCGAGTGGGGCGAGCTGCGCATCCGGTCCTGGGACGAGAGCGGCTGGTGGACGGCGCCGGAGCGGATCGGTGACCGCATCGCCCCGGTCGTCGGTGCGGCCGCCGGCCAGATCGTCGTCGGCGACTCGACGAGCGTGAACGTCTTCAAGGCCGTGGTCGCCGCGACCCGGCTGGCCCCCGAGGGCCGCGACGAGATCCTGGTCGACGCCTCGACGTTCCCCACCGACGGGTACATCGCCGAGTCGGCGGCCCGGATGACCGGCCACCGGATCGTGCCGGTCGCCCCCGCCGACGTACCGGGCGCGCTCGGCCCGCGCAGCGCCGCCGTGCTGCTCAACCACGTCGACTACCGCTCCGGCCGGCTCCACGACCTGCCCGGCCTCACCGCCGCGGTGCACGCCGCGGGCGCGGTCGCCGTCTGGGACCTGTGCCACAGCGCGGGCGCGCTGCCCGTCGGGCTGGACGCCCACGGGGTGGACCTGGCGGTCGGCTGCACGTACAAGTACCTCAACGGCGGCCCCGGTTCGCCCGCGTACCTGTACGTCGCCGCACGGCACCAGGCAGCCTTCGACTCGCCGCTGCCGGGGTGGACCTCGCATGCCGACCCGTTCGCGATGACGCCCGGGTACGCGCCCGCGGACGGTGCCGTACGGGGCCGGGTCGGAACACCCGACATCCTGTCCATGCTGGCCCTGGAGGCGTCCCTCGACGTCTGGGACGGGGTCGGGATCGACGCGGTACGGGCCAAGTCGCTGGCGCTGACGGACTTCTTCCTGGAGTGCGTCGCCGCGTACGCCCCCGAGGGCCGGGTCACCTCCGTCACCCCGGCCGCCCACGCGGAACGGGGCAGCCAGGTCGCGCTGCGGTGCGAGGACGCCGAACCCGTGATGGCCGCGCTCATCGCGCGCGGAGTCGTCGGGGACCTGCGGCGGCCGGACGTGCTGCGGTTCGGCTTCACCCCGCTGTACGTGGGGTTCGCCGACGCGGAACGTGCGGCGCGGGTGCTCGCGGACGTGTTGACCGGTTCCGCGGCTCCGGCGGCGTAGGCTGCCGGGTCAGTCCGGCGACCGGCTCGCCCCGGTCGCCGGGCGTCCAGCAGAATGGCCACGACGACGGTCGACGGCCAGGGGGCGGCACCGGATGCTTTTCGATATCGACGGTGGCGGCGAGGACGGGTACGACCGCTCCGGCCATGTACGGGCCTCGCGCGAGGTCCTCGACGACGTGGTGCACCGCCCGGAGGATCTTCGTGCGCTGTGCGACATCGGCTTTCCGCAACGCCCCTTCTGGATGGCCCCGGTTCTTGCCGCGGACGGCTGCGCGGTCGCGGCAGGCCGGCCCATCGTGGACCTGGATGACGAGGTAGTGATCATCGAGGAGGAGTTCGGCAACATCCTGCTCTTCGGCGCGGTTCAGGGCTGGTACCTCTTCCTCGGCCTCGACGACGGCACGGTGCACGCCCTCCCCGGCGAGATGGAGCTCTTCGAGGGTGATCTGCGCCCGGTGCACACCGACCTCTCCTCGCTCCGGCACCTGCTGGAACTGCTGCACCGGCGGGTGCTGAAGGTGGACCGCGAGGCGACCGGTGCCGACCGGTCCGCTCCGTACACCGGGCCCGCTCCGTACACCGAGCTCGCCCGCTTCGCCGACGGGATCCAGGACGAGTACGCACGCGTCGACCCGGTGGCCTTCTCCGGGGAGGAGTCCGGGCTGAGCCCCTGGGTCCCCTTCTTCGGTGATCTCAAGGGCGGGCTGTACAGCACGTACTACTACTGGTCCGGCCGGGCCTGACGCGGGGTCAGGGCAGGCCGGGACTGACGCGGGATCACCCGCCACCGGGAAGTGGGGCGCCTCCGTACTGATACCGTCCCCGCAGGTCAAGCCAGTTGGCCATGGCACAGGGACGGTTGGAGCAGCATGTCGGATTCTGCCGCGCGTGATCAGTCCGCGCGTGATCAGGCCGCACGTGATCAGTCCGCACGTGATCAGGACGCGGCCGAGACCGAGTCGGCGTTCTCCCATCCGGTGGTCGCCCCCGATGTTTCCGCCGCCTACGGCAGCCACCCGGACCAGGTGATCGACTTCTACGCCCCGCGCGACGGGCGGGCCGGTGCCCCCGTCGTGGTCGTCCTGCACGGCGGGGCCTGGCGGGCGCCGTACGACCGGCTCCATGTGTCGCCGTTCGCGGACTTCCTGGCCCGGCGCGGTTTCGCCGTCGCCAGCGTCGAGTACCGGCGCGGCAGCGAGCTCCCGCAGCAGCGCGGATCCGGTCCCGTCGCCGGGCGCTGGCCGGAGACCTTCGACGATGTCGCGGCTGCGATGGACGCGCTGCCGGAGCTCCTGGCGCGGCACATGCCCTCGGCGGACGGCCGGCGGATCGTCGTCACCGGGCACTCCGCGGGTGGGCAGCTGGCCCTGTGGGCGGCTGCCCGGCACGTCCTGCCGGAGGGCTCGCCGTGGCGGCTGCCGCGTGCGCCCGCGCTGCGCGGAGTGGTCGCGCTCGCCCCGATCGCGGACTTCGCCTCGGCCGTCGGGCTCGACGTCTGCTCCGGCGCGGTCGGGCAGTTCCTGGGGCGCGCGGAGGACTTCACCGAGCGCGCCGCGCACGCCGACCCGGCCCTGCTGCTGCCCACCGGCATCGCGACGGCGGTGGTGCAGGGCACCACCGACCTGACCGTGCCGCACGCCGTCTCGGAGGCGTTCGTGGACGCGGCGGCGAAGGAGGGCGAGACGGTGGGGCTGACGCTGCTGCCGGACGTCGGGCACTTCCCGCTGATCGACCCGGCGGCCGACGCGTGCGCGGTGGTCGCCGAGGAGATCGCCCAGCTCGCCTGGTAGCGCCCGGTCTGCCGCGGCGCCGCGG
>NZ_JAELVH010000358.1 GCF_019399235.1 Streptomyces poriferorum | reverse complement strand
CCAGCGCCACCGCGGCCGCCCCCGCGATGGAACTGAAGGACGGCACGCTGGACTGGGGCTTCAAGGAGTCCTTCCGCAAGTACATCGGCGCCGCCGGAAAGATCACGGTCAAGGACGGCGCGACCCAGGCCGCGGGCAACGGTGTCTTCACCTTTGTCAACGGCAAGGGCACGTACGACATGACCACGCACGGCACCGACACCGCCTTCGAGGGGGGCGTCAACTTCTCCGCGCACGGCGGTGTCCTGGACATCACGCTCTCGGACGTCAAGCTCTCCACGGCCGGCACGGGCGGCGCTATCACCGCCGACGTGGCGACCCCGGCCGGCACCGCGAACGACGTGGCGGTCGCCGACCTCGACCTGTCGGCCGTCCGGCCGGGCCAGGGCGCGGGCGGGGCGATGGTCTTCAAGGACATCCCCGCGAAGCTGACGAAGGCCGGCTCCGAGGCCTTCAACGGCCAGTACAAGGAAGGGGAGGTGCTCGACCCGGCCACACTCACGGTGAAGGCGGTCGCCACCCCGACCGAGAAGCCGACGGATCCGGCCGAGCCGACGGAGAAGCCCACCGAGAAGCCGACGGAGAAGCCCACCGAGAAGCCGACCGAGAAGCCGACCGAGAAGCCCACGGCGCAGCCGACCGGGTCCACGCCGAAGCCGTCGCCGACCGCCACGGTCACCGACAAGCCGGCCGCCGACCCGGGCGCGATCGTCGACGGCACCCTGAACTGGGGCGTCAAGGCCTCCTTCCGCTCGTACGTCACGGGCCCCATCGCCCACGGCAAGGTCGAGACGACCGCCGGTGCCACCGCGACGGGCAGCGGCTACCGCTTCCCCGGCGCCACCGGCCGCTTCGACGCCGGGAAGCAGACCCTCAGCGCCGCCTTCGACGGCAGGGTCCGCTTCCTGGGCCACGAGGAGAACGGCGCATACACCCTGGACCTGTCCCTGACCAACCTGAAGATCCGGGCGGACGGGACCAGGGGCAAGCTCGTCGCCGACGTGTCCACCAAGGACCGTGAGACGAAGAAGATCGCCACCTACAGCGGTCTGGCCGTCGCCGACCTCGAGCTGCCCGCGGGCGGACTCACCGCCAAGGACGGTGTGGTGACCCTCTCCGCCGTACCGGCCACCCTCACCGCCGACGGCACCAAGGCCTTCGGCGGGATGTACGAGGCGGGCGCGCAGCTCGACGCGCTGACGGTCGCGGTCGCCCTCGACAAGGACGCCGAACTGCCGTCCACCGGCGGCTCGACGGGCGGCTCCTCGGCCCTCGGCTCGGCCACCACGGGCGGGACCGTGGGCGGCGGCGGTACGGTCGGCGGCTCGGGCGCCCTGGCCTCCACCGGCTCCGACCTCCCGGCGGGCGCCCTGTTCGCCGCCTCGGGCGTCATCGTCGCGGCCGGGGCGGCAGCGGTCGTCGTGGCCCGCCGCCGTCGTACCGTCTGATCCAGCGGCGCACCGCCCGGGTACCGGCCCTCTCACGGGGCGGGTGCCCGGGCGGTGCTTGAATGCGCACGTGAATGACTACGACGTACCCGCCGGCATCGACGTACTGCGCGTGTTCTGTGGCCCCGACGGCCGGCACGGGAACGCGCTCGGTGTCG
This sequence comes from Streptomyces poriferorum, assembly GCF_019399235.1. Taxonomy (GTDB): domain Bacteria; phylum Actinomycetota; class Actinomycetes; order Streptomycetales; family Streptomycetaceae; genus Streptomyces; species Streptomyces poriferorum. The sequence goes on along the minus strand of NZ_JAELVH010000358.1, from coordinate 5,199 downwards.
TACGCGACGGACGCGGCCACCCCGACGAGGTGTCCCGGCAGGAACTCGCCCGGAAGCTCGGCTTCAGCGAGACCGTGTTCGTGGACGACCCCGAGCGCGGCCATCTGGACATCTACACCCCCGGCCTCCGGCTGCCGTTCGCCGGACACCCCGTGGTCGGCGCCGCCTGGCTGCTCGACCTGGAGGTCCTGGAGCTGGGGGTGGGGGAGGTCTTCGCCCGCCAGGACGGGGAGTTCAGCTGGATCACCGCCCGCCCCGAGTGGGCGCCGCCGCGCACACTTCAGCAGTACGCCTCGGTCGCCGAGGTCGACGCGCTGCCCGCCCCGCCGCCCGGCGAGGGCTGGCTGTACGCCTGGGCGTGGGAGGACGAGGCGGCGGGCCGGGTGCGAGCGCGGGCGTTTCCGCGCAGGTCCGATGGGATCGCGGAGGACGAGGCGACCGGGGCGGCCGCGCTGCTGCTCAGCGCACAGCTGGGCCGCGCCCTGAACATCAGGCAGGGCCGCGGCTCCCAGATCCTCACGGCCCCCGCCCCGGCCGGCACGGTGGAGATCGGCGGCCGGGTCGTGCTGGCACAAGCGGGCCTGTAGCGGCGCGATCAAGCCCGTCCGGCGACTGAGGACGGAACGAAGCGGTGGGGCACCCGAGCCCGGGTACCCCACCGCCGCCCGCCAAGGGCTACGCGCTGAGCGGGAACACCTCACCCAGCTCCCGGAACACCGCCGTGTTCAGCGCGAACGCGCGCTTGCACTCGTCCACGATCCGCTGCTTCTCCAGGTCGTCCGCGTTCACCGCGTCCAGCAAATCCCGGTAACCCCGCTTGAAGGAAGCGGGGTTGGCTATCTCCTCGAAGACGTAGAACCGCACACCGTCGCCCTTGCGCGAGAAGCCCCACGTCTTCTCCGCCTTGTCGCGGATGATCTGACCGCCCGACAGGTCGCCCAGGTAGCGCGTGTAGTGGTGGGCGATGTACCCGGCGGGCCAGGTGCGGGCGCACTCGGCGACGCGTGCGGCGTACGCGGCCGTCGCCGGGAGCGGCTCCAGGCCCTCGCGCCAGTCCGCACCCCGCAGATGGGCCAGATCGCGCTCCAGCTCGGTGGTGCGCATCAGCTCGGGCTGGATGAACGGCCCGGCGACCGGGTCGTCGGCCAGCGCCGGCGACCCGTCCTCCAGCGCCCGGTACACGAACCACAGCTGCTCGGTGTAGCGCGTGTACGCGTCCACCCCGAGGCGCCCGCCGAGCAGATCGCTCATGAAGGTCGAGGTCTCCGCCTCGGTGTGCTGCTCGTGCGACGCGGTGCGGATCAGCGTCGAGAAGGGCGTGGCGGTGACGGTTGCGTCCAAAGCGGGCCTCCGGGGACCGAGGGGGACGGGAAGTCCAGAAAGAGACGGAAATGTCGGCCCGCCGAGACTGTTCGCCCCGGTGTCCGCCGATGGGTCGATCTTCCTACTTAGGCTTACCTAAGTCAACTGTTTCCCGACGTGCTGTCGGTAAGTGACGGCAGGGGAAACGGGAACGGCCGCCCACGAGGGGCGGCCGTTGGAGGATGAGGCGGTCGGCTGGGCTACGGAAGCGTCAGGATCTCCGCGCCCGTCTCCGTCACCACGAGCGTGTGCTCGAACTGCGCGGTGCGCTTGCGGTCCTTCGTGACCACGGTCCAGCCGTCGTCCCACATGTCGTAGTCGTGGGACCCGAGCGTCAGCATCGGCTCGATCGTGAACGTCATCCCGGGCTGCATCACGGTGGTGGCGTGCGGGCTGTCGTAGTGCGGAATGATCAGCCCGGAGTGGAACGAGGAGTTGATCCCGTGCCCCGTGAAGTCCCGCACCACCCCGTACCCGAAGCGCTTCGCGTACGACTCGATGACCCGGCCGATCACATTGACCTGGCGGCCCGGCCGCACCGCCTTGATCGCCCGCCTCAGCGACTCCTCGGTGCGTTCCACGAGCAGCCGCGACTCCTCGTCCACGTCACCGCAGAGGTAGGTGGCGTTGTTGTCGCCGTGCACCCCGTTGATGTACGCCGTCACGTCGAGGTTCACGATGTCGCCGTCGCGCAGCACCGTGGAGTCCGGGATGCCGTGGCAGATCACCTCGTTGAGCGAGGTGCAGAGCGACTTGGGGAAGCCCCGGTAACCCAGCGTCGACGGGTACGCGCCGTGGTCGCACATGAACTCATGCGCGACCCGGTCGAGTTCGTCCGTGGTGACGCCCGGGGCGATGTGCTTCGCGGCCTCGCCCATCGCCTGGGCGGCGATGCGTCCGGCGATGCGCATGCGCTCGACGGTGTCGGCGTCCTGGACCTCCGGGCCGCTGTACGGCGTCGGGGCGGGCTTGCCCACATACTCGGGGCGCCGGATGTTTCCGGGCACGGAACGGACGGGAGTGAGCTCCCCTGGTACAAGCAGCGACTGGCCAGACATGCCAGCGAGTCTAACCAGCGTGTCTGGGGCAGCATGGCACCGAGGAAAGGAGCCGCTGATGGCCCTGTTCAAGAAGCGCACGGTCGGCAAGCCGGGCGAGTGGTTCTACTGCCTGGAGCACAAAAAGGTCGAGGAGGGCCCCGAGTGCCCGGCCAAGGACCGATTCGGCCCGTACACCTCCCGCCAGGAGGCGCAGCGCGCGATGGAGACCGCGCAGGAGCGGAACCTGGAGTGGGAGACCGACCCGAAATGGCACGACAGGCCGGACCCGGACGAGAACGCGGGCGGCTGAGGGAAGAGCCCGGGGCCGCGGTCCCGGGCTCAGCCCGTCGGCGCCGCCCGCAGTGCCTCCTCGCTCCGCGCCCGTCTGCGCAGCGCGTCCTCGTCCGTCTCCGAGTCGTACGTCAGGAGCTTCGGCAGGGCCGTGGCCAGCAGCGCCACCGAGGCGACACAGGCGACGCCCCCGGACCAGACCGCGGTCCTGGTGCCCGTCCACCCGGCCATGCCGCCGGCCCGGACCTGGCCCAGCTGCGGGCCGACGCTGTACGAGAGCACCTCTATGCCCGCGAGACGGCCCCGCAGCTCCTCCGGGATCGTCTGGTTCCAGATGGTCGAACGGCCGAGGCCGCTGAGCATGTCGCCCGCTCCGGCGACCGTCAGGCAGGCCAGCACCAGCCACACGTCGCCGAACCAGCCCGCTGCCGCGATCGCCAGCCCCCAGACGGCCGCACCGAACACCACGAACAGCCCGTGCCGGCGTACCCGTGAGGTCCAGCCGCTGGTCAGCCCCAGGACGAGGGAGCCGACCGAGCCCGCCGCGTACATCAGCCCCAGCGACCACTCGGCGTCCAGCTCGTCGGCGAGGAACGGGAAGATCGTGTTCGGGAAGGCGAAGAACATCGCCGCCATGTCGATCGCGTACGTCCCGAGCAGCACCGGCCGGCTCCACGCGTAGCGCGCCCCCTCCACGATGCCGCGCAGCGACGGCTTCGTCCCCTGCTCCGCGGGCGGCGCGGGCGCCAGCCTGCGGCACAGCACGACGGAGACGGCGAACGTGACCACGGTGACCCCGTACGCCGTCGCGTGCCCGGCATAGGCCACCACCAGGCCCGCCAGCGCCGGCCCCATGATCGCGCCGGCCTGCCAGCGCAGCGAGTTCAGCGCGGCGGCGGCGCCCAGCTGGTCGTGCGGCACGATGCGGGCCATCAGCGAGTCCAGCGCGGGCCGCTGGAGCCCGGCCAGCGCGGAGACACCGCCCGCCACTACGTACAGCGGCCACAGCATCGGATCGGGCAGGGCCGCGTTCACCAGCAGGACCAGCGCGAGCAGCCCCAGGCCCGCCTCGGTGGCCAGGATGACCTTGCGGCGGTCGGCCGCGTCGGCGAGCGCACCGCCGTAGAGCCCGAACACGACCAGGGGCACCAGCTCGACCGCGCCCATCGCGCCGACCGCGAGCGGAGATCCGGTGAGGTCCTTGATCTGGAGCGGCAGCGCGATCAGGGCCATGAAGCTGCCGAAGTAGGTGACGATGCCCTGCACCCACAGCAGCCGGAAGTCCGCCGAGGAACGCCAGGGGGAGAGGTCGGGAAGCAGCGCGGCCAGCCTGGCGGCGAGGGAGGTGCGAGAGGTCACGAGGAGACATGGTCCGGCCCGGTGCGTGCCTGGTGCAACCAGATTTCACCCAGGGGGACGGGTACCGGGGGTGTTCCTGGTCACCACCGCGCCGGCGGCGGCGCGGTCAGCTGGTCGGCCAGCCGGGACAGCCGGTCCCGGAACCGCAGCCGGCCGCGCTGCGCGGGCGTGCCGTTCTCCCCCGCCGCCGCGCTGACCAGGTGCTGGACCGTGTCCAGGTCCACATCGTCGCCGCCCGTCACGGAGAGCGCCTCGTGGGCGAGCCCCCGCACCTCCGGATCACCGTTGTCCAGCGACAGGACCGTCGCCCCGGCCCGGCGGGCATCGTGCACCCGCTCCAGCAGTCCCTCGCCCGGCCGCTCCGGTACCACCACGAGCAGCGTCTCGCCCCGCCCGGCCGCCTCGATCCGCCCGAGCCCCACGGACAGGTGAGCCGGGTCGCCCGGCCGCACGCGGTGGCGTACCAGCGTGGGCGTCAGCTCGGGGAACCCGGACCAGGTGGACTCGTCGACCAGATGGGCCGCCAGGTGCCACGGCTCGTACACCTCGGTCCCCACCAGCAGCAGCCCGCCGCCGTGCGGCACGACGGACGAGCGCAGCGTCCCGGCGAACCGCCGGGTCGCCGCCGGCCACTGGGTCTTCGCCAGCACCTCACGCAGCAGCGCCACACGTACGGCATCCATGGCCCGGCATCATGCACCAAACGGGCTCCCCGCACCGGCGAACGGCGGCGGAACCACCCTTACGAGCTCCCGTGCGCAGAGCAGTCCCACTGGCCGAGGACGCACCGTCCCGCCCCCCTACCTGGCAGTAGTGTCGGGGCCATGACTACGAATGACAGCGGCAGCGCGCCCAAGCCCCCCGCCAAGGACCCCTGGGACCTTCCCGACGTGTCCGACCTGACCATCGGCGTCCTCGGCGGCACCGGCCCGCAGGGCCGCGGACTCGCCTACCGGTTCGCCCGCGCCGGACAGTCCGTGATCATCGGCTCCCGTGCGGCGGACCGCGCCCAGGCCGCCGCCGACGAGCTCGGACACGGCGTGCGCGGCGCGGACAACGCCGCCTGCGCACGCGACAGCGACGTCGTGATCGTCGCCGTGCCGTGGGACGGACACGCCAAGACCCTGGAGTCCCTGCGCGACGAGCT
>NZ_JAELVH010000357.1 GCF_019399235.1 Streptomyces poriferorum | reverse complement strand
GGGTCCGGCCCGGCCGGCGGGCCGCGGTGCCGAGCTGGGACGAGATCGTCTTCGGCACCCGCCGCAAGAAGCAGGACTGAGAGAGACCGGGTGACAGCAGCGTGACGAGGGCCCGTACGCAGTCGCGTACGGGCCCTCGCGCGCTGTGCGGGCGGGGCCGGAGCCTTCCGAACCGCCCGGTGACTCCCCTACTGCGGGTCGGGGCCCGTGGCTACCGGACGCGACTCGTCGCGCGTCCAGTGCGACCAGGAGCCCGCGTAGAGGGCCGCGTCCGCGAAGCCGGCGATCTCCAGTGCCAGCACCTGGTGGGCGCCGGAGACCCCCGAGCCGCAGTAGACACCTACCTCCCCGACCTCCTCGGTGGCACCCAGCCCGAAGAACCGGGAGGCAAGCCACTCGGCGGGAAGAAAACGTCCGTCCGCGCCGACGTTCTCCACCGTGGGGGCCGACACCGCACCCGGGATGTGCCCGCCCACCCGGTCCAGCGGCTCCACATCACCCCGGTACCGTTCGCCCGCCCGCGCGTCGAACAGCAGGCCCGAGCGGGCCAGAGCGGCCGCGCCGTCCGCGTCCAGCAGAGGCAGCGCGCCGGGTACTGGGACGAAGTCCCCCTCCGCGGGGCTCGGAATCTCCTTCGACAACTCACCGGTCCATGCGGCGAGACCGCCGTCCAGCACCCGGACATCCCGGTGCCCCGTCCAGCGCAGCAGCCACCAGGCACGGGCCGCCGCCCAGCCCAGGCCGCCGTCGTACACGACGACCGAGCTGTCACTGCTCACCCCGGCACGGCGCATGACGGCACCGAATTCCGCCGGATCGGGCAGGGGGTGGCGTCCGCCGTCACCCGCGGGTCCGGAGAGTTCCGCCTCCAGATCGACGAAGACCGCGCCGGGAAGATGCCCGGCCTCGTAATCGGGCCGGCCATGGGGGCCACCCAGCTGCCACCGTACGTCCAGGAGCACCGGCGGACGTGGCCCCGCCGACTCGCTCGCATATTCGGATGCGGTGATGATGGGCTTCATGCGTGCCATCCTCGCGCAGAGGTCGGCCCGCCCGTAACAGCGTCGAAATGCATGTATCACCGCAAACCGGACCTCCTCGGTCGAGATCGCGGAAAATGCGGCGCGGCCGGGACGCATCACGTGCCGGGTGGTGCAAGCATCTGCACGGGGCGTACACATCCCGTACCGCACAACGGCGCGCCGGCCCCGTTCCCCCTGTACGGCCACCACGATGGTCGGAGGAGAGTGTGACGATGACCGAGGCTGCCACTCGGCGAGCGCCCGGAACACCATGCTGGGTGAGCCTGATCGTGCACGGCCTGCACACGACCCAGAACTTCTACGCCGAACTGTTCGGCTGGGAGTTCGGGCCGGGTCCGGAGCAGCTCGGCCCGTACGTCCGGGCGCTGATCGACGGGAAGGAGGTCGCGGGCATCGGACAGCTGCCGCCGGACCGGCACCTCCCGATCGCCTGGACGACCTATCTGGCCACCGACGACGCCGACCTCACGGCGGAGGCGATCCGCGCCTGCGGCGGCACGGTCGGTGTCGGGCCGCTCGACGCCGGGGAGGCGGGCCGGATGGCCATTGCCTCCGACCCGGCCGGCGCCGTGTTCGGAATCTGGCAGGCGGCCGCGCACCTCGGCACCACGCTGGCCGGCTCGCCCGGCACTCCGGTCTGGAACGAGCTGGTGACCCGGGAGACGTCGACGGTCGCCAAGTTCTACCAGGCGGTCTTCGGCTACGAGACCGAGGCGGTCGTCTCGGCCGACTTCGACTACCAGACCCTCCACCTGGACGGCCACCCGGTGGCCTCGCTGCACGGCGTCGGCCACGCCCTGCCGCGCGACCGGGGTCCGCACTGGATGACGTACTTCGAGGTCGACGACACGGACGAGGCCGCACAGCGCGTGGTGGAACTCGGCGGGCACATCCTGCAGCCGCCCCGGGAAGGCTCCGGCGGCAGGGTGGCCATGGTCGCGGACCCGGAGGGCGCGGCGTTCACGATCGTCCGGTCGGCGGGGCGCTGAGCCGCTCGCTCACCGGCCCGGGGTGCGCACTCCGGCGGCCAGGGGAACTGCTCCGGGCCGGTCCCCGCCCTTGGCACTGCCCCACGACGATGCGTAACCCGGATTGACGCAGTGGGAGACCGGATTGACGCACCGGTCGCCCGAGCTGCCGCCATAGCCTTCCACGTATCTCGTCACCGGACGTGGCTGAAGGGCTCTGAGGCATGCAGGCCTACGGATTCCATCCGGTTCGCTTCGCCCACACCGGGGCAGTCAGTTGGGGGCCGGGCGAACGGCCCGTCGGTCTCCGCGAGCCGCTGTTCGTACGTACCCTGCCGGACGATCCAGCCGCCTTCCATGACCACGATGCAGTCCGCGTCGATCACGGTGGACAGCCGGTGGGCGATGACGAGGCGGATGGCGTTCGGCCGATGGGAGCTCTCGGCGACGGGGCCCCGGGTGGGATTGTCGAGGGCGCTCGTCGCCCCGCCGAAGAAGGCCGGCCGGGAGCGGGCCACCAACGCCCGCGCGGTCATGAGTCGTTGGCGCCGGCACCCGACGTCCCCGGCCACGGTGTCTTCGGAGCCGCCTTCCACCTCGCGGGTATCGCCCTCAGCCGCCTCCGCCTCCGAGAGCGAGCGCGGACGGTCAGTAGTTCTCCCACTCGTCCAGCACGTACTCCAGCACGGCGGGGTCCATCAGCGTGCTGGGCCGTACGTCCTGGCGGCGACGGTCCACGGGGAACACCGACGCGGCCTTGAGGACCGCCTCGTCCAGGTAGCGCAGTCGCGGGGCCTGTGATGCCAGCCGCAGCGGCGGAGGGGGGCCGCCGCCCCGGGTGGCCAGGACGAAGCCCCAGTTGCCGAAGCTCGGTACGTCGACCTGGAACTCAGTGGTCGCGTAGCCCGCCGTCTCGATCGTCTTCGCGATCGACCAGTACGTCTTCGGCGCGAAGAAAGGTGACCCGCTCTGCACCATCACCCGGCTCTGCGGCGTCAGAACCTGGCCGAGCAGGTGGTAGAACTCCACGGAATACAGCTTGGCCAGCGCCGCCGAGTCCGGGTCGGGGAAGTCGATGACGACCGCGTCGTACTGCTGCCGGGCCCCGCGCAGCCAGTTGAAGGCGTCGGCGTTGACCACCTTGACCCTCGGGTCGTCCAGCGCGTCGTCGTTGAGGTCGCGCAGCGGCTCGAAGTCGCGCGCGAGGCGGGTCATCGCCGGATCCAGTTCCACGAGCGTGACGTGCTGTACGTCGTCGTAGCGCAGCACCTCACGCAGGGCCAGCCCGTCCCCTCCGCCCATGATCAGCACGCTGGCGCGGGAGCCCGCGAGCGCGGGGTGGACGAGGGACTCGTGGTAGCGGTACTCGTCGACGGAACTGAACTGGAGATCGCCGTTGAGGAAGAGCCGGATGTCCGGTTCGCCGGTGAAGGCGGTGGAGCGGGTGACGACGATCTCCTGGTAAGGCGTCGTCTCCGCGTGGACGATCGGATCCCTGTACATCTGCTGGCGCGCGGTCACCTCCAGGTCGTCCGCGAACACGTACGCCGCAGCGAGCACGGCCAGGACCACCGTGACCCCGGCCAGCAGGGAGTTGCGCACCCAGCGCCGGATCTGCCGGCGGAAGATGAACACCACCACGATGACACCGGCCACCGCGTTGACCGCGCCGACCACCAGCGTGCCCTTCAGCTGGCCGAACGTCGGCAGGAGCCACAGCGGGAAGCCCAGGCCGCCGACCAGCGCCCCGATGTAGTCGACGGCGAACATGTCGGCGACCGCGCTGCCCGCCTCCTGCCGCCGGATCCGCTGGAGCATGGTCATCAGCAGCGGGATCTCGGCGCCGATCAGCAGACCGACGGCCACCGCGACCACGATCATCGCCGGGGTGTAGATCTGGAGCCAGGCGAACGCCGCGTACAGCACCAGCACCGAAAGCCCGCCGACCAGCGCCAGCACACCCTCCACGAGCGCGAACGCGCCCACCGCGCGGCGGCGCAGAGGTTTGGCGGCCAGGGAGCCCAGCCCCATGGCGCACACCATCACGGAGATCACCACGGAGGTCTGGAGCACCGAGTTGCCGATGAGGTAGCTGCCCAGCGCGGTCAGGGCCAGTTCGTAGACGAGGCCGCAGGCCGCGCAGAGGAAGACCGAGAACAGCAGCAGGGAGCGAGCCCCCCGGGTGTGCCGGACGACCGGGGGGTGGGAGGGCGTCGCGGTGGTGTCGCGGCCCTGGACGGTGGTGGCGCTCATCGAGGGCGCCGTTACGATATCGCCGCGCCGACCATGAACCCGGTACCCAGGTACATGCCGGCCTGGACCCAGGCGGCGGGGTGCGGAGAGCCGTCGCGGTCGTCGAGGACGACCGCGCCCATCTGGCCCGGCGTGAACATGCCGATCACGATGCCGACGACGGTCATCACCAGCACTCCGGCCAGGCCGTACAGCAGCGTGCTGACCAGCCCGTAGCCGAGGCCCTGTTCGGACTCGCTCGCCCCGATGGCCTTCATGACGACCAGGCCCACCGCAACGGACTGGCTGCCCAGCAGAACGGCCGCACCGCGGTTCCGGTCGGTCCACACCACGTGGTACAGCTTGCCCGGTGTGACGAGGTCGAGGGCGATGAAGCCGACGGCCATCACGGCGAGGCCCACTATTCCGTAGAGCAGGGCCTGGCCGGTCGACTCGAAGATCTCGGTCACTGCGTTGCCTTTCTTGGCAGCGGGGTCGGGGCGTGATCAGGTGCGTTGCGGGACGGGCGTGGGGGTGTGATCCGGGCGGTCACCGGGCGCTACTTGCCCTCGCCGGGGCCGCCGCCGCGGAAGCTCTCGCTGTCCGGGTCCGGCCAGTAGGTGAGGTGCTGCCGGTGGCGGTGGTAGCCGTTGCGGTAGTCCTCGATCTCGATCAGGCTGCCGCTCCGGCGCGGCGACACGGTGACCATGTCGTCGCCGTAGCGCAGGAACTCCATGTTGCCGCCGGAGGCACGGTCCAGTGCCTCGCGCTCCGCGTGGATCTCCTGGGCGACCTCACTCGGGGTGCCGCCCGGGTCGGCCCAGTCCGACCCGGTCGCCGTGTACGTCTTCCTGATCCAGTCGCGCGGGACCGCGTTGTTGTCCCCGCCGCTGGAGCAGGCGGTGAGCAGGGTCGCGGCCAGCACCGCCGCCACCGTTACGCGGACGAGTCGGGCGCTGTTCATCGGGCCTCCAGCCGGCTGCACGTCGATACGATCTGGCCGTTCTGCGGATACGTGTGCCAAGTGCGCCAGACGAGCCCGGCGCCGTGCGGTCCCCCGACCGCCTCGACGACCACCGCGGTAACCGCCCCCGGCAGACCGGGGAAGGCTCCGCACAGGCTGTGCTCGGTGTCGGCGGCCAGGCCGACGACCTGCGCCACCTCGGCGCTGAACTCCTCGGGAGGCAGTCTGCGGGTGGTGGAACCGAACTCGTAGTCCCAGCCCGGCAGATGACGGGTGCAGGTCCCGGGCAAACCTCTCACCGCGCCCCGCAGGCAGGCCACCGTCTCCCGTACGGGACCGGCGAACACCTGGTGCGAGGCCCCGAGCAGCCGCAGCCGCACATCCAGTCCGCCGAGCGGCACCACGCGTTCCGCCAGCGCCGGACGCTCCGTCAGGTCCAGCGAGAAGCAGAGTTGATCCGCATCCGTGTCCAGATAGGGGGCGTCCAGGGAAACGGCGTCCACACAGCCCCCCGGTCAGTTCTCGCCATGATCGGCGCCCGAGTATGACACATACGTTCGGGGACTTGGCGGGGTGGGGAAGTT
>NZ_JAELVH010000356.1 GCF_019399235.1 Streptomyces poriferorum | reverse complement strand
GCGTGAGCGGGCGCCGAGCGCGAGCGGGCGCCGAGCGCGACAGGACGCCGGGCGCCGAGCGTGACAGGGCGCCGAGCACCGAACGTGCGCACGCCCCGGCAGATCAGCCGTCCCGCCGCAGCCCGGTCCAGGCGGGATGGTGCGGATCATCGGCTCTGACGACCGCGTCCGCGCTTGCGTAGGGCGCCGCCTCGTCCTCGTACCGGGCGAATGCGGGCAGGGTCCACTGCTCGTCCTCCGGCGTGCGCCGCCGCAGCGCTCCGGCCGACAGGCGCAGATGGACACTCAGGTCGAACGGGAACCAGTGTCCCAGCAGCAACGGCCCGTGCAGGACCAGCACTCCCCCTTCCGGCAGTTGCCGGTACGGGCTCCGCGTGGCCCGGTCCGTGACCGGATCCCACAGATCGGGCAGCACCCGCCCGCTTCCGCCCGGCTCCAGCGGACCGAACACCTCACGCCACAGGGCCCCGGTGTCGAACCAGCTGCCGTAGTACGAGTCGGGGTCCCTCCTGCCGTACTCGTACCGCAGACTCGCCGGCCGCAGGAAACCCGCCGTGGACACCGGGAGCACCGCCCGGCCCCGCAGCCGCAGCCCCTGGGCGACGGAATCGGCCAGCTCGGCGGTACGGGCCGCCGGAGCGCCGTCGACGGCGATCTTGAGCCAGGGTCCGCCGTCCGCGGGCTTCAGCGCGTCGGCGTGCGCGGTCAGCTCGTCCGCCAGCCGTTCCCAGGTGATCGCTTCGAATCGCACGCGACCATCCTGCCCTCTTGCCGAAAATCTGCGGCACCCGCCGGTCCCGCCCTTTACGGTCCTTCCCATGGATCTCGAATTCGCGCGCAAGTTCGCCACGCAGTGGCAGGACGACTGGAACTCCCACGACCTGGACCGCATCCTGGCGCACTACCACGAGGACGTGGCGTTCAGCTCCCCCATGATCGCCAGGTTCACCGGCGACGCCTCCGGCACGGTCCGCGGCAAACAGGAACTGCGCGCGTACTGGGCCCGGGGCCTGGAGCTCATCCCCGACCTCGAGTTCGAGGTGATGGACGTGCGGGCGGGCGTCGACACGCTGGTGATCGACTACCGCAACCAGATCGGGGGCCGGGTGTACGAGGTGCTGACCTTCCGCGACGGCCTGGTGAGCGCCGGCCTCGGCGCGTACGGGGAGATACTCGCCCGCTGACGGTCGGCGCCCGGCGGTCCCGTGACCGTCCCGGGGCGCCAGAGGGCGGTGCCTCGCGCTTCTACTTCTTTCCGCAGTCCGCCGCGTCGGCGTCGTCGGAGAGCGGGCTGCCCTCGGGCAGCAGATAGGTCACCCAGAGGACGACCGGCTCGGTGCCCAGATTGCGCCCGACATGGCGGTGCTTCGCGCCGGACGGCTCGATGAAGGACGTGCCCGCAGGGGTCACTTCGACCGTGCAGTCGTCCAGGGTGCGGGTCAGTGTCCCGGACTTGACGACGGCGATCAGCTGGCCGCGGTGGGTGTGCCAGCCGGTGGAGCCGCCCGGCTCGACGGTGATCGTCCGGAAGGTGACGTCGGTGCGCCCCTTCGGCGCCTTCACCTTCAGTTTGCCCACCGAGGTGCCTTCCGCGACCACGGTGCCGCTCACCCCGCTGCCGGGGGTGGCGACGGCCGCCGCAGGTACGAAGCCGAGTGCGGCCACGCAGCCCCCGATGACGAGCGCCTTGCCCAGGCGCCGCTGCTGTCCCTGTCGGCCCTGTTTCTCCTGTTGCTCCTGTTGCTCCTGCTGTCTGCCAATCCTCACGGGCAACTCCTTCTCCTCAGTGTCCCGGACATCCCAAATGCCCCGACACTACCCAGAAGTTGACCGATCGAATCACGCCACCGCAACCATCACGCGCCACGCAGCTCCACGGCGAGCGGCCCCTCGCCCGACACCTCGATCCGCCCGTCCTTGACGGCCTCGGCGAACGTCAGCTCTCCACGCCCCAGCGCCAGACAGAGCTCGGCGTCGAGGGCGATGCGCGCGTCGGCACGGACGGCGGGCCCGTCCCCGTAGACCGGTTCGCCCGGCTCCTGATCCCCCGTACGGACATGGAAATCGCCCTCGTCCAGGTGCACATCGACCACCCCGCCGCAGGCCGCGCCACCGAACCCCTCCAGCGCGCGCAGCAGTGGAAGGGCGAACCAGTGCGCCCGGACCGCGTCCGTGGGCCGCCGTTCCACGAGTGCCGGCGCGCCCCACTCGGCGAGCGCCGCGAGGACGGGCAGCAGCCCGTGCCCGCGCTCGGTCAGTTCGTACACCGAGGCGGCGGCGGGCGGCGGCAGTCTGCGACGGGTGACCAGCCCGCCCTGCTCCATGTCCTTGAGCCGGGAGGCGAGGACATCGGTGCTGACTCCGGGCAGGTCGGCGTGGAGATCGGTGTAGCGCCGGGGACCGGCCAGCAGTTCACGGACGATCAGCAGGGTCCACCGGTCACCGACCGCGTCCAGCGCCCGGGCGCCGGCACAGAACTGGTCGTAACTCCGGCGGCGGACCGGGCGGGTTGCGGGCTGTTGCTGACGTGGCATGCGACGCAGTCTAGACATGTTGTTGGACTTTCCAAGCCCAAGCTTGGTAAAACCAAGTATCGCAATCGGGTCGGGGAGGCACCGCATGGAATTCCGCCAGTCCAGCAAGCTCAACGAGGTCTGTTACGAGATCCGGGGCCCGGTCATCGAGCACGCCAACGCCCTGGAGGAGGCGGGCCACAGCGTGCTGCGGCTCAACACGGGCAATCCGGCGCTGTTCGGCTTCGAGGCGCCGGAGGAGATCGTCCAGGACATGATCCGGATGCTCCCGCAGGCCCATGGCTACACGGATTCGCGCGGCATCCTGTCCGCCCGCCGGGCCGTGGCACAGCGCTATCAGGCGATGGGACTCACCGAGATCGGCGTCGACGACGTCTTTCTCGGCAACGGTGTCTCCGAGCTGATCTCCATGGCGGTGCAGGGGCTGCTGGAGGACGGCGACGAGGTGCTCATCCCCTCCCCCGACTACCCGTTGTGGACCGCGGTGACGACGCTGGCCGGCGGAAAGGCCGTGCACTACGTGTGCGACGAGGAGTCGGACTGGAACCCCGACCTCGCCGACATGGCCTCGAAGATCACCGACCGCACCAGGGCCGTCGTGATCATCAACCCAAACAACCCCACCGGCGCCGTCTACCCCCGCGAGGTGCTGGAAGGCATCCTCGACCTGGCCCGCAGGCACGGCCTGATGGTGTTCGCCGACGAGATCTACGACCAGATCCTGTACGACGACGCCGAACACCACAGCGTGGCGGTCCTCGCCCCCGACCTGGTCTGCCTCACCTTCAGCGGACTGTCGAAGACATACCGCGTGGCAGGGTTCCGATCGGGCTGGATGGTGGTGTCGGGCCCCAAGCAGCACGCCCGCAGCTACCTTGAGGGGCTGACCATGCTCGCCTCCATGCGCCTGTGCCCCAACGCGCCCGCGCAGTACGCGATCCAGGCGGCCCTCGGCGGCCGCCAGTCCATCCGGGAGCTGGTGGTGCCCGGCGGCAGGCTGTACGAGCAGCGCAACCGCGCCTGGGAGAAGCTGAACGAGATCCCCGGGGTGTCGTGCGTGAAGCCGAAGGGCGCGCTGTACGCCTTCCCGCGCATCGACCCGAAGGTGCATCCGATCGTCGACGACGAGAGGTTCGTCCTGGACCTGCTGCTGCGGGAGAAGATCCAGGTCGTACAGGGCACCGGCTTCAACTGGCCGCGGCCCGACCACTTCCGCATCCTGACCCTCCCGTACGCTGACGATCTTGACGCGGCGATCAGCCGCATCGGCCGCTTCCTGGCCGGGTACCGGCAGTGACCGGCCACCGGAGATGAACGGAGACCCGACCGTGAGCTGCCCCACCTGCCAGGTCCCCGTGCACACCCAGTTCGCCTCGTCCGATCTCGTCGGGCCGATCGTCGAGGGCGGGCTGGACCCGGCATCCGATCCCGCCTGGGCGGAGTCCGGCGCGAAGTCGCCCGCGGAGTACGCACGCTGGGCCGGCCATCTGTGCGGTATGACCTGTCTGCGCATGGCGCTCGGCGCCGACGCCCCGTCACTCTTCGCGCTGCGGGACGGAGCGCTGGAGTACGGCGCGTACACCGAGGACGGCGACGGCGAGATCCGGGGGCTGGTCTACGCCCCGTTCGCCACGTACGTACGTGAGCAGCACGGTCTGGAGGCCACCGTCCACCGGCATCTCGCACCGGCGGAGATCCTGGACCTGCTGGACGAGGGCCGGTTCGTCATGGCGTCGGTGCACTACGCGATCCGTCACCCGCGGCGGCCCGCACCGGGACGAGGCGGCCATCTGGTGCTCCTGACGTCGCGCACGGCCGACGGGACGGGCGTGCACTTCCACAACCCGTCCGGCACATCGGCCGCGACCCGGGCGGCGGAGCTGCCGCCGGCCGCCTTCGAGCGCTTCTTCGCCGGGCGCGGGGTGTCGCTGCGCGCGACGGGGGGGCGCAGCCCCGGGAGCGGATGCAGCAACGGGAGCGGGCCCGGGGGCGTAGCCGGCCCCCGAGCCCTGTGATTGCCGCCTGTACGGCACGCCGGCACTTTTAAAGGTCCCGTGTCAGTTTTATGTCGCCGTGTCCTGCCTTTAGACGACCGCAGACCGAAGCTCCGCGGGCCGGAGTCGAACCGGCATCTCGACGCACACGGGCACGGGCCCGGTTGATCCGGCGATAGGCGGCGCATGCTGAGTCTGGAGCAATAGTCTGAGATTGATCGCGGTCTGCCTCTGCCATTTGGGCCACCCCGGCCCGTATCCGTACGGGATGTACGGAGGTGCGGAAGTGCCGGGGGGAGGACTCGAACCTCCACTTGAACCGCGTCGTCACGACAAACTTCAGTTTCAGCTTTGCGCTCCTCGCGCACCCCGGCCGCGTCGACCGCCGCCGGGGATTCCATGGTCGGTCACCTCATCCGAAGAGGTAACCGAAGACCGCATCACCCACCCGCTGGTCCGTGACGTCCACGCCGTTGGCCTCCTCGCGGGCGAACTTGACGGCCTGCTGGAGCTTCTCCACCCGGTCGAGCAGTTCGTTGATCCGCCGCGCGGGCAACGCACCGGAGAACTTGACCGTGGTCCAGTAGCCGATGGGGATGTCCTCGTAGTACACCTCGACCTGCGCCGGGTGCTTCTCGGTGGCCTCCGCCTTCACGTGGTTGCGGGGCACCTTCTTCGTCCGCAGGGTCCGCACCGGCTCGGTCTTCCAGGAGTCGGTGGACGGGTCCTGGGCCCAGGCCTCCGAGGCGTCGAGCACCGGGAGCTTGCGGACGAAGGTGTTGATGTCCGTGAGCTGCTTCTCCAGGAAGAGCAGATACGACACCGGCACGCCGCTCACCAGGACGCGTCCGTCGACGGAGACGTCGGCGCGGGCCGCGCAGTTCGCCCAGTCCTTCGTGGCGGTCACGTCGAAGAGACGGGTCAGCGTCGCCGCGGTCTCCCTCAGCACGTCCTCGGCCTTGATCTGCACCAGGGTCGACTCGGGCGGCAACTGCTCGCCCTCCTCGTCCTTCGGCTGATAGGTCCGGGAGATCCCGGCCAGCAGACCGGCCTTCTGGAGGCCGTGATGCGCCGCCGTCAGGTCCTGGTGCGCCTTGGACTTGACGCCCTTCTCCACTGCGATGATCTGATTGAGTTTCGCCACGTCCAGGAAGCTAGCAAGAGCAACACGCTACGTACCAGCGGTTTTTGGCGCCCGGAACCGTCCAGGAGACCTGCGCCCGCCCGTTCGGGTGGTTTCCGCGCGACGCCCCTGCGCCGCCGCTGCCGGGCGGGCGCAGGTCTCCT
>NZ_JAELVH010000355.1 GCF_019399235.1 Streptomyces poriferorum | reverse complement strand
CGGCGGCGGCCAGGACGGCGGCGACAACAGCGGCGGCGGCCGGCCCGCCAACCCGGTCAGCGGCGGAGTCGCCGCGCACAGCTCCCGTAACTCCGGGAGCGGGGTCGGCGGCGGATCTGTCCCCTCCGCCGCACCTCCGCCCCGCAGCGGTTCGGGCCCCACGTCCGGCACCCCGCACGGCAGCCGCGGCTCACGCGGCGGATCCGGTGGACCAGGCAGTTCAGGTAACAAGAGCACAGGAGGTGGCGGGCGTTGAGCACTCAGTCCCATCCGATCGCGCCCCGCCGTACGTATCTCATCGGCCGCGCCCGGCCGAACGCGATCGTCGGCAAGAACCGCGAGACGGGCGAGATCGCCCTGATCATCGGCGGCGCGTTCCTCGGCATGATGAGCGGGCTGCTCGTCCCCGTCCTCTCCCTGCGGATCGTGCTGCTCACCGGCTTCCCGCTGCTCGCCCTGGCGATCGTCTACGTCCCGTACAAGCACCGGACCTTCTACAAGTGGTTCGAGATCAACCGCAGCTTCAAGCGCTCCCTGCGCCGAGGCACGTCCTACCGCTCCACCGCCATGGAGGCGGGCGTCAGCGCCGACGGGCGTGAGGTCGAGATCGGACCGCCCCCCGGAATCGGCCGGATCAACTGGCTGGCCGCACCCTTCGGGCCGGACGAGATCGCCGTACTGCTGCACGCCGACCGCCGCACCGTCACCGCGGCCATCGAGATCGAGGGGCCCGGCGTCGGGCTGCGCGACAGCGAGGACCAGGAAGCGCTCGTCGACCGGTTCGGCACCCTGCTCAAGCACGTCGCCAACGGGGACGGCTTCGTCACCCGCATCCAGATGCTGGCCCGCACCCTGCCCGCCGACCCCGACGCCCACGCCAAGGACGTCGCCCAGCGCGGCGACAAGGGCTCCCCGGGCTGGCTGCAGGAGTCGTACGAGCAGCTCCAGTCCATGGTCTCCACCTCCAGCGAACAGCACCGCGCCTACCTCGTCGCCTGCATGCACTTCACCCGCGAGCTCGCCGCCGAGGCCAACGCGATGGCCCGCGCCGCCCGCCCGCACGCCGGCCGCAAGCTCGACCGGGACGCCGGGCTCGCCGTCGTCATGGCCCGCGAGCTCACCGACATCTGCGCCCGCCTCGCCGAGGCGGACATCCGGGTCCGTCAGCCGCTCGGCCAGAGCCGGCTGGCCTCCCTCGTCCACTCCATGTACGACCCCGACCACCCCATCGACCACATCCAGGCCATGACGAAGCGCAACGCCTGGCCGGCCGAACTGGACGCGGTCGAGCCGACGTTCCTCCAGGCCAAGACCCGCGAGTCGTCCACCCGCGCGCCCTGGTGCCATTCCACGGCCTGGGTGAAGGAATGGCCGATGACGCCCGTCGGCGTCAACTTCCTCGCCCCGCTCCTCGTCCACACGCCCGACGTGATCCGTACGGTCGCGGTCACCATGGACCTCGAACCGACCGAGATCGCCATCGAGCGGATGCTCACCGAGAAGACCAACGACGAGGCCGAGGCCAGCCGACAGGCCAAGATGAACCGCACCGTCGACCCGCGCGACATCGCCGCCCACGGCCGCCTCGACCAGCGGGGTGAAGATCTCGCGAGCGGCGCGGCCGGGGTGAACCTCGTGGGGTACATCACCGTGTCGTCGCGCTCGCCCGAGTCCCTCGCCCGCGACAAGCGGACGATCCGGGCCTCCGCGGGCAAGTCGTATCTGAAGCTGGAGTGGTGCGACCGCGAGCACCACCGCGCGTTCGTCAACACCCTGCCGTTCGCCACCGGCATCCGCCGCTAACCCACCAGTCCGCGACACCGAGAGGGAGGTCAGTCACGCCATGCGAGATCCGATGTCCGCATTGACGGACGCCTTCACCGCCTTCCTCTTCGGGAAGGTGGAGACGACCCGGCTGCCCGTCCGCACCTCGACCGGACAGGCCCAGGCGGTCTACCTGCCCACCGCAGCCCCCGGCCTCGGCGACTCCGGCGTGATCATCGGCCGCGAGGTGTACTCCGGCAAGGGCTACATCTACGACCCCTTCCAGCTGTACGGGCAACAGCTCCCCGCCCCGCACTGGCTGGTGCTCGGCGAGTCCGGCAACGGCAAGTCCGCGCTGGAGAAGACGTACGTGCTCCGCCAGCTCCGCTTCCGCGACCGCCAGGTCGTCGTCCTGGACGCCCAGGGCGAGGACGGCGTCGGCGAGTGGAACCTCATCGCGCAGGAGCTCGGCCTCACCCCGATCCGCCTCGACCCCACCTCCGCGCTCAACGGCGGGATCCGCCTCAACCCGCTCGACCCCGCGATCACCACCACCGGGCAGCTCGCCCTGCTGCGCACCATCATCGAAGTCGCCATGGGCCACGGCCTCGACGAGCGCTCCGGCTTCGCGCTCAAGGTCGCGCACGCCTATGTGAACGAGACGACGACCGACCGCCAGCCCGTCCTGATGGACATCGTCGACCAGCTGCGCCACCCGGAACCGGAATCCGCCGAGGCGATGAACGTCGACATAGACGACGTACGGGCCTGGGGCCTGGACGTCGCACTCGTCCTGGACCGGCTCGTCGACGGCGACCTGCGCGGCATGTTCGACGGGCCCACGTCCGCCGGGATCGACCTCGACTCGCCGCTGATCGTCTTTGACCTCTCGCACATCGACCGCAACTCGATCGCCATGCCGATCCTGATGGCGATCGTCGGCGTCTGGCTGGAGCACACCTGGATCAGGCCCGACCGGAAGAAACGCATCTTCCTGGTGGAGGAGGCCTGGCACATCATCAACTCCCCCTTCGTCGCCCAGCTCTTCCAGCGGCTGCTGAAGTTCGGCCGGCGGCTCGGACTCTCGTTCGTCGCCGTCGTCCACCACCTCAGCGACGTGGTCGACGGAGCCGCGGCACGGGAAGCGGCGGCCATCCTGAAGATGGCCTCCACACGCACGATCTACGCCCAGAAGGCCGACGAGGCCAGAGCAACCGGCCGGGTGCTCGGGCTGCCCCGATGGGCGGTCGAGATCATCCCCACGCTCACACCCGGCATCGCCGTCTGGGACGTCAACGGCAACGTACAGGTCGTCAAACACCTGATCACCGAAGCCGAACGCCCCCTCGTCTTCACCGACCGCGCCATGACCGAGTCCTCGGCATCCGATCTCCTCCCGGAGGACGTACGCGCCGCCGAACTGGAGGCGGAGCAACGCGCGGCACGGATCGAGAACCAGCAACGGCTGAACGAGTCGTCCGAGTCAACGGTGGCATGACATGGCGGGTGCGGGGCGCGGCGATGTACGCAACGGCGGCGGGAACGGAAGCGGAAGCAGTGGCGGCATCCCCGACGGGCTGCTGATCGGGCTGCTGCTCTTCCTCCTCGGGCTGACGCTGCTGGCCTGGACGGCCACCGGTCTGGCCGGCCTCCTCGCCCACGGCGGCTGGCCCGACGCAGTCACCCTCGCCGAGACCCCTTTGGCCATGCGCCGCCTGGTCGAGGCCCCGGACGACCTGCCCGCCGCCTGGCCAGCCACCCCGGCCGGCGAACTCTCCGGGTACGGACTGTTCTGGGGCCTGTTCATCGGGCAACTGATGGTGCTGGTCGTCCTGACGGTGTTCGTGATGGGCGTGATCGCCCGCTGGCGAGGCGTCCGGGCCCGGCAGCGCGCCGAACGCCTGGAACAGCGGAGCGAACCCCCTCAGGAGTACGTCCACGAGGAGCGGGCGACCCGCCAGGCACCCGCCCCCGCTCAGCCGGTCACCGAACAAGCGGCCCCGGCCGCAATCACCCGGCCACCGACAGCGCCGTCCCAAGCCACCCAGCCACGGACCGCGCCGTCCGAAGCCACCCAGCCACTGACTGCCCCGGCCCCGGCCGAAACCACCCAACCACTCGCTCCCCCGGCCGCTCCCCTTCCGCCCGTCGTGCCCTCCCCGCGCACCCCTCTCGTCGTCTACGGCCCCGCCGCCACCCGCCGGCCCACCGCCGTCCAGGCCATCCGCGAGGCGGACGGGCCCGTGCTCGTCGTCACCTCCGACCCCAGCGTCTGGGCCGAGACGAAGGACGCCCGGGCCAAGCTCGGCCCGGTCCTCGTCTACGACCCCGGCCACCTCTGCGACACCCCGGCCCGGCTCCACTGGTCCCCCACGACCGGCTGCGAACAGCCCGACCGCGCGGCCGCCCGCTCCGCCGCGCTCCTCGCCCCCGTACGACCGCAGTCCCGCATCGACGCGGCGACGGCCGACACCGCGGAGACCCTCCTGCGGTGCTGGCTGCACGCCGCCGCGATCGACGGCCGCCCCTTCCGCCAGGTCCACCGCTGGGCGCTCGGCGGCAGCGCCCATGAACCGGTGCGCCTGCTCCGTACGCACCCCAAGGCGGCCTCCGGACTCGCCGGCCTGCTGGAGTCCGCGCTCACGGCACACCCCGAACGCCGCGAGATGGCCCAGGAACTGACGGTCCGGGCCTTCGGAGCCCTGTCCTCGGTCCATATCCGGGACGCCTGCACACCGAACCGAGCCGATTCGCTCGCGCTGGAATCATTCGTGGACGAGGGGGGCAGCCTCTATGTGGTCGGCGAACCCATCGAGAACCCGCGCTCGGGCCCCGGGGCGATGCCCCTGCTCACCGCGCTCGCCTCAGACGTGGTCGAGCACGGCCGCCGCATGGCCGCACGGTCATCCGACGGTCGGCTCGACCCACCAATGACGCTCGTCCTCGACGACATCGCGGCCGTCGCACCCCTGCCCCGACTGCCGGAACTCCTTACCACCGGCGAGCAACAGGGCCTGCCGACCGTCGCCCTGCTCCGCTCCCGCGAACAGGCCCGCGCCCACTGGACCCAGCAGCTCCAGACCCCGACCACCCTCTGAACCGGGCCTCCGCGCCCACCCAGCACAGCTCCCGGCCCCCGGCCCGGACCCCACAGGGCCGCTCACCGGCGCTGCCGGCGCTGCACCACGTCGGCGACTGCCACGGCCACGAACCGTTCGACGGCCGCCGTGTCCGGCGGGCCGGGGGCCTCGCGGTCCGTGAACAGGAGATGCCCGCCGCCGACCAGGGACAGGGTGAGCGAGTCGATGTCCGCGTCGGCCGCGATACGGCCCAGCTCACGCTCGGCGGCCAGATAGGCGGCGACCCCGGTCGTGGCCTCTGCGAGGATCGCGATGCCGCCTCCTGGCCGGGCCTCCCGCAAGCGGGTGCGCAGCGCGTCCCGGAAGGTGATGAGCGGGATGATCGCCACCGGAACCGGTCCGAACAGGGTGGCCAGTGCCGCGGTGAGGTTCCCGGCCACCGTTCCGGTGCCGGCGGACTCGCGCAACGCACTCGACTGCATCTCCAACTGGGCGGCCCGGTCGAGCACGAGGCCGGCGAGGAAGGCGTCGAAGTCGGCGAAGTGCCGATGCAGGACGCCCTTGGCGCAGCCCGCCTCGTCGGTCACGGCCCGGCTGGTCAGCCCGTTCGGACCGTCCCGCAGCAGGACGCGTTCGGCCGCGTCGAACAGTTGCTGCCGCGCGTCGCGAAGGTGCACACCGGTAGGCACTCGCAGATCCTCTCGATGATGTGACCCGCCCGCATCATTGGCGAGTGGGCATGCGCCCACTAAAGTGGGCGCATGCCCATCGTATCGAGAGACCACCCGGAACCACCCCCGTCGAAGCCCCACGAGGCCCGCCGGATGGCCGAGTCCTTCGGCGTGGACGCACAGCGCTACGACCGGGCACGACCCGGCTACCCGGCCGCGCTGGTGACACGGATCGTCGCCAAGAGCCCCGGCCCCCACGTACGCGACATCGCCCACGCCCACGCACCCGGCCCCGGCCCCGGCCCC
>NZ_JAELVH010000354.1 GCF_019399235.1 Streptomyces poriferorum | reverse complement strand
CTCCCTCCCCCACCACCGCGCCGGCCCTGGCCCGTTCCGTACCGAAGCGGCTGAAGATCCCCGCCATCGCGGTGGACGCCCCGTTCACCCCGCTGTCGATCGGGGCCTCCGGCCGCCTGGACGCCCCTCCCCCGAACGACAAGAACCTGGTGGGCTGGTTCCAGGGCGGCGTGACGCCCGGCGAACGCGGCGCGTCGATCGTCGCGGGCCACGTGGACACGATGACCGGCCCGGCCGTCTTCCTCCAGCTGCGGTTCCTGCGGCCCGGATCCACGGTCGACATCACGCGTACGGACGGCACGGTGGCCACGTTCAAGGTCGACACCGTCGAGACGTTCAGCAAGGCGAAGTTCCCCGACAAGCGGGTCTACGCCGACACCCCGGACGCCCAGTTGCGCCTGATCACGTGCGGCGGCACCTACGACAAGAAGGCCAAGGACTACGTGGACAACGTCGTCGTGTTCGCGCACCTCGACTCGGCCAAGAAGGGATGAGCCGACGTGCTCCCCCGGCGGAAAACCCCGTGCGACGGACCACGGACCCCTGTTAGCGTCCGCCGCGTGAACAAGCGCGCTGCGATGACGACGACGCCGGAGAGTGTCCCGGCGCGCTGACTGCTGACCAGTCCGAAGCCCCGGGGCGAGTGCCCCGGGGCTTCTGCTTGCGGTCACTCGCCCTCCATACGCGAGGAGACCGCCATGCACGACCACCGCAGGCTCGGCCGTGAGCTGGAGCTGTTCGACACCGACCCGCTGATCGGCGCGGGGCTTCCGTACTGGCTGCCGGACGGCGCGGCGCTGCGGCACGCCCTGGAGGAGTACATCCGCACCGCCGAGCGGCTGGCGGGCTACCGGCACGTGTATTCGCCGGTGCTCGGCAAACGGGAGCTGTACGAGATCTCGGGGCACTGGTCGCACTACAGCGACGACATGTTCCCGCCGATGGACCTGGGCGGCGAACAGGTCGTGCTCAGGCCGAGCCTGTGCCCGCACCACGCGGTCATCTACCGCTCCCGCGCACACAGTTACCGCGAGCTTCCCCTGCGCATGGCCGAGCTGGGCGGCATGTACCGCTCCGAGCTCTCCGGAGTGCTCGGCGGTCTGACCCGGGTCCGGGCCATCCAGCTGAACGACGCCCACATCTTCTGCACCCCTGACCAGGTCGCCGGGGAGGCGCGGGCCGCGCTGGACATGATCCGACGGGCGTACGAGGCGCTGGGCGTCCGCCCGGCCCGGTTCCGGCTCTCGCTGCCGGGGCCGGGCGGGAAGTACGTCGCCGCGCCGGAGATGTGGCAGCGCTCGACCGCCCTGCTGGCCGAGGTCCTCGACGCGTCCGGGCTGCCGTACGAGGCGGTCGAGGGCGAGGCCGCGTTCTACGGGCCGAAGATCGACGTCCAGGTCGCCGACGCGGCGGGCCGCGAGTCGACCCTGTCGACCGTCCAGGTCGACTTCCACCAGCCGGAGCAGTTCGATCTGCACTACATCGGCGCCGACGGGGCGAAACACCGGCCGGTCATGGTCCACCGCAGCATCATCGGCAGCGTGGAGCGGGCCGTCGCCCACCTCATCGAGCAGCACGGCGGCGCGTTCCCGCCCTGGCTCTCACCGGTCCAGCTGGCGATCCTGCCGGTCTCGGACGCCGAACTTCCGAACGCCGAGTCCCTGGCCGGACGTTGTGCCGCGCTCGGGCTGCGCGCGGAGGTCTCCGGCCGGGAGCGCGGCAGCCTGGGGGCCAGGATCCGGGAGGCCCGGCTGGTGCCGTACCAGGTGGTCATCGGCGCGGCGGAGGCGGCGGACGGCCTGGTGGCGCTGCGCCTGCGGGACGGCCGCCGCCTCGACCCGCTGCCGGACTCGGAGATGCTGGAGCGGATCGGCGCGCTGGTCGCGGCGCACAGCACCGAGGTGTGGGACCGGGGACCGAGCTGAGGACTGTCCCGCCGTTCCTGGCGGGACAGCCCTCGGCGTCTTTCGTTCGGACCGGGCCGGCCCCCGCTGGCCCCGCCCGATCCGGACGAGAGGCCCTACGCGGTGACGGGCTTCGCCTCGGCGCGCGGGGCTTTCCCGAGCGCACCGGCCAGTGTGGACGCGACGATCAGCAGGGCGAGGACGACCGTCATCGTGAGGCGGAGTCCGACGTGGTCGGCGAGGAAGCCGAGCGCGGGCGGACCGACGAGGAAGGCGAGGTAGCCCGCGGTGGACACCGCGCCGACCCGCGCGGCCGCATCGCTCGGGTGGTCACCCGCCGCGGACACGGTGACCGGGAAACCGAGCGAGGCGCCCAGCCCCCACAGCACCGTGGCCGCGCCCGCCATCGCCGGACTCGGCGAAACGATCACCACCGCCAGGCCCAGCGCGGCGACGACGGCGCTGATCCGGACGACCTGGACGGGGCCGAAGCGTTCCAGGAGGGGGCCGCCGGCGAAGCGGCCGAGGGTCATCGAGGCGGCGAAGACCAGGAAGGTCAGCGAGCCGGCGGTGGCGCTCACCTCGTAGCCGTCCACCATGAGCAGCGGCAGCCAGTCGTTGGCGGCGCCCTCCGCGAAGGCCATGGCCAGCACGATCACCCCGATGAGGACGAGCCGCCGGTCCCGCCACACGGCCAGCTGGCCCCGCCATCCGCCCGGTCCGGAGATACCGGCCGCCTCCTTGCCCGTGCCGTGCGGGAGCGCCCGGACGGCCAGGACCGCGGCGGCTGCGACGAGCAGGGAGACGGCCGTCAGGTGCAGGCCGACCGGTATCGCGGCCGCGGTCAGCGCCATGCCGAGCAGCGCCCCGATCACGGTGCCCAGGCTGAAGCAGCCGTGCAGAACCGGCAGCACGGGCCGGCCGATGACCCGTTCCACGTCCGCGCCCTCGATGTTGAACGCGACCTCGGCCAGCCCCATCCCGCCGCCGAACAGGGCCAGTCCGCAGAAGACCCCGCCCGCCAGCGCCAGGCCCGTGCCCGCCGCTACGACCAGCAGCCCGGCGACGATCAGCGCCGCACCGACGGTGATGGCGGCCCGTGCCCCGTAACGGCGGACGAGCGGACCGGACGAGGTCACGCCGGCCATCGAACCGGTGGAGAGCCCGAAGAGCACCAGGCCCATCGCACCGGTGGACACATCGAGTCCGTCCCTGACCGCCGGGGTGCGCGCCACCCAGGAGGCCATGCCGGTT
Source organism: Streptomyces poriferorum (assembly GCF_019399235.1). GTDB lineage: Bacteria > Actinomycetota > Actinomycetes > Streptomycetales > Streptomycetaceae > Streptomyces > Streptomyces poriferorum. Next base: position 3,941 of record NZ_JAELVH010000354.1, on the reverse strand, counting down.
CCGGCGGCGAGCATGAAGAGGAACAGGGCGGCACGCCGGCGGCGTGTGGCGGCATCCATGAAGCGGGCCTCGGCAGTCCAGGAGGGGATTCAGCAGGAGCGTACGATCGTACGCCCCAGGAGTGTACGATCGTACCCATGACGGACCACTTCGCGGGAGACCCGCGTACGAACCATGAGCGGATGCTCGCCGGGGACCTCTACATCGCCGACGACCCGGCCATCGTGGAGGCCCAGCGGCGCGCCGTGCGCCTCGCCGCCCGGTATCTGGCGGCGTACGCCGAGGACCCCGACGCCGCGCAGCCCGTGGTAGCCGAGCTGCTGGGCGGTCTCGGTGCGGGTGCGCACATCCGGCCGCCGCTGTACGTGGACTACGGCTCGTACATCACGGTCGGCGAGGACACGTTCATCAACTACAACCTCACCGCCCTGGACGTCGCCCCGATCACGATCGGCCGCGACTGCCAGATCGGGCCGAACGTCCAGCTGCTCACCCCCACCCACCCTGTGGAGCCGGAGCCGCGCCGGGACAAGCTGGAGGCGGCGCGGCCGATCACCATCGGCGACAATGTCTGGCTGGGCGGCGGCGCGATCGTGCTGGCCGGGGTGACCATCGGGGACAACAGCGTCATCGGCGCGGGAGCCGTCGTGACCAAGGACGTCCCCGCCAACGTGGTCGCGGTCGGCAACCCGGCCCGGGTGATCCGCTCGATCTAGAACTCTCGGCAGAAGGAAACACCGTGGCGACCGGACAGAACGACCCCGAGCGGCGGGAGCGCATCATCACCGCCGCGCTCGACCTGATCGCGGAGGAGGGGGTCGCCGGGACCTCGCACCGCAAGGTCGCCGCGCGTGCGGGTGTGCCGCTCGGCTCGATGACGTACCACTTCGGCGGCATGGACGAGCTGCTGCGGGAGGCGTTCACGCGCTTCTCCAGCAGCATCGTCGCCGTCTTCGAGGAGCGGATCGGCGCGGCCACCACGCCCGACGAGGCGAGGGAGGCGGTCGCCGGTCTGGTCCACCACCTGTCGGGCGGAAACCAGCGCGAGCTCGTCCTCACCCACGAGCTGTACACCCTGGCCGCCCGCAAGCCCGCCTACCGCGAACTGACCCGGGAGTGGATGCGCCGCAGCCGCGTCGCCCTCGAATGGCACTTCGACCCGGCGACGGCACGTCAGCTGGACGCCCTGATCGAGGGCCTGTCCATCCACCGCGCCCTGGAGACGGAACCTCACGACCGGGCCCTGACGACCGAGGCGATCGCCCGCATCACCCGGGCCCCCGGCACGCGTTCCTGACGCACGCCCTCCCCATGACTCCTGGCCGGCACCCCACCTGACCAAGGTGCCGGCCAGGTGATTCCCTCGCCCGTCCGCACACGCGTCCGCGGCCGCTCCCGCCCGCGCCCGCGCCCGCGCCCGCGCCCAGCGGCGAGAACGCCCGCCGCGTGCCAGGGGGAACCGCCTCCGGAGCGGAGGCCACCATCCGGAGCGGAGGCCACCATCCGGACGAACTCCGCCATACGATCACCACCGTGCGGTCCACACCGGACCGCAAGGGAGGGGACCTTCTTCGTGGCACATTCGGACCTCATAGATCTGGCGGGCCCCTGGGGCCGCATCCTCAGCGGCACGCCGCTCGACCATGAAACGCACACGCGGGCGGGTCAGGCCATGGCCGTCGATCCGGTCACGCACGATCTCTTCGTGGTGCAGATCCGGGATGCCCTGGAGTACGGCAACCTGTGCGTCTACCGCATGAACCGCACAACCGGGCGCCCGATCGACTACATGCACCTCAACGGCTTCGGTCACGGCTATCAGATCGGTGCGCAGCACATCGGCGGCAAGACGTACCTGTGGACCGAAGCCGGGCCGCTGTACAAGGAGTTCGGGACCCGCGTCGCCCGGGTGCCCTATCTGCCGGGGCAGACGGTCACCATGACGTCGTCCGTCGTCTCGGCACCGTTCCGTCCCGCGGCGGATGCCCGTTTCACGGCTCCGAACGTCGATCCCGTGTACCACCGCCTCACGGTCAGGTACCAGACCGCCCAGGGGTACTTCTTCAGTCAGTACCCCATCGACCCGGTGACGGGTGAGGTCACCTGGACCGCGACCAGGACGATCGCGCACCCCTCGAAGGCGGAGGTCCCCACGCTCTGGGACACCTTCCAGGGCTTCGCGTCGCTCGGCGAGTACCTCTACCTCTACACGGGCAGCCCCGACCAGAACAACACCCATCTCACCGCCCTCTCCTGGGCGGACGGCTCCGTCGTGGCGGGGCCCCAGCACATCACCGCCGTGCCGGGACTGGACCGCCGGGAGCCGGAAGGCCTGTGCATCGAGCCGATGGGTGACGAGGCACGGCTGCTCTTCGGCTTCAGCGGCAGCCACACCACGCCGCGCGAGGAGACGATCTGCTTCCTCTCCACGGATGCCCCGGTCCAGGGCGTGAAGCTGCTGACGGACTGGACGGCCATCCCACCCGTGTCCGGAGTGACAGCGCAGACGGGCGTGATGAGCCCGCGCGGGCGCCTGGTGAACCTCGCCGGGACGACGTACCTCCAGCTCCGCGGCGGCTTCGACTGCGACCTCACCGCCGAGGGCCAGTTCGCACAGCTTCCGCCGGTGCTGACACCCAGCCGTACGGTCCGGGCCAACGTCACCCGCAACAACCATGACGGCCGCTGCGTCTGCCGGGTCGAGGCCAACTCAGCCGGAAAGCTCTCGGTGTTCGGCCCGACCGCGGACAACAGGATCTCCTGGATCGACCTCGACAACTTCTCGGCCGCCTGGCTCTGACGGTCGCCCGCCGCCTGTCGTCTGTTGCCCGGCGTCCGCAGCCTGTCGTCCGTTGCCCGGCGCCCGCCGCCTGCCGCCTGCCGTCTGCCGCCTGTTGCCCGCCGTCCGTCGCCTGTCGCTTGTCGCCTGTCACTCGTTTCCCGTTGCCCGTTGCCCGTCTCCCGGCGCCCAGCCACGTCAACGCTTCCACGATCCCGGAGGATCAGACATGTCCCAGAGCCGTACCAGCCGCCGTGCCCTGCTCACCGCAGCCGTGGCCGTTCCCGCAGCGGCGGTCAGTGCCCCGATGATCGCCGCCCCTGCCGCCGCGGCCGACGTGCCCGGCGGTATCAGCGTCGTCCAGGACTGGCAGCCGATCGTCCTCGCGGCGGCCGTCACCGCCGCAACCGATGCCCCGGCCGCCCGCGTGGTGAAGATCGCCGGCACGGACTTCCTTCAGATGCGCGGCGGATTCACCTGCGCCTTCACGGCCGACGCCGCGCTCGGCACCCTGCCCGCGGCCATCACCGTGCCGAAGACAATGCGCGGCGTCTGCCCGCGCAACAACTCGCTCGGCGTCAACTCCTGTCGGGTGGAGGTCAACACCGCAGGGAAGATCACCGTCTTCGGCGCCACGGCCTCGAACGACATCACCTGGGTCACCCTGGACAGCTACTCGGTCGTCATGGCCTGAGGCTCTCTCGGCGCCGCTCGTTGCCACTCCCGTCGCTCGCCACCACTCGTTCCCGCTCTTCGTCGCTCGTTGCCGCTCATTGCAGCTCGTTGATGGTCGTCGCGGGTCGCCGCGGGTCGCCGCGGGTCGTCCGGCGGCGGCGGGCGGCGTGCTGGAACAGCCGGGTCGCCCGCCCCCGAAAGGCGGGCGCTCGGCTGGACGATCTCGTCAATCTCCTGAAGCCAACCGCACTCCTAACTGAGCGCAGAACGGGTCAATTGCCTTTCTGCTGGCGTTAATTGTTGCGCATGGAGAGGTTGGACGAGGCTTCTGTTGCACACCTCTTGACGTTTCCCAGGTGACGGCGGAAGCATCGACTCTCGTCGGAGAGCGCTCTCAGAGGCTTTCCGAAGAGCTCGTCGTGTCACACGTACCACGACTCAGGAGACGTACCCGCATGCATGTTCCCCCCACGGAACCCCCGACAAC
>NZ_JAELVH010000353.1 GCF_019399235.1 Streptomyces poriferorum | reverse complement strand
AATGCCGCCGGCGTCGCGGAAGGCGCGGGTACCGGGCGGGGCGAGGGAGGGGTCGAGGGGGACGACCGCACGGGTGTCGGCTGCTCGCGGGTCCGCGGTCACTTGAAGCCCTTCTTCACCTGGGAGAGATAGGCGCTGCCGCGCAGCACCCGCTTGCAGCGCGGGCAGTACTCGGCCCACTCGTCGAAGTCGAGGCTGAGGTCGCGCATGGTGCCGCGGAGGTTCTCGACGTACGGGGTGGTGTCGATGGGTTCCTCGCAGCGGCGGCAGCTGAAGACCTCCTGGTCCTGCCGGCCGGTGTACTTGAACAGCTGCATGCCCACGGCGGCGGGGCGCTGGACGATGTGGAAGAACTTCCCGAACGGGATGTAGATGAGGGTGAAGACCACGGAGACCATGTGGAGGATCGCCAGGAACTCGTATCCGCCGCCGTGCAGGAAGATCGACGAGAAGGTGAGGAGCAGGCCCGTCACGGAGATGACGATCAGTGCGATGAGCGGCACGAGGTCGTAGCCGAACCGCTGGCCGGTGATGGCACCGCGGTCCTTCATCCGGCGCCACAGGAAGTAGGAGGCGCCGGGGATGACGAGGACGGCGGCGATGTCCAGGCCGTGGAACATCAGCCAGCCGAGGATGTCCAGGGAATCGAAGCCGACGATCTTGAAGCCCCAGATGCGCATCTCGTAGCCGGGCCCGGATCCGGTGCCCGAGGTGAAGGTGAACCAGCCCCAGGTCAGCGGGAAGGTGATCAGGGACGCGAGGATGCAGCCCCAGAAGATCAGCTGGTGGGCGGCCCAGCGGGCGTGGGAGCGGGCGCCGAGGAACTTCTGGAAGCCGAGGTAGGTGGCGATCATCTTCGGCAGGGCGGTGGGAGCCCTACGGAAGTTCTCGACCGAGAAGAGGCTGCCCCAGCCCTTCTTGAACAGCCGTCGGGCGCCGGGAGCGGAGACCCAGACCGTGTAGCGGTAGGCGACGCCGAAGGCGAGGAAGACCGTGGCCACGGCGTACGGCAGGAGCGCCGAGTCGAAGTTCTCCAGGAACCTGCTGCCCAGCACGATGGCCACGATCAGCAGGAGGGAGACGATCACCCCGGCCGCCGTCGCGCGGGCGGTGACGGAACGGGGGACGGCGGCTCCGGAGCGGGCGGATCCGCCGGCGGACGGCGGGGCAACGGCCGCGCCGGAGGAACCGGTGGGATCACCGGGGGCGGGTTGCGCTGCTGCGGCAGAGGCTTCTGGTGGCTCGGTCACGCCGTCAGCGTAGGGCCGTATGGGGATATTAGTCCTGTTTTATGGCCTTACGGGGTGAGCGCGTCGTGGTGCGGCGGTATCGGGGTGCGCGTTCGACTTCTCCTCACACGGCGTACAGCCCGTGCGAGGAGAAGATCTCGCGGGCGAGGTGACCTGCCCGAGAGTGGGAGAGGGTGCGTCATGGAGGGTGAACGGCTCGTCCGGCGCCTTGTCCGGCGCCCTGTCCGGCGCCCGCCACTTCGCCTCGCCGAGCTTGCGAGCGGGAGGACGTCCACCCGCGAGACGTTGCCCAGGGAGGCGGCGAAGGCCTCGACCCCGTCGACGTCAGCCGGGTCGGGGACCGCGTCGGGGGCCGGCACGAAGCGGGCCGTGCTCCTCCTTGCGGGGAGCGGCGAGGCGGTGGGCGAAGTCCGGGACGGGCTCCAGCGGCCGGCCGGCCGGCCGCCTCGCGACAGGTGGCACGGCCCCAGGACTTGACGTATTCACCACCCGAACCGGGGCGTTCTTCTTCAGGGGCTTTGAACCGTCGTTTACTTGTGAATGCATTCACGAGGGTTTCGGCCCACCCTGCTTCCCCTCGCTGTCCGGCGGGTACTTTCACGACGCACCACCGAGCAGTCAGCCATCCGCACCACGAAGGAGCACCGGATGACCGGCCAGGACACCCCAGACCCCACGCCGTCACCTTCACCGGCGCCGCACCGGAGGGACGCGCTGACCGATGTGGCCGGGATCCGCGTCGGGCATGCGCGGGTCGCGGGCGCGGGGGCGCTGAGCGGCACCACCGTGGTCCTGGCGCCCGAGGGCGGAGCTGTCGCGGCCGTCGACGTACGCGGCGGCGGACCGGGCACCCGTGAGACGGACGCGCTGGATCCGCGCAATCTGGTGCAGCGCATCGACGCCGTGGTCCTCACCGGTGGCAGCGCGTTCGGCCTGGACGCGGCGTCCGGGGTGATGGCCTGGCTGGAGGAGCGGGGGCGCGGCGTGCGGGTCGGCGCCGATCCGTCCCAGGTGGTTCCGGTGGTCCCCGCGGCCTGCGTCTTCGACCTGGGCAGGGGCGGCGACTGGCGGGCCCGGCCGGATGCCTCGACCGGCCGGGCCGCGGTGGAGGACGCGGCGCGCTCGGAGCCCGGGGCCGCGGTCGCGGAGGGCTGCGTCGGCGCGGGCACGGGTGCGGTCGCCGGGCAGCTGAAGGGCGGGGTGGGCACGGCGAGCATCCTGCTGCCGTCCGGGATCACGGTGGCCGCCCTGGTCGTGGTGAACGCGGCGGGTTCCGTGCTCGATCCCCGTACCGGGGTGCTGTACGGGGAGTACGGGGGCGCCGAGCCGGCCGTCGCACCCGCGCCGGAGGTCCACCAGGAGGCGCGACGGCGCCTGGCGCAGGCGCACGACGCGAACACGCGCCCCCCGCTCAACACCACGCTCGCCGTCGTCGCCACGGACGCCGAACTCGGCCGCGCGCAGGCGCAGAAGCTCGCGGGGACGGCGCACGACGGGCTGGCGCGCGCCATCCGACCTGTCCACCTGATGAGCGACGGGGACACCGTCTTCGCCCTGGCCACCGGCGTCCGCACGCTGGATCCGGCGAACCCGCTCGCACTCAACGACCTGCTGGCGGCGGGTGCGGAGGCCGTGACCCGGGCCATCGTGAAGGCGGCACGGGCGGCCACGAGCGTCAACGGCCGCACCGGCGGTGGCACATACCTCGCGTACGGCGACCTCTACGACACACCACGGCAATCGGCACAGTCACCGGACAATACGGGGCGCGAAGCCGACTCGCCGTCCACGTAGGGAAGTTCGGGCGAACAGCGGGAACCTTCTGCGTGCACCGTACGTTTTTCCCAACCCCGGTCACGATGTCAGACCCAGGGACTACGTTGAGCACGCACCAAGTCACACGCGGCGACGGCCTGGAGACAGCACCTTGAGCGATCCGTACGAGACAACCGAGCAGCACCTCGAGCGAATCCTGCGACGGGCTCTCAACTCGTTCGACCTGCCCGACAGTACGGTCGAGCGGCTCGGCACCGCGCTCGCCCACAGCAGTTCCCTGCACTCCTCGCACCACAGCCCCGCCCTGCACCGCGAGACCTACCGGCACACCTATCTGCTGGCCGACGGCACGCCGCTCGCTCTGTGGGAGCTCGTGCACTGCGGCCCCCGCCAGGCAGCCGCCCCGCGCGGCCCGGGGCACGGCGCGGAGCCGGGCCCGCTCCAGCACGAGCTGTACGACGACGAGGCGGACGCCCACGTCGCGGCGGCCCGGCTGACCGGCGGCTTCTGCGACGGCCCGGTCTTCGGACACGACGGACCGCAGGCCGACCTGGAGATCATCGACGCCCTGATGGCGGCGCCCCCGGCCCCGCTGCCCCGGATGTACGCCCCGGACAACTCCGCGGACCACGCCCGCCGGGTGCTGCGCCGGGCGGAGAACCGGAACGGGCCGGGCGAGGAGACGGCCCTCCTGCTGCGGGCGGCCTTCGCCCACCACATCACCCAGATCTTCGGCCGGCAGTGCCAGGTGGACGGGCGGGACGCGGGGTTCACGCTGTACGAGCACGCCTTCCTGCTGCTCGACGGCAGCGAGACGAGCCTGTGGGAGGTCGAGCACACGGCGACGCCGGACGGCCGTCACATGTGCGAGGTGTACGGCGACGAGGAGGCCGCGCGCGGCGCGATGGAGAGCCGCACACGCATCTGCTGACGCACGGCGCGGCCCCGTACGGACATGACGGTGCCCGCACCCCCGCCGGGGGTGCGGGCACCGTCGGTTCTTCCGTCTTCCGCTTCCGCTCCGCCCGCTCAGTGCGTCAGCACGGGCTCCTGGACGGGCTCGTCGAACGGCTCGGCGCTCTCGTCGCCGCCCTCCACGTGCTCCTTCGGACGGGCCGGCAGCGCGAACATCACCAGGAAGATCACCGCGAGTACGCCGGCCACCCACCACAGCGAGTGCTCGAAGGCGTCGGCGAACGCCGGACCGATCTCCGGCGGCGTCAGCTTGTCACCCATCGTCCCGAAGAAGATGACCGAGACCAGGGCGAGCCCCAGCGCGTTGCCCATCTGCTGCACCGTGTTGAACAGCCCGGAGGCCGATCCCGCGTGCTCCTTGGGCACCTCGGACAGCACCGCGTCGGCCAGCGGGGCGACGATCAGTCCCATCCCGACGCCCATGACCACCAGCGGCAGCGCCATCTGCCAGGACGTGATCGCCATGCCGTAGCGGCCGGACTCCCAGATGTAGAGCAGCAGACCGGCGATCATGAGCAGCGCCCCCGCCTGGAGCACCTTGCGGCCGAAGCGCGGCACCAGCTTCTGTACGGAGATACCGGCGGCGAACGAGACGGCGATCGAGAACGGGATACCGGTCGTACCGGCCCGCAGCGCGCTCCAGCCGAGCCCCTCCTGCATGTACAGCGTCCAGACCAGGAAGAAGATCCCGAGGCCGATCCCGAAGGTCAGCTGCACGGCGATGCCCGCGGCGAAGCTCTTGACCCGGAACAGCGACAGCTCGACCAGCGGCGAACCGTCCCGGCGCGCCTTCACCCGCTCGAACAGCACGAGACCGGCGAAGACCACGATGCTGCCGGCCATCGACAGGTAGCCCCAGAGCGGCCAGCCGAGCTCCTCGCCGCGGGTCAGCGGGTAGATGAGCATGAGCATCCCCAGCGTCACCAGCACCACACCGACCAGGTCGAGGCGGAGCGCCTTCGGCGCCTTGGACTCGGTGATGAACTTCCGGCCCAGGATCAGGCCCGCGATGCCGACCGGCAGGTTGATCAGGAAGATCGGGCGCCATTCGAGGCCGGCGATGTTCCACTCGGTGAGCAGTGCGCCGAGCAGCGGGCCGGACACGGCGCCGAGGCCGACGATCGCGCCGAAGAGGCCGAAGACCTTGCCGCGCTCGTGGGCCGGGAAGGTGGCGTGCACGATGGACAGCACCTGCGGCACCATCAGCGCGGCCGTGCCGCCCTGGAGGATGCGCGAGGCGACGAGCATCTCCGGGTTGGCGGCGAACCCGCAGAGCGCGGAGGCCACGGTGAAGCCGCCGATCCCGATGAGGAAGAGCCGCTTGCGGCCGTAGATGTCACCGAGCCGCCCACCGGTGATCAGACCGGCGGCGAAGGCCAGGGCGTATCCGGCGGTGATCCACTGGATCGAGCTGAACGAGGCTCCGGTGTCCGCCTTGATGCTCGGGATGGCGATGTTGACGATCGTGACGTCGACCAGGTCCATGAAGGCCGCGGTCATCACGATGGCCAGCGCGAACCACCGTCGGCGGTCCGACGCGTCCGGGGACGCCGTGGGAACCGCCGCCGGCGACGGCTGGGATGCGGAAGAAGTCATATGAAGAAGTTAAACGTCGATTAGGTCAGGTCGTGACCCAATGGACGGGCATCCTGGGTGACATGACCGACACCCCGGCACGACTGCTGAATCTGCTGTCACTGCTCCAGACGCCGCGTGAGTGGCCGGGCAGTGAACTCGCCGACCGGCTCGACGTCAGCGCGCGCACCATCCGCCGCGACATCGACCGGCTCCGCGACCTGGGCTACCCCGTCGAGGCGTCGCGCGGCTCGGTCGGCGGCTACCGCCTCGTGGCCGGTGCGGCGATGCCGCCGCTGCTGCTGGACGACGAGGAGGCGGTGGCCATCGCGGTGGGGCTGCGGGCCGGGGCCGGCCACGCCATCGAGGGCGTCGACGAGGCCTCCGTACGGGCCCTGGCCAAGCTGGAACAGGTACTGCCCTCACGGCTGCGCCACCGGGTCTCCACCCTGCAGAACGCGACGATGCCGCTGGCCCGGGGTGACGGCTCGACGATCGACCCGCAGACGCTGACCGTGATGGCGTCGGCGGTCACCGGGCGGGAGCGGCTGCGGTTCGCGTACCGGGCGGGGGACGGCGCCGAGACGCGGCGGCAGGTGGAGCCGTACCGCCTCGTCAGCACGGGGTGGCGCTGGTATCTCGTCGCGTACGACCTGGAGCGGGAGGACTGGCGGACGTTCCGGGTCGACCGGGTGAGTGAGCCGTATCCGACGGGTGCCCGTTTCACGCCGCGTGAGCTGCCGACCGGCGACGCGGCGGAGTTCCTCAGCAGGTCCATGGCGCGCC
>NZ_JAELVH010000352.1 GCF_019399235.1 Streptomyces poriferorum | reverse complement strand
CCATGCCGAGGTAGTGCATGGAGGCCACACCGAGTCCGGTGATCGTTCCTCCCGTCACCAGCGCCATGCGGGTGGCGCCGCGGTACCCGACCAGGAAGATCCCGATACCGACCATGACGATCGCGACGGCGAGGCTGGCGTAGGTGATCGGCTTGTCGTAGCCGATCGGCACCTCTTCGACGGTGAACCCCACCATCGCGATGAAGTGCATCGTCCAGATGCCGGAGCCTATGGAGGTCGCACCCATGGCCAGCCAGCCGGCCTTGAAGGAACGCTCGGTACGCAGTGACCGGGTGGTACAGCGCAGGCCCAGGGCCGCGCCGAGACAGGCCATGAGGAAAGCGGCCACGGGAGTGACCGCCCCGTAGCCGAAGCCGTCGATTGTGCCCTGCATGCTCGTACGCCCTTCGCAGAAGCCCGGGTTCGGATGACCCTAAGGCGCAAGGCCCGGCAGACAAACAGAAGAGCTGCATTTTATCGACAGGGGCGGCGGCCCGTGACCCGGTCCCCGAGGTGCGTTCACGTCGTGGCCATCCGTCGCCCCTTCCCTGTTCGGGGACGGCTGGGACCCTCGGGCCGTCCGTAACTCTGAAGCAAGGAGTCCACGTGAACGCAGGCACCGCAACCGCCTCCGCCGCTGCTGTCGCCCTGCTGGGCGCCGGCGCGTTGCTGTTGTCGAGCACGGCCGCCGGGACGCCGGGCACGGACGCCACCCCGGCCGGCCGCACCACGTCAGTCGCCCACACCGTCGCCGCCCCCTCCGCGACGGCCGTCGGCACCGGCGTCCGGCACGCCGGCCGACGTGGCCCGGGGCCGGACGGACGCCCCAATCGTCATCGCCCACCGGGGTGCGTCGGCATACGCCCCGGAGAACACCCTGGCGGCCGTGGACAAGGCCGACGTCCTGGGCTTCGACTGGGTGGAGAACGACGTCCAGCTGACCCGTGACGGCGTGCTGGTCGTCATCCACGACACCTCCCTGAAGCGGACCACGGATGCCGAGGAGGTCTTCCCCGACCGTGCTCCGTGGGCGGTCAAGGACTTCACGGCCGCCGAGATCGCCCGGCTGGACGCGGGCAGCTGGTTCGGTCCGCTGTACGCCGGGGCCCGGGTGCCGACGCTGCGCCAGTACCTGCACCGGATCGGGCGCAACGGCCAGAACCTGCTCCTGGAGATCAAGAGCCCCGAGACCTACCCCGGAATCGAGCAGGCGACCCTGCGGGTCCTGCACCAGGAGGGGTGGCTCGACCACGAGCACGTCCGCGGCCGTCTGGTGATCCAGAGCTTCGGCGCCGGCAGCGTGCGCAAGGTGCACGAGCAGCGCCCGGACGTCGTCACGGGCTTCCTCGGCACTCCGGCGGTCGCGGATCTGCCGTCTTACGCGCAGTTCACCGACCAGATCAACCCGGCGTACACCTCGGTCTCGGGCGAGTACGTGGCGGCGGTGCACGCGCTGAAGGGCCCGCACGACAAGCGGCTCGAGGTCAGCGCGTGGACGGTCAACGACGCCGGGCACGCCCTCCGGGTGGCCGGCTACGGCGTGGACGGCATCATCACCAACGCCCCCGACGTGGTGCGTGAGGCCACCGGCTGACCGCCGGGGCCACCGGGAGCCGGCGTCCGCTGACAGCCCAGCAGGGCGTCAGTCAGCGGGAGAGCCACGACCACCAGAACCCGCTACGAGTATCAATGTCAGTGGGCGGTCGTACCGTGGTGACCATGAACAACGACGGGGTTGTCGAGTGGGCCGTGGTCGACAGCGACATCGGCCCGCTTCTGCTGGCCGCGACGGGAGCCGGATTGGTGACCGTGGCCTTCCACGCCCGGCCGGCGGTCCGGGACAAGGTGCTGGACGGGTTGCGTACCCGGTTCGGCGCCGAACCCGTGGAGTCACCCGGCTCCGCGCGCCTGGCCGAGCCCATACGCCAGCTCGCGGCGTACTTCGCGGGCACGCTGCGGGAGTTCTCGCTCGACCTGGACTGGTCGCTGACGAGCGGCTTCAACCGCCAGGTGCTCCGCGAACTGGCGACGGGCGTGCCGTACGGCGCGGTCGCCGGGTACGGAGACCTCGCCGACCGGGTGGGCCGGCCCGGAGCGGCCCAGGCGGTCGGCGCGGCGATGGGGTCCAACCCGCTGCCCGTGGTGGTGCCCTGCCACCGGGTGGTGGAGAGCGACGGCGGGCTCGGCGGCTTCGGCGGCGGGCTGGAGACCAAGCGGCAGCTGCTGGCTCTGGAGGGTGTGCTGCCGCAGCCGTTGTTCTGAGCCGGCGGGGCGCCTGGGGACCCCGCTGGGGCGTGTCCGGATCCGGCACACGACTGCCATGACCCGCGGGTATCGAACGCGGGGGTCCGGACCTGCGTGCCGCCTGGCACACTGCGTCGGTGCCCCACACCATCAACGCTCCCGACACCCCTGACGGACCGCTCTCCGCCGGGCCGGTCACCGCAGCGGACCTGCCCGCACTCCGGCGCAGGACGTCCGGCGTGCTCATCGCCAGTCAGATACTCGGCGGCCTGGGCGTGCCCATCGGCATCGCCCTGGCCCCGGTGCTGGCCACGCGCGTCAGCGGATCCGAGGCGCTGTCGGGCCTCGCGCCCACCGCGTCGGTGACCGGCACGGCGCTGCTCTCGCTGCCGCTGGCCGCGCTGATGACCTCGCGGGGCCGCCGCCCCGGACTCGTGCTGGCGTATCTGATCGGGGCGCTCGGCGCGGGCCTCGTGGTGCTGGCGACCGTCGTGGAGAGCTTCCCGCTGCTGCTGCTCGGCATGGCCGGGTTCGGTGCGGGTTCCTCGGCCAACCTCCAGGCCAGATTCGCCGCAGCCGATCTCGCCGAACCCGACCGCCGCGGCCGGGCGATCTCGACCGTCATCTGGGCCACCACCATCGGCTCGGTGCTCGGGCCCAACATCGCGGCTCCGGCGGGCCGGGTGTTCCGGGGCACCGCCGTCTCGGAGACGGCCGGCCCGTTCGTCTGGGCGGCCGGCATCTTCCTGCTCGCCGCCGTCGTGGTCGCGGTGCTGCTGCGGCCCGATCCTCTCCTCACCGCGCGCGCCCTGGCCCCGCAGGAGAACCGGTCGGCCGGGGGCCGTTCGCTGCGCGCGGGTCTTGCGGCCGTGCGGGCCTCACCCATGGCCCGGCTCGCCCTGGTGACCGTGACCGTCTCGCACACCGCGATGGTCTCGATCATGGTGATGACGCCGGTCGACCTCGGCCACCACGGCGCGGACCTCCAGCTGATCGGGCTGGTGATCAGCGGCCACATCGCCGGGATGTACGCGTTCTCGCCGGTGATGGGCTGGCTGGCGGACCGCTTCGGCCGCCTCACCGTCATCGGGCTGGCCGCCGGGCTGCTCGCCCTCGCCGCACTGCTGGCAGGCACCGCGGGCGCCGCGCACGGCAGGACCGCGGCCGGCCTGTTCGTACTCGGCCTCGGCTGGTCCGCGGGCCTGGTGGCGGGTTCGGCGCTGCTCACCGACTCCGTGCCGCAGGCGGCACGCGCCGCAGTGCAGGGGCTCTCGGACCTCACCATGAACGCGTCGGCGGGCATCGGCGGCGCGGTCGCCGGCGTGATCGTCTCCCAGGCCGGCTACGGCTGGCTCAACCTGACCGGAGCGTGCCTGCTGCTGCCGATGGCGGCGCTGGCGCTGCGCCGGAGCCTCGCCCACCGCGCCGCGGCCTGAGAGCGGGAACGGCCTGGGCTGCCCGCCCTGCCCGAGGCCGGGCCCAGGACCGCTCAGAGGGTGATGTGGTACGCCTTGCGCAGCGTCTCGTGCACGGTCCACGTCGTCCGGTCGCCCTCGCGCAGCACACAGGCGTCCCCGGGGCCGATCTCCATCGTGGCGCCGTCCTCGACCGCCACGGTCGCACGCCCGCTGACGACCACGAACAGTTCGTTGGCCTCGGTGTCCGTGACCACGCCCGGCGTGATCTGCCAGATCCCGCGCACCTGCTTGCCGTCGGCCGACTCCCACAACACCTTGCCCGTGACCTCGGGCTCACCCGACACGATCTGCCCGGGTTCGAGCGGTTCGGGTTCGAGGACGGCGTCCGGGATGTGCACGGCGAAGGAGGCGGGGGCTTGATCAAATGTGGTCATGGCCGGTCACCTTAGCCAGTGCCCCTGGACGTCTCGCCACCAGGACGGGCTGAAAGAAGCCCGACTCGTCGGGCTCGTGCCACATCGGCTCCCGCAGCCCTGCCCGCGTCGCGAACTCGACGAGCTGCGCCTGCGACAGCGCCCAGTACGAGGCGCGCCGCGTACGCACGTTCCAGCCGTCCCCCCGGCCCCTCTCCCCGTCGGAGTCCGCCGGTGCGTCGGGCAGCAGCTGGAAATGCTCCAGGTCGTACCGCTCGCCGTCCGGCTGCCAGTGCCACAGCTGGAAGGTGACCACCCGTCCCCCTTCGCCCTTCCTGACCTGCGGAGGCGTGGACGCCGGCCGTTCGCGGCGCAGCCGGTCGTACGGCCGGGTGGACAGCAGCAGCACCCCGCCGGGCCGCAGCACCCTTCGCATCTCGCCGAGCGCGGCCAGTACCGCCTGCGGAGTGAGCAGATGCGGCAGGGAGTTGTCGGCGCACACGACGACGTCGAACGAGCCGTCGCGAAACGGGAGCGTCGTCATGTCGGCGGCGGTCACCGGCAGCGTCAGCCCGCGCGAGGCCGCCTCCCTCGCGGCACGGGTCACCGCGACGGGGCTCAGATCGCTGCCGGTGACCCGGTACCCCAGCGCGGCCAGCCCCAGCGCCTGGGTCCCGATGCCGCAGGCGCAGTCCAGCACGTCGTACCCGACGGACCCGTTGCCGGAATCGGCCGTTCCGTCGATGAGCGCCGAGAGCGCGTCCGCCTGCCGCGCGATGCTCGCCTCCCAGTCCGCGTAGATGAGGTCGTAGTCCGCGGCCAGGTCGTCGTAGAAGTGCCGAACCGTAGGCGACGGGCGGTCGGTCGGAGGGTTCATGGCCCGACGATAACGGGGCGGCAGCGTCTTCCGGCCGCCCGCGCGAGCACACGTTTGAGCCCGCTCCGTCCGCGACAGGGATGTGAACATGTCACTGACTGAGCCGTCCGCCACCGCCCCCCGCGCCCCCGTACTCTCCGCGGAGGTGCGGGCCGCCCTGGCCGGGCACCGGCCCGTCGTCGCCCTGGAGTCGACGATCATCGCGCACGGTCTGCCCCGTCCGCGCAATCTGCGGGTCGCCGAGGAACTGGAGGGCATCGTGCGGTCGGCCGGCGCCGTGCCCGCCACCGTCGCCGTGCTGGACGGCAGCGCCCGGGTCGGCCTGGACAAGGCCCAGTTGGAGCGGGTGGCCGAGGACCCGGCGATGCGCAAGCTGGGGCACCGGGACCTCGCACCGGCACTGGCGACGGGCGCGAGCGGTGCCACGACGGTCTCGGCTACCGCGTTCCTCGCCGCACGGGCGGGCCTGCGGGTCTTCGCGACCGGCGGGCTCGGAGGCGTTCACCGGGGCTGGACGGAGACACAGGACGAGTCCGCGGATCTGCGGCTGCTGGCCCGGACCGGCATCACCGTGGTCTGCGCGGGAGTGAAGTCGATCCTGGACGTGCCCGCCACGCTGCAGCGTCTGGAGACGCTCGGGGTGGGGGTGCTCGGGTACGGCACCGACCGGTTCCCCGGCTTCTATCTGAGCAGTTCGGGCGAGCCGGTCGACTGGACCGCCCGGTCGCCCGAGGAGGTGGCCGAGGTCATGGCGGCGCAGGACGCGCTCGGCGGCCCCGCGGCCGCGCTGATCGTGGCCAACCCCGTACCGCAGGAGGAACAGCTGGATCCCGGTCTGCACGACCGGGTGCTGGCCGAGGCGCTGGACGCGTGCCGGGAGCGTGGCATCGCCGGCCAGGCCGTCACGCCGTTTCTGCTCGATCATCTGATGCGGGGCACCGAAGGAGCGTCGCTGGAGGCCAACCTGGCGGCCGTCCGCGGCAATGTGGCGCTCGCGGCACGGATCGCCACGGCCTGGGCCGCCCGGTGACCGGCGGCCTTCTCGTCGTCGGGGACGTGGTCACGGACGTGGTGGCGCGGCACGGTCCGACGCTGCTCCACGGCACGGACACGGCGGCCCGGATCCGGACGCGGGCCGGCGGCGCGGGGGCCAACGTGGCCTGCTGGGCGGTTCGTTCGGGCTGCCATGACGTGCGGCTGGTGGCGCGCGTCGGCGCCGACTCCGCGGACTGGCACCGGGACCGGCTCCGGCGGGCGGGAGTGCGCGATCTGCTGGCCGTGGACGACGAAGCGCCGACGGGGACCGTCGTCGCCCTGGTCGACCCGTCCGCCGAGCGCACCTTCCTCACCGACAGCGGGGCCGTGCTGCGGCTCTCCCGCGAGGACTGGTCGCCCGCGATGCTCGACGGCATCGCCCACCTCCATCTCTCCGGCTACCTCCTTTTCGCCACGACCAGCCGTGCGACGGCCCTGCTCGCCCTGCGGGAGGCCGGGCGGCGGAACATTCCGGTGAGCATCGACCCGGCGTCGGCCGGGTTTCTCGCCGAGCTGGGCGTCGACCGTTTCCTGGCCCTGACCGAGGGCGCGGACCTCCTGCTGCCCAACGCGGACGAGGCCCGGCTGCTCACCGGACTCCCGGAACCTGCGGACGCCGCCGCCAAGTTGAGCCTGCTGGTCCGTCAGGTCGCCGTAACCCTGGGCGAGAGCGGCGCGCTGCTCGCCACCG
>NZ_JAELVH010000351.1 GCF_019399235.1 Streptomyces poriferorum | reverse complement strand
GGCAGGAGCCGTGCGGGGGCCGGCCGCCGATAGCCGGCGGCGGAGCCTGGTGCCGTGGAGGCAGGAGCCGCCGATAGCCGGCGGCGGAGCCCGGGGTCGTGTGGGCAGGAGCCGCCGATAGCCTGCGGGCATGGTGAGCATGGGCACGGCAAGCGATGCGCAACTGGCCGTCGAAGCGGCGCAGGCGGGGGCGGCGGTGGTTCGTGGCATGTTCGGGACCGTGCTGTCGCGTACGGAGAAGTCCGGCGGTGACTTCGCGACGGCCGCCGATCTCGCGGCCGAGCAGGCCATTCTCGACGTGCTGCGGACGGCCCGGCCCGAGGACGCCGTGACGGGCGAGGAGAGCGGGGATACCGGTGCGGCCGGCGCGGAGCGCAGATGGCTGGTCGATCCGCTGTGCGGCACGCTGAACTACGCCGTGCGGAACATGCTGGTCGCGGTGAACGTCGCCCTGCGGGTCGGATCCACCGTCACCGCGGCCGCGTCGGCCGACCCCTTCAGCGGCGAGGTGTTCTGGACCGACGGCACACATGCCCGTGTCCGGAGGGACGGTGCGGACGAGGAGTTGGCACCCTCGTCCGGCTCCCGGCTGGTCGACGTCAATCTCGACGCCCCCTTCCCGAACGCACCGGACTTCCGGGCCGTGCACCTTCTCGCCGCCCCGGAGTTCGCCCAGCGGTTCCGGCCGCGTGTCGTCTCCACCACGCTGGCCGTGGCCTGGGTCGCCTCCGGCCGCAGGGCCGCGTACGTCACCGACGGCGACCTGCGCGACAGCGTGCACTTCGCCGCCGGGATCGCGCTCTGCGAGGCCGCCGGCTGTGTGGTGACGGACCTCCGCGGCCTGCTGGTGAACACCGGTGCGGGCGGACTGATCGCGGCGGCCGACCGGGAGACGCACCAGGCTCTGCTGGAGATGGTGAAGGCGCAGGCTCCGGCCGGACGCTGACCCGTTCGTCCCCCCTCCCGGAAAGGCGGTCCGCGATGCCGGTCGTTCTCGTGCTGCTGCTCGCCGGGACCTGGCTGCTCTCCGGCGCTCTGGTCACCGGCACGGAACCGCTGACCGTGGCGGTGGGCCGTACCGCCGTGTGCTGCCTGGTCCTGACCGCCGTCGCCGCGTCGTCCGCGAGCGGCCGGGCCGACCTGCGGCGGGCCGCCGCGCGGCCGGGGACCGTGTGGCTGCTCGGTCTGCTCGGCTTCGCCGGGTACGCGGCCGGCACGCTCCTCGCCATCCCGCGCATCGGCACCTCGCTCACCAACCTCGTCGTCGCGCTGATGCCGTGCGCCTCGGTGGCGGTCGGCGCGCTGTTCTTCCGCGAACGGTCAGGGCCCCGCAAGGCCGCGGGGGCGCTCCTGGCCTGCGCCGCAGCCGCCGGATACGCGGCGCTGGGGGCGGATGCCGGGGACCTCGACGCGGTGGGGCTGCTGCTCGTGGCGGCCGCGACCGTCGCCTTCGCGGTGTACGGATTCCTGTACCGGGACCGGCTGTCCGGGCTGCCGCCGCTCGCCGTGCTGCCGGTGCTGCTCGCCGCCGCCACCTGTCTGCTGCTCCCGATGTCCCTGCCCGCGCTGATCGCGCACCCGCCCACCCCGACGGCGGCCGGGGGCATCGTGCTGCTGGGCGCCGCGGTCTACGCGCCCGCCTACCTCGTACAGCACCGGCTCATCCTGCTCCGCGGCCCGGTCTTCACGGCCGCCGTGCAACTGGCCGTCCCCTTCACCGTCCGCCTCGGTGACTGGGCCCTGGGCGGCGAGTCCGCCCCCTCGCCCGCCGAACTCCTGCTGCTGACGGTGTGCTGCGCCGGGATCGCCCTCGTCACCGTCGGGACGGGGAACCGGTCCGTCGAGCCCGCCCCCTCCGGCCGGTGAGCGCAGGGGAAGGGCGGCGCCCCTGTCGGAGTGCCGCCCTTCCGCCGTGCAGCCGGTGCTACGGGGCCGGGACTTCCCGGACGAGCGTCGAGGTCCAGGGGCAGAAGACGTTTCCGGGCAGGAAGGGGCCGCCCGCCTCGTCGAGGTGGTCCTCGACGTACGGCACCGTCGCGTCGCAGATCTCGATGGCGTAGTCGAAGAAGCTCACGGTCTGCGGGTCGTAGTGGAAGCTCCACCGCGGGTTGTAGTCGGCCGGGCGCTTCACGATGCGGCCGACGACGTGCGGCTCGACCGTGGTCTCACCGTTCACCAGGGCCCTGGCGTGGTTGATCTGGCGCTCCTCGACCAGCTTCACGATG
The DNA here is from genome assembly GCF_019399235.1 of Streptomyces poriferorum. Taxonomy (GTDB): domain Bacteria; phylum Actinomycetota; class Actinomycetes; order Streptomycetales; family Streptomycetaceae; genus Streptomyces; species Streptomyces poriferorum. The sequence continues at coordinate 3,692 of NZ_JAELVH010000351.1, read as the reverse complement.
AACGTGCTCCGAGTGATGTCGGTCATCTCGAAGTACGCGGGCGCGACCGCCGCGTCACGCGCACCCTCCCGGCTCTGGGTGGCCTGGGCGGGCTGGGCCGCGGTGAAGGCGAGCATGGCCACGGCCGCGAGGCTTGCGGCCTTGGTGAAGAGGTGTCGCATGACGATCTCCAGGGGTGCGGGGCGGCCATGATGATCATGGTCGCTCGTCACGGAAGGTAGCGAAGTGATTGCAGAAAGTGAAATCGGCGCGCTGTCGGGTGGCCCGTCCTGGAGTGCGGGGTGTTCGGTGCGTCGGTCACACGATCGTGGGACGCTGAGGAAAGCGGCCCTGCGCCGCTGAATCGTCGATCTACGTTCCTTGGACAGGCTTCAGAAGAAGGGACCCGCGATGACCGTCGCGATGGTCGAACACCAGCAGGACTCTGAAGGCCGCCCGTGGGACTACCTGCTTCATACCTGGCTGGAACTGGACGTGCCCGAGGGGTGGCGCGCCGAGATCGACGAAGGGCAGATCGTCTTGGTACCGCCGCCTCATGCGCATCACAACGGGATCGCCGCCAAGGTCCAGCGCCGTCTCTACGCGAATCTGCCCGAAGAGCTGGGGATCTATCAGACCCTGGGGGTTCACGTGGCGCCCCTCGACAAGTTGTACGTACCCGACCTCGTGGTCATGCCGGCCGAGTTGATCGATGCCGCCGACTCCGAGAGCAGCGATCCGGTTGATGTCTCCGAGGCACTCCTCGTCGTCGAGATCACCTCGAAGGGCGACGCCCGCGACGACCGCACCAAGAAGTACCGTGCCTACGCGCGCGCCGGAGTGCCGATGTACCTGCTGATCGACCGGTTCGACACGCGTGGGGCGATGGCCACGCTGTTCACGGAGCCCAACGAGGACGGTACGTACAAGCGCTCCGACCCCGTGCCGTTCGGCAAGCCGCTTGTCATGCCGGCGCCCTTCGACGTCACGCTCGCCACGGACGCCTTTCCGGTCTGAGTCGGACAACGGAACGGCGGCACCCCACCGGGGTGCCGCCGTTCTCGTGGTTTCCGTGGTCCGTCAGACCCCCGCGGGTTCCTTCGCGGGAGCCTCCGGGCCGGCGCCGACCGTGGCCGGGCCGGAGGCCGTGACCGTGGAGGCGGCCGGTTCCTGGGAGACGTTGAACTCCGCCAGCAGGTCCTTGCTGAAGCCGAAGAAGTACGTGGCGACGAAGCCCGCCAGGTATCCGACGACCAGGCCGCCCGCGTAGATCGCGATCGTCGCACCCAGGCCGTGGTTGCCGTCCAGCAGCGGGAACAGCGCCCAGCCGGACGGGCCGATCGCGGTGGAGCCCACCGCGTCGCCGAGCTGGTTGAAGAAGCCGACGAACGCGCCGCCGAACGCACCGCCCACGCAGGCCGTGATGAACGGGCGGCCCAGCGGCAGCGAGACACCGTAGATCAGCGGCTCGCCGACGCCCAGGAAGCCCGCGGGCAGGGCGGACTTGATGGTCCGGCGGATCGACTCGTTGCGCGGGAGGCGGAAGAAGACCGCGATGGCGGCACCGACCTGGCCGGCACCGGCCATGGCGAGGATCGGGAGCAGTACGGTGTAGCCCTGCTGCTCGATCAGCGTGGTGTGGATCGGGATCAGCGCCTGGTGCAGGCCCAGCATGACCAGCGGCAGGAAGAAGCCGCCGAGGACGAGACCCGCGCCCGCACCGCCGTTGGACAGCAGCCAGTCGGCGAACGTACCGATCGCGGTGGAGACCTCACCCGCCACGTACATCAGGCCGAAGATCGTCACCAGTCCGGAGACCAGGACCGTCAGGGTCGGGGTGACCAGGACGTCCAGTGCCTCCGGCACCCAGCGCCGGCACCACTTCTCCACGTACACCGCGAGGACCGCCGCGCCCAGGGCGCCGAGGACACCGCCCTGGCCGGGGGAGAGCTTCTGGCCGAACGCCTCGATGTTCGCGACGCCCGGGAAGACGATGATGGCCGCGACCGCACCGCCGAGGATCGGCGTGCCGCCGAACTCCTTCGCCGTGTTGTAGCCGACGAAGACCGCGATCAGGGCCATGAAGCCGGACGCCATCGCAGCCAGGGCCGGGGTGACCGAGGGCAGCCACTCCAGGTTGACCAGCAGGCCGTTGAGGCCCGCGATGATGCCGCAGCCGATCAGGGCCGGGATCAGCGGGACGAAGATGTTGGCGATCTTGCGCAGGAACAGCTTGAACGGGGTGGCGTTCTTCGCCTTCCTGGCCGCCTTCATCTCGGCGCCCTGCGTGGCCAGTTCCTCCGCGGTGAGCGGGGTGGCGGCCGGGTCGGGTGCCGGGGCCGATTCCTGGCCCTCCTTGACGAGCTTCTCGAACTCAGGAGTGACGCGGGCGACCGTACCGGGACCGAGAACGATCTGGTACGTGTCGTCCTCGACCACGCCCATGACGGCGGGCACGGCCTTCAGTGCCTCGTCCTGGACGAGCGAACGATCGTGCAGACCCAGCCGGAGCCGGGTCATGCAGTGGACAACGGAGCTGACGTTCGCGGCGCCACCGACGAGCGGAAGGATCGCGGCGGCAGTGGCGCGGTTCTTGTCTTCTGTAGCCATGGTGCGTGGTGCCTTGCTGTGCGGGGAGCGGAGGTGGTGCGGGAGGGTCAGGTGGTGCGGGGGGCTGCGGCGAGCGCGGCGCGGAGGTGGCCGTCGGACGCGGACAGCAGCGTGGCCGCGGTGGGACCGTCGACCTGGCCGAGGATGGTCAGGATGGCGTTCTTCACCTCGCCGTCGGTGGCGGCCAGCGCGGCCTCGATCTCGGCGTCCGATGCGCCGGTGGCCAGCGAGACGATCCGCCGGGAACGGGCGCGGAGCTTCTCGTTGGAGGCGCGCACGTCGACCATGAGGTTCCCGTACGTCTTGCCGAGCCGGATCATCGTGATCGTCGAGAGCATGTTGAGGACGAGCTTCTGTGCCGTGCCCGCCTTGAGCCGGGTGGAGCCGGTGAGCAGCTCGGGGCCGACGACGACTTCCAGGGGGTGCTCGGCGGCGGCGCCCAGTGCGGAGTCCGCGTTGCAGGACAGGCCGATGGTCAGGGCGCCCTGGGCGCGGGCGTGCTCCACGGCCCCGATCGCGTACGGAGTACGGCCGGAGGCGGAGATGCCGACCACCGTGTCCTCGGCGGTCAGGCCCAGCGCGTCGAGGTCGGCGGCGGCCAGCTCCTTGCTGTCCTCCGCGCCCTCGACAGCGGTGACCATCGCGGACGGGCCGCCCGCGATCAGGCCGATCACATCGGCCGGGTCGGTGTTGAAGGTGGGCGGGCACTCGCTGGCGTCCAGGACACCGAGCCGGCCGGCGGTGCCGGCGCCCGCGTAGATCAGCCGGCCGCCGCGGGTCATGCGCGCCGCGATGGCGTCGATCGCCGCGGAGATCTCGGGCAGCAGCTCGGCGACGGAGGCCGGCACGGTCCGGTCCTCGTCGTTCATGATCCGGGCGATCTCCGCGGTGGCCAGCCGGTCGATCTCGGCGAGCTCGGGGCGGAATGCCTCGGTGGTGAGGGTGGCGAGCTGGGCGCGCAGTTCGCCGTAACCGTCGGGGGTGGTGGCGTCGGCGTCGGTGAGGGAGGTCATGGAGAGCGGCTCTGCTTTCTTGAACTCGTGCGGTTCTGCGGGTGCGGGTGCGGGGTTGTGCCGCTGGTCAGCGGGTGCGGGGGGTGTGGC
>NZ_JAELVH010000350.1 GCF_019399235.1 Streptomyces poriferorum | reverse complement strand
CCGACGGTTCTCCGTCCGCGCCCCGGGCGCGGACGGAGAACCGTCGGCATGGAGCGCACCGAACGCCGTCGAGGCCGGACTCCTCGATCCCGTCGACTGGCTGGCGGTACCGGTGGGCGCCGACTGGGACGAGGACCCGGAGGCCGATCGCCGCCCCGCCCGGGTCCGCAAGGACTTCCACCTCGGCCGTCCCGTCGCCCGCGCCCGTCTGTACGTCACCGCCCACGGCCTGTACGAGGTGGAGATCAACGGCCACCGCGTCGGGGACGAGGCACTCGCCCCCGGCTGGACGGTCTATCCGCATCGTCTGCGTTACCGCACCCACGACGTCACCGCCCATCTCACCGAGGGAGCGAACACCATCGGCGCCTGGCTGGGCGACGGCTGGTACCGCGGCAAGTACGGCTTCGACGGCGGCACCCGCAACATCTACGGCACCGACCAGTCGCTCATCGCGCAGCTGGAAATGACGTACGAGGACGGCACCACATGCGTCGTCGCCACGGACGGAACCTGGACCGCCGCACCCGGGCCGATCCTCACCAGCGGCCTGTACGAGGGAGAGACCTTCGACGCCCGTCTCCACGACCCCGACTGGGCCACTCCCCGCGGCGCCGGCACGGGGGAGTGGTCCACCGTCCGCACCGGCACTCGGGACCCCGCGACCCTCGTCGCTCCTCTCGGACCGCCCGTACGCTGCACGCAGGAGATCGCCCCGGTCGCTGTCACCCGCTCCGAAGACGGCCGCCACCTGCTCGACTTCGGCCAGAATCTCGTCGGCCGCCTCCGTGTCACGGTCGACGGCCCGGCCGGCACCACCCTCACCCTCCGACATGCCGAGGTCCTCCAGGACGGTGAACCGGCCACCCGCCCGTTGCGCGAGGCGTACTCCGTCGACACCCTGATCCTTGCCGGGACGGGACCGCTCACCTGGGAACCCCGCTTCACCCTCCACGGTTTCCGCTACGCCGAGATCAGTGGCTGGCCGGGCCGGCTGACGCCAGGCATGGTCACCGCCCGCGTCCACCACACCGACATGCGCCGCACCGGTTGGTTCGAGTGCAGTGATCCCCTGGTCAACCGCCTGCACGAGAACGTCGTGTGGAGCATGCGCGGCAACTTCGTCGACCTGCCCACCGACTGCCCCCAACGCGACGAACGCCTCGGCTGGACCGGTGACATCCAGGTGTTCGCCCCCACGGCCGGCTTTCTCTACGACTGTTCCGGACTGCTCGACTCATGGCTCACCGACGTCGCGCTGGAACAGTTCCCCGACGGAACGATCCCCTGGTACGTCCCCGTCATCCCGGGTGAGCCGATGTGGACGCCGATCCACCCCGGGGCCGCCTGGGGCGACGTCGCCACCCTCACTCCGTGGACGCTCTTCCAGCGCTTCGGCGACCTCGAACTCCTCCGCCGCCACTACCCGATGGCCAAGGCATGGGTCGACCTGGTCGAACGCCGGGCAGGACCGACTCGTCTCTGGGACACCGGAGTTCAGCTGGGGGACTGGCTCGACCCGGCCGCACCGCCCGACGACCCCGCCGCCGGCCGTACCGACCGCTACCTCGTGGCCACCGCCTACTTCGCCCATTCCGCACGTCACCTCGCCCTCGCCGCAGCCGAGTTGGCCGAGCAGGAGGACGCCGCACGCTACTCGCTGCTCGCGGACGAGGTGGCAGAGGCCTTCCGGCGCCGATACGTCACGCCGTCGGGGCACTTGACCAGCGACAGCGCCACGGCATACGCGATCGCCCTCGTCTTCGGCCTGCTCACAGCTGGGCAGCGTGCGCCGGCAGGCAACCGCCTGGCCGAACTCGTCCTCGCCGACGACGCCCGCATCTCCACCGGCTTCGTCGGAACCCCTCTGATCTGCGACGCCCTCACCGACGTCGGCCACCTCGACGTCGCGTACCGCCTGCTGCTGCAGACCGAGTGCCCCTCCTGGCTCTACACCGTGACCATGGGGGCCACGACGATCTGGGAGCGCTGGGACAGCCTGCGCCCCGACGGCACCCTCAACCCGGGCGGCATGACCTCCTTCAACCACTACGCCCTCGGCGCAGTCGCCGACTGGCTGCACCGGACCGTCGGCGGAATCACCGCCACCGCCCCCGGCTACCGGAGCATCGCCTTCCGTCCCCGCCCCGGCGGCGGCATCACCTGGGCCACGACCCGCCACGAGACGCCCTACGGCACCGCGTCACTGTCCTGGGAGCTCGCCGCCAACGGCATGACGGCCCGCATCACGGTGCCGGACGGCTGCACGGCGACCGCCGAACTCCCCGGCCGCGCACCGCTTCCGCTGGGGCCCGGTGAACACGTCCTGCGTACGCAGAGCCCCGCAGAGGCGGCCTGACCGGCCACCGCCCGGAGACCGTATCGACCCCGAGCCGGGGCCGGCCGGGGACCTGACCCTCGGCCGGCCTCATTTCGCCCACCCCCGAGGCGGCGTGTTCCGCAGCCGCCATGTCACTCAGGAGAGCCGCTGTGAACAGACGAACGTTCCTCTCAGCCGCCGCTTTCACCGCCCTGGCCGCCTGTGCGGCGCCCGTCGGGAGCGCGCACGCCGCCCCTGGCAGCGCCGCTCAGGACCGGGCCGACGCACTGCTCGCGCGTATGACGGACGCCGAGAAGGAGGCCCTCGTGCGGTGCGACTTCGCCACCCTCGCGCACCTGGGCATCCCGGCCCTGACCATGGCCGACGCATCGGCCGGCCTGCGCGGTGAGACGGGGGTCACGGCGTTCCCGGTCCCCGTCGCCCAGGCGGCCGCCTTCGACGAGGACCTGGCGGGCCGGATCGGAGAGGCGATCGGCGCCGAGGGACGGGGCAAGGGGTACAACAACCTGCTCGGCCCCACCGTCGACCTGATCCGGACCTGGCACTTCGGCAGGCAGGCCGAGGCCATGGGCGAGGACCCGCTGCTTGCCGGACAACTGGGCGCGGCCCTCACCGTCGGCATCCAGTCCCAGCACGTGACGGCCACCGTCAAGCACTTCGCCGCCTACACGCAGGAGACCAACCGCTTCTTCACCGACACCCGGGTCGGCGACCGCGCCCTGCACGAGGTCTACGAGGCGCCGTTCCGACGCGTGATCGCCGCCGCTCCCACCACCTCGGTGATGATGGCGTACCCGAAGATCAACGGCACGTTCGCGACGCGGAACCCCGCCCTGTTCGACGACGTGAAAACGGGCCTGGGGCTCCAGGGTTACACCGTGCCGGACTTCTGGGCCGGAGACGACCAGGTCGCCGCCGCCCGGGCCGGCATGGACCTGGCCGGCCTCGGCCCCGGCGCCGTACAGATCCCGGCGGGGGCGCTCACCGGCGGATCGATACCGGCCGCCCGGCTCGACGACGCCGCCCGTCGCGTCCTCGTCACCATGTTCGCCAACGGCCTCATCGACCACCCCGTTCCCGCCCCCGCCGACGAGGTCAGCACGCGGGAGCACAAGGACCTCGCCCACGAAGCCGCCGTAGCCTCCACCGTGCTGCTGACCAACCGGTCCTCGGCACTCCCTCTGCCCAACACTCTGAGGTCGCTGGCGGTCATCGGCCCCGCAGGCACCGACACCTTCACCGGCGTGTCCGGCTCCACCTACGTCGACCCCGGCACCTGGACCACCCCGCTCCAGGCGATCCGCGCCCGCGCCGGAACGGCGGTGAAGGTCACACACGCCCAGGGCACCAGGGGCGACCTCGCCCTCCCCCCGGTCCCTTCGGCGGTTCTGCGCACCACCACCGGAGCGGCCGGCCTGACAGTCACCTACTACGCGGGCTCCGACGCGACCGGCACACCGGTCGCGACCCGCACCGAGGCGACCATCGACTTCACCGCGCCGCCCGTCGGGAACCTCCCGCAGGTGTGGTCCGCGAAGTGGACCGGCACGCTGACCCCGACCACCACCGGCCTCCACCGCTTCTCCCTGCTGCCCGCCGGAACCGCATCACTCGGCATCGACGGCAGGACGGTCGCCTCCGGCACACGGCAGATGCGCCGCTTCTTCCTCGGCCCCTACGACTATCCGCTCCAGGGAACCGTCGAACTGACCGCCGGACGCGCCGTTTCCGTGGAAATGACCTACACCAACGCCACCGCGGAAACCGGCACCTGCGGACTGACCCTCGGCTGGCAGCCGGACTCGCTGATCCCCGAGGCGGTGACGGCGGCCCGCGCTGCCGACGCCGCCGTCGTCTTCGTCAACCGGGTCGCGGGCGAGGCCATGGACCACGACCGGCTCGAACTGCCCGGCGACCAGGACCACCTGATCACCGCCGTCGCCGCCGCGAATCCGCGCACCGTCGTCGTCCTCAACACGGACGGGCCCGTCGCCACCCCCTGGCTGGGCGACGTCGAGGCCGTAGTGCAGGCGTGGTACGGAGGCCGCGGTACGGGAACCGCCCTGGCCGCCGTCCTCTTCGGCGACAGCGACCCGGCCGGACGCCTCCCGGTCACCTTCCCCGTCGACGCCACCCAGGGGCCGGGCACCACGCCCGCGACCTACCCGGGCATCAACGGCACGGTCGCCCACACCGAGGGCACGGCGGTCGGATACCGCTTCTACGACATGATGCGGCAGGAGCCCCGCTTCCCGTTCGGCCACGGTCTCTCCTACACGACCTTCGCCCATGGCTCCGTCGAAGCCACTTACGACAGGGCCGCGGAGACGGTCACCCTCGCCGTGACCGTCACCAACACCGGCCGGCGCCCGGGCACCGACGTGGTCCAGGTCTACGCCACGCTCCCGGGCGCGGCAGCGGCGGAACAGCGTCGTCTGGTCGCCTTCCGGAAGGTCACCCTGCCCCCGGCCGGCAGTCGGCGTCTCCGTCTCACGATCCGGGCTCAGGACCTCACCGTGTGGTCCTCGGGCACCTGGACCCTCGTACCGGGGACCTACACCTTCGCGACTGCGCGGTCGTCCCGGAGCATCACCGCGGGGCGGACCCTGAAGCTCGCCTGACCCCGCCGGCACCGACGCCGAAGACGGTCGTCCGGGCCCCTGCCGCACGACCGCCGGCACCGACGCCGAAGACGGTCGTCCGGGCTCCTGCCGCACGACGGTGCCGGTTCCCGCATGCTGCGGGAACCGGCACGCGTGCATCGCATGATCCGAGCGAGAGGCCCTACGGGTTGACGCAGCCGATCGAGCCCACCGGGAAGTTGTTGCCGGTCGATGTCGCCGTGAACCCGAAGGTGATGCTGCCGTCCGGTGGGACGGTCCGGTTGTAGTCGACGTTCCGCACCGTGAGCGCCCCGTCGGACCCCTTGGTCAAGGCCCCGTTCCACGCGTTGCTGATGGTGGTGCCCTCGCCGGGTGTCCACTGCACGGCCCAGCCCTCGAGCGCCGTCGTTCCGTGGTTCATGACCTCGACGGACCCCTGGAAGCCGCCGCCCCAGGAGCTGGTGACGCTGTAGACGGCCATGCACCCGGTGTGCGGGTCGGTCGGTGTGGGCGTCGGAGTCGGGTCGGTCGGGTCCGGCGTCGGCGTGCTGCCCGAGCCGCGGATGCCTGTCACCTCGCCGTTGCCGCCGTCGAAGACGATGTCGGAGCAGGAGAAGAAGTTCTCCTGGCTGTCCGAGCGCACCCACTGGATGAACATCACCGCGTCACCCGAGCGGCCCGAGGGCAGGGCCATGTCCCAGTAGTAGTGACCGCCGTCGGTACCCGGCGAGCCCGTCGCGGGCGGATTGGTGACAGTGTCGATCAGCTCCAGGTCGTCCCAACCCAGTTCGGTGCTCGGTGAGTAGCCGGGCTTGGACAGGTACACCCGGAAGGAGCCCGGATGCGCCGCCCAGTTGCTGTGCTGGACCTGGATCGTGTTCCCGGACGTCAGGTGGGTCCGGGGCCAGTCGGAGCGCGCGGCGTTGTACCCGGTGAAGTTGTACGGCGACCGGTCGCCGGCGCTGCACAGCTTCCCGTCCGGGACGTAACCCGCACCCCGTCCACCGGCGTTGGAGTCGAGTACGGCGAACCAGTTGTACAGCGAGTTCGGGCCGCTCTCGTTGAGTGCGGCCTTGCACGCCGGGTTGGTCGGGTCCAGGGATCCGGTGCTGGTCTTGGCGTCCAGCCAGCAGAGGTAGGTGCGCGACCCCGGCGTCATCGTCACGCCGTGTGCCTGCGCGTTGCCCTGGCCGAATAATGCCAGGGCTATGGCGCCGAACAGCGTCGCGAGCACCGTCGCCAGGGAGGCAAGTTGTTTCCTGCTTCGGGTCATGGTGTCTCCTGTGCCTGTGCGGGGATTGTCTTCCGGTGGGGGTCTGTCTCCTGCGGGGTGCGGAAGGGGGTGCGGGTGTGGCGCCGTGGCGGTCCGGGTCGGGGCGGTCGCGGAAGCCGCAACCGGCACTCGATCTATGGGAGCGCTCCCATGGTTTGGTTAGTAGGGGACTGTAAGAGCGTCGCCGTGTCCCTGACAAGCCATCGGACGGAATGCGTGACACGGATTCCGAATCGGCAGGTCGGTTGAGGGTGGTCAGACGCAACAGCACCTGCACGGGGGCCGGTTCACCCGGGGGCGCTCCTGCGGCCCGCCACCGAACGGTCCCGGCCGCCGCTGTTCCGGACGTGCCGGCGGCGGCCCGGGTGTCGGGGCCGCCGCCGTGGTGTGCGAAGGGGCCTCAGGCCGACTCGCGCACCACCAGCTGCGTCCGCAGGATCACATGACGCCACGCGACCTGCGGCTGGTCCATCTCCTCCAGCAGCAGTCGCACCATGGTCCGGCCGATCTCCTCCATCGGCTGGCGGACGGTCGTCAGCGGCGGTTCGGTCTGCTCGGCCAGCTCGAAGT
>NZ_JAELVH010000034.1 GCF_019399235.1 Streptomyces poriferorum | reverse complement strand
CAGGGCAATACAGCTAGGGCCCCATCGTTGCAGGGCGGGTTCAGGTGGTTCAGGCTTGCCGCCCGGTGCTGCCTCCGGGGGCTGCGGCTGAGCCGAAGTGGGACGGCTACCGGGCGCTGCTGGCGAAGTACGCCGATGGGCGGGTGGTGATCCGCTCGCGCCGCGGGACGCTCATGACGAGGGCGTTTCCTGAGATCACTGCGGCTGCGGCCGCTCTACCCGGCGATGTGGCCATGGACGGCGTTATGTGACCTACGCGTGTGTCTCAGCGAGGCGGTGTCTCTTGGGCGCTTTCGGGGCGGACTGAGCCTTGCGCGGCTGCGTGACGGCGCAGGCCGGACCGCTCGCCGGCGGGATTGTCCGACGCGTCAGCAGGCGGGAGTCCGTGCGCCGTTCAGGTGGTATCACGGCGCCCCGGGGCGCGGCGGCGGCCGACGGGCGGGGAAGCCGGTTCGCTGTGTGGCGTTAGCCCCCTCCCGACGTTGGAACGAGGCCCTCACATGCGCAGTCCCCTGATGGCGGCGGCTGTTACCGCCGCCGCGGTGATCGCTCTTTCCCCGCTCAGCCCCGCGTCGGCCGCAGACCCGGCCGACATCGGTGACATCGTCTGCCACGGCGGATCCTTCAACGTGCAGTTCAACCCCGGCCTCACGTTCAGCCAGAACACCGTGCGGCTCCTAGCCAACGGTGAGATGGGTACCTGCCACTCCGCCGTCCATCCGAAGATCACCGGGGGCACGGTCCGGGTCGAAGCCAGCCTCAGCGCTGCCTGCCCCGGCCCGTTCGGCCCCGGCTACGCCGCAGCGACGATCAACTGGAACGACGGAACCCGCACGGTCGTCGACCAGTCGACATTCCGGGGCGACACAACATCCTTCTCCCTGGAAGGCGGCTCCATCGCCGACGGAACCTTCGCCGGCGGCACCACACGCGCCAACGGCCGCACCACCAGCAACCAGGTCGAACTCGGCGCCGCCTGCGTAGTCGGGGGCCTCACCAGCTACTCCGCGACAATCGACGATTTCTCCGTCGGCGACATCTAGACACCGCACCACGCCATCCGGCCGGTGCCCGGATCGATCCCGTGCGCCGGAAGCCGCGACGGTGGGGGAGCCGTGCCCGGGCGGTGGGCGGCACGGCTCCCCGGGAGTGCGGTGGCTCAGTTGACGCCGAGGGCGTTCAGGATGGCCGCGGAGACGTGGTCGGCGGCGTTCTTGTGGCCCAAGGTGTTGGGGTGGACGAAGGCCACCTTGGTCGGGAAGTAGCTGTAGAGGCCTTCCACCCACTTGCCGGCGTCGCAGACGCTGTGGTTCCGGGTGGAGTCGGTGAGGTCGACGAACGTGTCGCCGTGGTCACCGGCCGTCTTTTCGATGGCCTTGTTGAGGGGCCCCTGGACGTCGTCGCGGAGCCAGTCCAGGTCGCCCGGGGTGATCGAGGCGAACTGCTCATAGTCGTTGTGCCGGCACTTGGACGTGTCCTGGGGGATGACCGTGGGGTAGCCGACGTTGATGACCTTCGCGTGGGGGGCGCGCTTGTGGACGGTGGCGAGCATCTCGTCGTAGTCGCTGCTCACCTTGGCGAGCCGGGCGGGGATGTGGTCGGCCAGCTTGTCCCGGCACGGTGTGCCCACGCCGCCGCTGTCCTGGTCCAGTTGCAGGCACGTGAAGAGGATGTCGTCGAATCCGAGGGTGTTGCCGCCTGCGCCGACGGTGACCACGTCGGTGCCGGATTTCACCGCATCAGACTGAGGGGGCACCGGAAAGAACGGGTATTCCGGGTCCTCGGTGAAGGGCGGCAGGTGGCGGCCGATCGGGGACTGGTAGTTGGAGGTGATGTCCTTGATGGTGGCGGCGCCGCAGCTGACGTTGGTCAGATCAAGCAGCGAGCCCAGGTCTCGCTCGATGACCTGGGGGTAGGACTGATCGGTGCGCTGGCAGCCATTACGGGGGAACTCGAAGACGTCGCCGGCCGCAGGGATGACTCCGGCGGTGTAGGAGTCGCCCAGGGCGACCCAATCGTAGGGCGCCGCGGCGGCGGCGGGGCCGGCGCCGGCGAGTTGTACGGGAACGAGTGCGCCCGCGGCCAGAGCCACGGTGGAGCCCAGTACAGCCAGTCGAGCACGCATTTTTGTCATGGATCCTCCGGAAGTGTGGTGTCGGCAGCCCCGCGACCCTACAAGAGTCGTGACTAATGGCGTCCATATGGCTACGAAGTGTCACCATTCTTGGGTGTGGAACCGCCCCGCGGCGACGGGGCCATCGCTCTCCGCCCGGTCGACAAGGCGGGCTACCAAGGGATAAGTACCTGGTTGTGAGCCGTCCAGACATCTTCCCCGAGGACTGGACTTGGGCATGCCGACAGCACCGGCTGACCACCGGCATCTGTCGAACTACAGGTTCGTCGCCATTTGTCAGTGCGCTGTGTGCACAAGGCGGCACGGGTCCGGCCATGATCGCTCTTGCCCGGCCCGGCCCGGCCCGGCCCGGCCCGAGCCGTCCACGCCCGAGGCCGGCCGCCGGGGGGAGCCGTTCGGGTGATTGCAGAGGTCATGATCATCCGCAGGGGTGAATGCGGCTGGGACGCGGTGCGGACGGCGGGAGTGAATGAAGTCTGCCCGGTTCCTCCCGGGCCCCAACTCTGCCCAGAAAGGGCACCATTCACATGCGCATGCGTACCAAGCTGGTCCTGGCCGGCGTCAGCATTGCCACCGCCGGCGCCACCCTCGGTGGGATCGCGATGGCCGCCGACCCCACCTCCGACACCGTGGCCCCCTACGCCCAGGCCGCGGCGACCGTCAACGCGAACGGCAGCACCTCCCAGAAGACCGCCACCATCGCCTCGGTCAGCCACCCCGAGACCGGCTCGTACTGCATCGTGCTGACAGATCTTGTTCGGGCGTACAAGTCCATCCCGATGGCCACCCTCGGCAACAGCGCCCCCCGGGGCAGCGACGTCCGCGTCTCACGCAACGACCCCACCTGCCCCGGCAACTCCATCCGCGTGACCACCGGCACCGACGGTGTGGCGGCGAACCGGCCGTTCTACTTCATGGTCCCGTAACAGCCGCATGCGACGGTGTCCCGTCCGGGTTCTTCCCGGACGGGACACCGTCGCGTGTCTGTCCCGCGCCTTCCTGGCCGCGTCAAAGACCATGCACCTGCGTGCCCGGCGTACGCGGCGCACAGCGAGGTGGGGTGGGACGTACTCTGTGCGGCCGTCTCGGAGGTCGCCCTTGAGTGATGTTCGACCTGGCCGACAACGACAAGCTGAAGTTCACCGCGACCAGCGAGGACAGCCGGGTGCTGGACGCCCTCGCGCACGCCCAGCGGCACCAGGCGGCCCGCGGCGAGTACATCACCGCCTTCAACGAGGAGGGCAAGGAGGTCGCCATCTCCTTCGCCACCCAGAACTGGCGCAAGGCGGTCCTCGACAAGACCCGGACCGGGCAGTTCGTGCGCAAGCACTTCGAGGCGATGGTATTCACCGCGCTCGCCGAGGAACTGCGAACCGGCGACGTCGCGGTGGTCGGCTCGGAGGAGTACGCCGACTGGTCCGAGCAGCTGCTGGCCTGGGAGGTCGTCCAGGAGACGCTGGGGTCCTACCTGGTGGAGGTCGGCCTCGCCGAGCCGGGCGAGAGCGCCGAGTTCGACGCGAAGTCCTTCCGCCGGCAGCTGGAGGACAAGCTGCGCGGCGCCGCCGCCGCGGCGGACGCCGGGTACCCGGAGAACGACGGGCTGGTCATCGATCCGGAGACGGGCATCCCGTCGCTGAAGGCGTTCAGGGCTGACGGTCAGCGGCCCTCGGCGAAGCGGCTGGAGCAGGAGATCAAGGCGAGGATGCCGGAGCGTTCCCTGATGGGGATCGTGGCCCGGACCGCGTACTGGGTGGAGTGGTGGCGCCGCTTCGGCCCGCCGTCCGGAAACGAGCCCAAGCTCACCGACCCCTTGGGCCGCTACGTGATCGTCACATTCGTCAAGGGCACCAACATGGGCCCCTACGAGGCCGCCCGGCACATCCCCGGCGTGAGCGGGCACGAGCTGTCGTACGTCGCCAACAAGCACTTCTCGATTCAGCTGCTGAACGAGGCGGTCGCCGACCTGGTGAACGCGCACGCCCGCCTGGACATCTCACAGGCGTGGGGGGATGGAACCGCGGTGGCGGCGGACGGCACCCACATGGATACCTATCTCGACAACCTGCTCTCCGAGACGAGCGTGAGGTACGGCAAGCCGGGCGGCATCGCCTACCACCACGTCTCGGACACCTACATCGCGCTGTTCACGCACTTCATCCCGTGCGGGGTGTGGGAGGCCGTCTACATCATCGAGGGCCTGCTGAAGAATACGTCCGAGGTGCAGCCGACCACCGTGCACGCGGATACGCAGGGCCAGAGCTTCCCTGTCTTCGCGCTCGCCCACCTGCTGGGCTTCGACCTGATGCCCATCAGGAACTGGAAGGAACTGACCTTCTACCGGCCCTCCAAGCAGAGCGAGTACGTGCACATCGACGCCCTGTTCGGCGAGCCGGGCAAGAACGTCATCGACTTCGACCTGATCGAGTCCCAGTTCCGCCACCTGATGCGCGTGGCCGTCTCCGTCCGCGAGGGCACCATCTCCTCCTCCACCCTGCTCAAGCGCCCGCGCTCGGGGTCACGGAAGAACGCCACCTACGCCGCCTTCCGCGAGGTCGGCCGCGTGATCCGCACCGTCCAGCTCCTGCGCTACCTCACCGACGCGCCGCTCCGCCGGCGGGTGACCGCAGCGACCAACAAGGTCGAGTCGTTCAACCGGTTCTCCCAGTGGATCGGCTTCGGCAACCGCGGCGTCATCGCCGACAACGACCCCATCGAGCAAGAGAAGGCGATGAAGTTCAACGCCCTGCTCACGAACGCGGTGATCTTCCACAACGCCCTGGACATCGCGGAGATCGTGCGCCAGCTCCTTGAGGAGGGATGGGAAATCGCCCCCGAGGACCTGGCGCACATCTCGCCGTACCTGACCGAACACATCAACCGGTTCGGCGAGTACAGCACCCACGAACTCGGCATCCAACCCGACGCGTACGAGACGAAACTCGACGTCGACTTCACCCCGCTGCGCGAGCAGGACCTGACCCCCGCCGGCCTCGGCCAGGCTGCCTGACCGTGCCTACTTCACCGGGTGTGAGTAGTTGTGGTGGACGCGCTCCGCCATTTCGGCGATCTTTTCCCGCAAGGAATCGTTTCTGTGGGTTCTGATGGCGCTCTGCCGCGATGCAGTGGGGGAGTCTGTGCCTTGGGAAAACCGTCTATCGGTTCACCCGGAGAGTCCCCGTACCGACTTGCAGGAGAAATGACATGCGACGTGTGGCAACCGTTCTGGGCTGCCTGGCTGCCGCCGGGATGCTGGCACTGGGAACGACCACCTCTGCCTCGGCAGCAGATGGAACTCTGTGGATCGACGGCACGGCACACTCGAACCCACACGGCTGCTTCGAAGCAGGAGGCGCAGGGACGACGTCGATCATCAACAACACCGACGCGGTGGCCCGGGTCTTCGGCGAGCCCCACTGCCAGGACTATCTGGGCGACGTTCGCCCGGCGTCGGGGCGGAATGTGCGAGGGGGCCGGAGTGTCCTCATCAACTGATCAGTGCCCTCCGGCCTGGCTTGTGGCGGTCAGTACCACTGATGTGTGGGTGAGCAGTTCAGACAGACGCTCGGCTGGGGTCCTCCAGCCGAGCCTTTTACGTGGGCGGCTGTTCTTCAGCCCGGCGGCGACCGCGTCAAGGCGGTCACGGCTGTGCAGCGACAGATCGGGGCCCAGCCAGCCCTGCTCGACGATCTTTCCGTGAACCTCAGCGAGGCAGGAACGCACGGCTCGGCGGCTGCTTCAGGTATCCGCTCATGTTGGACCTCCATCGAATTACTAACGATCAACGCCCATCCTCTACCCAGCCACCCCGCACGCTAGCCCTCGGGGCCGCGTTCACCCCTGGTCGGCGGCCTCCGGATCGCGCAGGGCCCGCAATCCATCGGTCTACCGGGCACTCGCCGACGCCGAGGAGGCCGCAGCCCTCGCCGCGGTGGATGCCGACCTACCGCTACGACCCACCCGCGTACAGATGCCCCAGCGACCGCTCACCCCCGAGGAACTCGACCTCCGCCAGCGCCTGGTCACCCAGCGAGCCGAGTTGGATGCAGGTCAAGATCAATTTCACCGTTACCCGCTGCCCCTCTGCTACTCAAGGGCGGAGGTCAACCTTGCCGTTCAGGACGATCCGGCGCTCCTGGACGGCGACCCTCGTTGGCCGGGTGAGGGCCAGGCATCCGCTCTGCGGGAATCTGCCGCGCAGGCGGGGACTACCTGCCGGAGTGGTTGAGCGCTTTGCCGTTGGAGCAGTCGTGGGAGGAGTCGCCGACGATGGGGGCGACGGCGAGTTCCTGGAAGCAGACGGCGGCCGCGGTGAAGTTCCAGTTGTTGACGGCCTTGACTCCGTCGCTGAAGTTGCTGTCGTTGTCGGCGTGGGCGGGCGCGGCCATGGCCAGAGCGACCAGGGCAAGTGTGACGGGGGTGATGATCTTTCGCATACCCGCTGTAACGATCATGAGGCAGGAGGGGCACGGGGGCTCGCTCGCCCTGCATGTCGTGGTCGGCACGGAGCGCAGTCCTGCGGTCGATGCGGACGGCGACGGCCCGATCCATGCCAGCTCTTCCAGGCCGCGCGGCTGCTCGGGGAGCGGTGGCAGGATGATCGGCGGCGGTCGAGAGTGGGGATCAAGTGGCGGGCGTTTGTGTCGCTGGCCTTCGCGTGCACGACGCCCCCGGACCCCGGCACGGCTCATCCCGCGCCGGGGCCCGGGGGTGAGGGGTGTCAGTTCACTTGCTGTCGCTTTCCTCGTCATCGTTGCCCTGCCGCTGGGCGTGGAAGTCGGCCGGCGAGCCGTCTTCCGCCGGCTTCGCGTGGGGGTCACCCGTCGGGGTGTGGCTGCCCTTGGTCGCAGCAGGACCGGTCGCGGTCGCGATGCGCCGATAGTCGGGGCCGGTGCCGTCCCGGCCAGACGTGGGAGCGGACTTTTCCTTGGGGTCGACCTTCATGTCTTTCTTGAACACGTGATTCTCCGTCCGAAAGGGGCCCAGATTCTAGCCATTACAGAGAGTACCTTGTCTATAACTTAGAGTCGCCGCTTGGGGTGGTGAAGGGCGGGCCGGGAGCCGGCCGTGATCGCTCCCCCGCTCCCGCTCGGGATCCGTCGCGAAGGGGCCGTAGCGGGGTTACCGGGGCATCTTCGCGGTGCGTTCAGGGTGGGCCGCGGTGATGTACCGCATGGCTGTCTGCGAGGAGATGCCGAACAGGCGCATCAGGTGGAGCGGGTCGTCGACCTCGAACGCCTCATCGCGGATCCGGTCTTGCCGCAGCGTCGGCATCGTGAGGCCGGTGGGCCGGAAGATGTTGGTGAACGTGGTGCCGATGGGCGAGTGAGTGGTGTCTACCGCGGTCCAGCGGTTGATCAGCAGATGCGGGTTGGTGGTCACCGGCCAGCGGCGGTGACGTTCACGGAGCCACACGGAGGCGCAGCGGTAGGTGAGTTCGTCCAGGTAGATGATGTGGCGTTTGCCGGGACGCCGGACGATGAGGCGCTCACGGGACAGGTTGAGGTCGGTGAGTAGCAGGTGCCGCATGTCGGTGCCGCTGAGCGCGTGGACGCAGACCAGCACCATCACGAAGCGTTGGAAATCGTTCCGCGCGTGGTTGAGGACGCCGGCCAGCCGGTCCGAGGGCACAGAAGGCGGGGGCTTGTTGATCCCTGCGAAGACGAGGCCGCGGGTGGGATCGCGGAAGATCACACCTTCTTGCCGAAGGGCCCGGAAGACGTTCCGAAGGACGATGTGGATCGAGCGGGCGGGCGTCCCCTTGCGGGTGGCGATGGCCCGCTTGACGTCGTCCTGGGTGATTTCGCGCAGGCTCTCGATGCCGTTCGCGAGCCACCCCTTGAGGACCGGGTCGAGGACGTGCCAGTAGCGGGCGATGCTCCGGTAGCTGCGGCCGGTGTGCTCCCACTTGCCCTCTCCGCGCACGGCCTTGATCCAGACCGAGAGTTCCTGTGCGATCGTCGTAGGCAGTGCGGCGAGCTGGGCTTCCAAGCGCTTCTGCTGTGCATCTTGGCGAAACTCGGAATCCGGGATCAGCAGGCCGCGGGTTTCCAGGAACTGTGTGACCCGCCGCCCGCTGAACTGCAGAGGACGGCTGTCGACCAAGGCCCGGATGTCGGACTCCAGCAGCGGGGCATCGGCCCCGAGCCAGGACACCAAGACGGCCAAGGTGCGCCGAGTCTTGGTGGCAACGAACTTGGACCACATCTCCCGCTTCATCACCCTGTCGAGGTCGGCGAGCAGCAGTTGGGCCGCGTCCGTGGGCGTCGGCAGGTCCTGCCGTTCCAGCTCGACCACCGAGCTCCAGTCTCGCCGGAGCTCGAACAGTCTCTCCTGCCCAGGGTCCATCAGATGCTCGGAGACAGGGCGGCGCGAAGGAGGCGGGGACACTTCCGAGTGACGCAGGCTTGTAGGTGCTGGGACCGGTGAACCGAGCCACAACTGCGCTCCGTGCTGGGTGATGTCTCCTGGGCCGTGGATGGCTACGTGCCATCGGCATCCGCGACAGTGTCCGTTGGCGAGCGGCAGGTCGACGCGGCGGCAGCGGTCGCACGCTCCCGTGAAAGCAATGTTGTTTCCTCTCGGCCGGGCGAATGATGAGCAGGGCTCGCATTTGGTCTTCACCTTCGCTGTGAACCAAGAGCCGCACTGCTGGCAGGACCTCGGTGTCATCGCCCGGGGCGCCCAGACACGCCGCGTGGTCCGTGGCGTCCGTGACTGCCGGGGGCGCTCGGGTTCGCGCGGCTCTGGCAGGGGCCTGAGCATCTCCGCCCGCAGCAGGATCGCCTGGACGGACCGGCCGTAGTTGGGGATGTCGTCAAGCACCAGCTCATCGACGAGGTCGTCGCCGTCTGCGTCGCGCACGGCGAGCGCGAGGCGCAGCATCTCGTGCAGCTTGCGCTGCATGGGTTTGCTGATGCCGGTGTTCGCGGCGAACGCGGCGGTGTGCTCGACGACCTCGCGGTAGCCGACCAACGGTCTTTGCAAAATGCGCCGGCAGACGTCGATGGACAGCATCCGCCGGACCGGGAAGAGCGGTAGCTGCCCCGGGATGGTGGGTGGGAGGACCGCGGGGTCGTCCCGCGTCGGGGTCGCGGCCGCGCGTATGTGTTCCACCCAGTGGAGCCGCTCGCGCTGGTCGACCCCGGTGCGGCCGGTGCGCCTGCCGTACTTCTTCAGGGGTTGGGCGTGGGTGGGAGCGAGGCCGTAGTAGAGGAACATCAGCTGGCGGCTTCGCGGGCCGGCGCCGTCCGGGTCGGTGACCCACGCGACGTCGGCGTCGAGCCGGACAGCGTGCAGGCATGCCCGGCACAGACGGTCGGAGTTGAGGTAGCCGGTGTGACGGCAGCGCAGACATACGCCCTGCTCAGGATGCTTCTTCCGCCATTCCGCGCACCCCTGGCACACGGTCAGGCCGAGCGCCCCCCAGCCCTTGCAGTCCGGGCACTGAGCGGGATGAGATCGTGCCCGCATCTGTCAGTTCGGCGGCAGTGTGCGACGGCTGCCCTGTCGACGAGGCGTCGGCCGTACGGGACCCCCGTCGGAGGCTTCGGCTCCCACGGCCTTCGGCAGAGCTTGGCTCTCTCCCACGGCGGCCTCCAGGGGCTGGGCCTGGAGCAGATCGCCAACCGTGCAGTTCAGCACCGCACAGATCTTGTCCAGGTCGTCGAGCCGCACCGTGACCGGTGTGCCGCTCCACATCGCGGCGACCTTGCTCAGCGACGGCGTGAATCCGACCGTCTTGAACGCCTCGAGCAGCTCGGTCGGACGCCACAGGTCCCGCTGAGCGGCCACCATCCTCAGATTCCACTTCACCGAAGGTTCCCCTTGTCCATCACCAGGCGCTGGGCCGCCCGCGAGCTCGCTGCCACATTGGCATGCTCGGGGTCGGCCTGCGCAGTCGCCATGTACCGAAGAGTCGTGGTGGCCCAGTGGTGACCCAAAACGCGCTGGACCTCCCACAGCGACATGCCGCGCTCGTAGTTGTGGGTCGCACACGCGTGCCTCAGGAGATGCGGGAAGAGGTCAGTGACCGGGCCGGTCAGGTAGCTCGCGGCCGCCGCGTGGAGCTGGCGGCGGAACGTCGAGGGTGTGATCGCCGGCGCGATCGGCAGGTTCAGCGCCGCTATCGCCTTGGGCTTGCGCTCGGAGGGCCACAAGGGCGCCGACGGGTGATCGGCATCGTCGCCGAACTCCGCCCGAACCTCCTCGATGTACCACCAGAGCAGCTCGCGCCCCTCACGGAACATGTAAGCCTCGCGAGGTCGCGGTCCCGAGCCACGAGCACCCTTGCCCTGAACGACGAACCGACCCCACTGGCCGTGTTCCCAGTGGACATCGCCGATCGTCACCGGGCACAGCTCGGCAGCCCTCACGCCGGAGATGTATGCGATCTTCGTCATGACGTAATCGCGGCAGGCCACGGCGTACTTCCGGGTATACGGCAACTGCTCCCGCCAGCGCGTGAAGAACTCCTTCATCGCGGTCTGCGAAGGGGGGATTCTTAGTCCGAAGTCCCCACGGTGGACGGGCCTGTTGAACGGATCGACCGGTGACTCCACCGCCGCCCCGAACCGCATCATGATCTCGTGGGCGTAGCGCTGCTCGAGGAAGCTGAAGAACGCGTCGATGTGGTTGAGCTTCTGCCGGTGCGTGTGGTGCGCGCGCTTCCCCGGGCCGGCGAAGTACTTGTCGACCTCGCGCGGGGTCAGGTGCCACGGCACGGTGCCGTAGAAGTCGCAGACCTCGATGACTGGCTTGATCAGCTGGTCGATCGTCGACGGGGCCAGTCCGGCTGAGTCCCTTGCCCACTGGTACTCGGTGAGCGCATCGACGAAGAAGCTCTCCTCGTCCTGGTCGGACATCCGGGCCTGGCGGCGCCGTTGGAGGGTGACGACATCTGCCAAACCGGTCTCGATCGGACCTGAGCCCTGCTCGGCAGCTCGTGGCGGTGGCACGAGAGCGAGGGTGCGACCTTCGGAATCTGACACAAGCATAAAGATTACCGCAGTCACTGCGAATTTCTCAGTGTTCTTCGCAAATTCCTGGAGCTCGAAAACCGAGGGCTACGTAGGCCGCTGACCTGCTGACCAGTACCTTCACCGCTCTCGAAGGCCCTCAGGGAACCTGCACGTCATCCACTATCGTCGAGGTGGGCGGCCGGGACGTGTGGCGGCTCTCCTCGCGGGCCGCCGCCCGGCACACCGCCGCTGTTCTCCAGGACGGGGTGGGCACGGGCGGCCTCACCGTCGCCGAGGCGGTCGCGCTCGGCCGGACCCCGCACCACGGGCTGCTGGGCCGCGACGGCGAGGGCGACCGGCGCACCGTCAGTGAGGCGCTGGAGAGCTGCGGCATCGCACCGCTCGCCGAGCGCGACCTCTCCTCACTCTCCGGCGGTGAGCGCCAGCGCGTCCTGCTCGCCCGCGCCCTCGCCCAGGCCCCGGAACTTCTCGTACTGGACGAACTGACCAACCATCTCGACATCCGCGCCCGGTTCGAACTCCTCGGAAGGATCCGGCAGACCGGCGTCACGACCCTCGCCGTACTGCACGACCTCGACCTGGCCGCCCGCTTCTGCGACCGGCTCGTCGTCCTCCACCACGGCCGTGCCGTCACCGCGGGCCCGGTCCTCGACGCCCTCACCCCGAGCGTCCTGCACGAGGTCTTCGGGGTCCGAGCCCGCGCCGAACGGCATCCGGACGGCGTCATCCGGGTCACGTACGAGGCGGACCCGCTCGCCCCATGAGGGCTCTTCGGCAACAGCAAGGACTCCGGCCAGGCGGCGGCATAGCCGGGGCGGGGCGCCCAGGGCCGGGCGACGACCTCTTCCGATCAACCAGTTCCCTCCGCGAGCGAGTACCTTATTGCACATAGATTGCAGTAACCAAGGATGTGCGAGAGGGGATGCCGTGCGGACTCCCGTGGTGCTGGGCATCGAGTCGTCGTGCGACGAGACGGGGGCGGGGATCGTCTCCGGCGGGCGTCTGCTCGCACACGTCGTGGCGTCGAGCATGGACGAGCACGCCCGTTTCGGAGGCGTGGTGCCGGAGATCGCCGCCCGTGCTCACCTCCAGGCGTTCCCGTCCGTCGTCAAGGAGGCCCTGACCCAGGCGGGGCTCGGCCTGCGGGGCATCGACGCGGTCGCGGTGACCACCGGTCCCGGCCTGTCCGGCGCCCTCCAGGTCGGTCTGGCCGGGGCGAAGACGCTGGCCTACGCGGCGGGGGTGCCGCTGTACGGGGTGCATCACCTGGCCGGGCATGTGGCCGCCGACACCCTGGAGCACGGGCCGCTGCCCGACCCGTGCATGGTCCTCATCGTCTCCGGCGGTCACACCTCGCTGTTGCTGGTACGCGACCTGGTGCGCGATCCGATCCTGCACCTGGGCGACACCGTGGACGACGCCGCGGGCGAGTGCTTCGACAAGGTCGCCCGCGTCTTCGGCCTCCCGTATCCGGGCGGACCGGCCATCGACCGGGCCGCCCATGGAGGCAACCCCTGCGCCGTCGCCTTCCCCCGGCCGCTGTCGGGTTCGAAGAACGCCCCTTACGCGTTCTCCTTCTCCGGACTGAAGACGGCCGCCGCCCGCTGGGCCGAGCAGCACCGTCGGCGCGGCGAGGACATCCCGCTGGCCGACGGGGCCGCCTCGCTCCAGGAGGCCGTCGCGGACGTCCTGACGCACAAGGCGCTGGCCGCCTGCCGCCAGCACGACGTCCGCACCTTGGTCGTGGTCGGCGGTGTCGCGGCGAACTCCCGGGTCAGGGCCCTGGCCGAGGAGCGGTGCGAGGCCGCGGGAATCGAGCTGCGGGTGCCGCCGCTGACACTGTGCACCGACAACGGGGCGATGATCGCCGCCGTCGGCGACCTCCTGGTGCGGGCGGGCGCCGACCCGGCGCAGCTGAACGTGTCCATCGACCCGTCAGCACCACTGGAGTACGCCGCTCTGCACCCGGCCGCCGCGCCCGCGAGGGCCGCGTGAACGGCGTGGTGTTGCGCCGCCTGCCCGGTACCGAGCTTCTCGCGCAGCAGGAGGACGCGCGCCGCGTCTACGCGGAGGCGTTCTCGGGCCCACCCTGGACCGAGGACGCCTCGGCTGCGGACCGGTTCATACTCCGGCTGGCCCGCGACGCCCTCCGGGACGGGTTCACCGCGGCCGGCGCGTTCCGGGACGGTCGCCTGATCGGGCTGGCCACTGCTTGGACGACGCCCTCCCCATTCCCCTCCGGCCGCTGCTACCCCCAGGCTCAAGCCGCTCTCGGGGCCGACCGTACGGCGGAATGGCTGTGCGGGGCCCGCGAGGTCGACGAGCTCGCCCTCGCCACAGCGGCCCGCGGTCAGGGAGTGGGTGCTGCTCTCCTCGACGCGGTCACCGCGGACGCCCCTGACGGCCGGTGCTGGCTGCTGACCTCGGTCCGGGCCCGCGACGCGAACGCCTTCTACCGACGCCTGGGCTGGGCATCGGCCACTCACCCAGCTCCCGAGGGGTCCGGCATCGTGGTCTTCCTCGGACCTGGGCACCCGGCCCGTACGGCCGCCGCCCAACACCTCTGACCGACTCAGGGATTGCGCGTCGTCGGAGCGGAGGTTCACGGACGGGGGTCTGAATCCGCTGGTCCGGTGGGCGTGAAGCGCACGGGGGCGTGGAAGCGGGCGCGTCGGGCGGCCCGGCGGAACGTGGTGAGTACCGCCGGGCCGGCCAGCGTGATGCAGATGAAGTTGGTGACGGCCCGGCCGGTGTCCCAGCCGAGGGACGTGGCGAGGTCGAAGGCGAGGTAGCGGTGCCACTGCTCGGTGAACGGCAGGCCGGGAAGGTAGGCGATGGAGCTGTTGGGGTCGAGTGAGAACGGCCAGAAGGAGAGATTGAGCAGGAAACCGAAGAGGTAGCCGGAGAGCGATCCGTAGGTGGCGAGCATCAGGACCTCGCGGCGTCCGGTGGCACGGGGAAGGAATCCGGCGAGCATCCCTACGAAGGCGCAGCCGAACATCTGGTACGGCATCCATGGACCGACTCCGCCCGTGATCAGGGCGGAGGTGAAGAGGGAGGTGCAGCCGAGGGTGAACCCGAAGCCTGGACCGTAGACGCGTCCGGCCAGGACCAGGACGAAGAAGACTGTTTCGATGCCGGCGGTTCCCGCGCCGAGGGGGCGCAGGGCGGCGTTGACGGCGGACAGTACGCCGAGCATGGCCAGGGCTTTTGAGCTGATGCCGCCCTCGGCGATCTCGGAGAGCACCACGCAGAGCACGAGGACGAGCAGGACCCCGAAGATGAGCGGCGGAGCGTAGTTCGAGCCGAACTTTCCCGGCGCGACGACGAAGGGCCAGAAGAACGCCACCATGCCGAGGAAGGCGGCCAGGGCGATGACCAGCGAGACGCGGGTGTTGAGCCGGATGGCCGTTGCGGCGCTCGTGCTCATGCCCGGTCCTCGCCGTCGCGGGGTGTGGGGGCCGCCGATTCGAGTGCCGAGGTCACTTGGTCCACGGTGAGGAAGGGCAGCGGTGCCAGGATCTTCGCTGTCTGCGGTGCGAACACCGGCGAGGCGACGATGACTTCGGACGTGGGGCCGTCCGCGACGACGTCGCCCTCGGCCATGACCACGACTCGGTCGGCGGTCCGGGCCACGAACTCGACGTCGTGTGTGGAGATGACGACCGAGCAGCCTTCGCCGGCGAGTGCGGCAACGATCCGTGTCAGTTCCGCCTTGGCCCGGTAGTCGAGCCCTCGGGTCGGTTCGTCGAGCAGCACGATCCGGGGTGCGGCGGACAGTTGGATCGCCAGGACGAGCGCCAGCTTCTGTCCTTCGGACAGGTCCCGGGGGTGCGTGCTGTCGGGGATGCCGGGGGCCAGGCGGTCGAGGATACTTCGCGCCCCGGAGGACTCCGCCTCCTTGGCGGACTCGCTGTCGGCCTGGTCGAGTTCCTGCTTGACGCTTTCGAGGTAGAGGAGATCTGCGGGTGTCTGCGGGACGAGACCGACCAGGCGGCGCGCGTGGACCGCGGACAGCGAGTGCGGATCGTGCGTTGCGCCGGCTCCCGTGACACGGACCGTGCCGGCCCTTCGCGGACCGGAGCCCTGCAACGCCCACAGCAGCGACGACTTTCCCGAGCCGTTGCGCCCCATCAGTGCCGTGATCTCACCGCCGTGCAGGTCGAGGTCGACCTCGCGAACGGCCGGGACACCGTGGTAGCTGACGGTTACGCCCCGGGCGGTCAGCAGCGCGGGTCGGTCGGTGGCCGGGGTCGGGCGGATCGGGGCGGGTGTTGTGCCGGCCAGTGTGGACCGGAGTGGGGCGGCGGCGCGGCGGGCGTCGCGGACGGACAGCGGCAGGGGGTGCCAGCTTGCGGCGCGGGCCAGTTCCACGATCGGTGGGGCGATGGAGGACGTACGAAGGATGTCGGTGGGAGCGCCGTGAACGACCTGGCCGTTGCCGGGCAGGTGGACCACGCGGTCGGCGTACTGAACGACGCGTTCGAGGCGGTGTTCGGCCATGAGAACGGTGACGCCCAGGTCGTGGACGAGACGGGTGACGGCCGCGAGTACCTCTTCGGCCGCGGTCGGGTCCAGGGCCGAGGTGGGTTCGTCGAGGACGAGGACGCGGGGGTGCGCGGTGAGAACTGAGCCGATGGCCACCCGCTGCTGCTGGCCACCGGACAGTTCGTGCAGGGCCCGATGGCGAAGGTCGGCGAGGCCCAACAGGTCGAGGGTCTCCTCGACGCGCTTGCGCATGACCGTCGGCGGGATCGCCAGCTGCTCCATCGCGTAGGCGAGTTCCTCCTCGACGGTGTCGGTGACGAATCCGTCGAGCGGATCCTGTCCCACAACCCCGACCACATCGGCGAGTTCCCGGGGCGGGTGGGTTGCGGTGTCCCGGCCATCGATCGTGACGCGCCCGTAGAGAGTGCCGCCGGTGAAGTGCGGCACCAGTCCGTTGACTGCACCAAGGAGGGTGGACTTGCCGACGCCGGTGTGGCCGACGACGAGACAGAGTTCGCCCTCCTCGATGGTGAGGTCGACCTCGCGCAGCGCGGGCTTTGCTGCGCCGTCGTAGTGGACGGTGACCTGGTCGAACGTGATCACGTGGCTTCGGCTTTCTCGGCGCGCTGTCGGGGAGCGATGGGGTTCGGCGGGGTCGGCGGCGGCGCGAGGAACCCGGCACTCCCGGCGAGCAGGATCGCGAAGGTCGGCACCAGCGGCAGCGTCGGCCAGCTGAGTGGGTAGATGGAGGGGTTGAGCTCGGCCGCGTTGTAGCCCACGTTGCTGAAGAGCAGCACTGCGGAGAGCACCCCCGCACCGGCGACCGCCCATTCGGGCAGCAGCCATGGATCGGGCCGGTAAGTGGTCCGCGAGACCCTGCGCCCGCCCAGACGCAGACCGGCCACACAGAGCACGGCTCCGACCGCCATGGCCGGGAGGCCGAGGAAGGTGGGTGTGGTCGCGTCGAGGAGCCCGTACGCGCCGGCGCACAGCCCGCACATCCCCAGGAGCATGAGGGCGCCGGTGATCCGCCGCGAGCTGCGGGTGGCGGTGCCCGCACGTCCGTAGCCCCGGGAGTCCATACCGGCGGCCAGCCGCAGGGAACGTTCGAGGGCGTCCTCCAGGACGGGCACGACGATCCCCCGCAGAGCCTTGAGCCCCTTGTTGCGGCCTGCCCGAAGCCTGCGCGCGCGGGCCACCCGCTGGACGCTCTGCACGAGTTGCGGGGCGACGCTGATGGCCACGGTCACGGCGACGCCGAGTTCGTGCAGGGCGCCGGGCAGCACGCGCAGGGCCCGTTTGGGGTTGGCGAGGGTGTTGGCGGCGCCGATGCAGCACAGCATGCAGGCCAGGCGCAGCCCGTCGGTGGCCGCCGAGAGCAGTGCCTCCAACGAGACGGGACCGCCGAGCTGGATCCCGGCGTACCAGTCAGGGGTGGGAATGTGCGGGAGCGAGAAGAGGAAGTGATCGTGCGGGGTGATCCCGGTGGCGAACACCGCCCGGAACAGCACCCGGATCGCGACGACGGTGAGCGCGAGGTAGAGGTAGTACTTGAAGCCCCGGGCCCAGGGGGCCTCGGTGCGGCGCGCGGTGACGACGTAGCCGAGCACCGCGAGCACGAGGAACAGCAGCAGCGGGTTGTTGGTACGGCTGACGGCGGTGGCCAGTGCCAGCGCCCAGATCCACCAGGCGACCGGGTGCAGTACGCGGGGCAGCCGGCGGCCTCCGGTGTCCGGCGTGTGACCGGACATCGGCATGGCCGCCACGGGAGTGGTGCGCGACACCCCGGTCACTCCGTGCGGCGGCGGCGCTTGGCGTACAGGGCCGCTCCGCCGACGAGCACGATCAGTGAGCCGCCCACCAGCACGGGCACGAGAGAGCCGGCGTCGGTCTTCGCGTCGGCCGCCGGGGCGGCATCGACCACCTTGGTTCCAGCAGCCGGCCCGCTCTGCGTCGGTGTGAGTGCAGCGGTGGGGGAAGGGCTGGTCGACGCTGACGGCGACGCGCTGGGCGTGGGACTCTTTGATGGCTTCGGCGATGCGGAAGCCGATTTCGCCGGCTTCGGCTTCTTCGGCTCAGGCGCCTTCGGACCCGTGTCGGTGCCGGGCGGAAGGTCCGGGGCACGGTCGGTCGATGCGGGTGTGCCGACCTTGCCCGTCGCCTTGGTGTTGTGGGCGCGCAGTTGGTCCGGGGTGAGTTTGGGCCGACCCTTGGTGCCCTCGATGTTCGTACCGCCGAAGATCCAGAGGTCGACGCTGCCGGGCTTCGGCTTGTAGAGCATGGCGCCGAGCTGGCTGTACTCCCAGGAGTTCGCGCCCGGGTCCGCGTGCCAGTACGACCAGTAGGCGGAGGCAGGCGGCGTCAGCACGCAGTCGTCCTGCTGGGGCGTCGGGTACTGCTTGCCGCCCTGCTGCCCGCTGTATCCGATGCGGCAGATGAATGCGGGCCCGTCGTGACCGGTGCCGGTGGTGCGCCAGCCGCCCTGGTTGAGCAGTTCGTAACCGGTCGTGGGCGTCGTGCCGCACGAGCGGTAGACCGGGCCGCCCCAATGGCTGAAGTCGACCGCGAGCACGGCTCCGGAGGTGGTGGTGCAGCGGCCCATCGGCTGCGGATCCGCTGCTGCCGAGGGCACGTTCACCGTCAGTGCTGCGGCCGACGCGAGGAGGGCGGCAGCTGCCTGCACAACCCTTCGCCACACATGGGCCCTCATATCCGGTCCCCGGTGGCTGCCCGGCGACGGGTCACGACGACGACACGCCAGCCGGCCCCGACGAGCAGGACCGCGAAACCGAGGAGCGCACCGATCTGGATCCCGGTCGAAGCAAGCGCTCCCCCGCCGGAACCGCCGGCGTCGGTGTCGATCATGCCGCCCGTACCCTCTGTCGAGTCATCGGGAGTGACGATCAGCGGAGTGGAGGAGCTGGGGCTGGGCGTGGGCTGGGGGGTGGTGCCGGTCAGGCTCCGCTCCAGTGTGCCGAACGAAATGCCGGTGGCGCCGCCGACGGCCTGGGTGGAGGCGCGAAGGTCGGAGCCGCGCTGCCCTTCCTTGGCCACGTTGAATCCACCGTCGGTGTTCTGCTGGCCCGCGAGGAACTTACGCGCCTTGGCGATCTGGACCGCGTACTGCTTCGCATCCAGCGAGAGCCCCTGGACGGCGAGAGCCGCGGAGTTGACCGAGTTGCCCGCCGCGCCGGGGAAGCCACCGTCGGTGAGCTGCTTGCCCGCGATCCACGTCAGGGCCTTGTCCACCGCCTTGTCCGCCTTCTCACCGCCGACGAGGTCCAGGGCCATCGCCGCGATGGCCGTGGAGTCGACGTCGGAGTCGCCCGTGGCGGGGATCAGGCTGGGCCATGCACCGCTTTTGTGCTGCAGACCCTCGAGGTAGGCGATCGGTTCCCGTGCCGCTGCCTTCTCGTCGGCGCGCACCTGGGCCATGACCGCCAGCGACTGGGAGAAGACCGAAGGGGCGTAGGTGTAGGCGCCCTTGGCGGCGCAGCTGCGGTCCGGGGCCTTGCTCGGCCCCTTGCACACGGCCTCGTCGAGCGCGGTGATGAGGTTCTTGCCGCCGAAGGAGCGCGGGTCGCGGCCTACGGCTTCGGCGAGCAGTGCGGCCTTGCCGATGGAGCCGCCGAGTGCGTACTTCGTGCCGGCTCCGGTCCAGTCCTGGAGGGTGCGGCTGCTCGCGTCCTTGCCTCCCTTGTCGAGGAAGTCGACGATGCCGCGCAGCTTGTTGGTGTTCAGGCCGGTGGCGGCGAGGGCGTAGGCGCCGTCGATGGTGAGGCCGAAGTCCGCGCGGCCCGTTCCGTCGCCGTAGTACTGCCCCTGCTTGAGGTTGGCCGCGCTGGTGAGGTAGGCGACACCCTCTTTCAGGTCGGGTCCTTCGCCGGCCGGGTGGGTCGGGTCAGTCGTGGGAGGTTCGGTCGTGGGTGGCTTCGTCGTCGGCGGATCGGTCGGGTCCGGCGTCTTCGTCGTCAGGCGGGTCAGGTCGGTGTCCGCACCGGCCAGCACCGCCGGGCCGGTCGCGTAGAGAGCGGGGTCGGTGGCCGCTTCCTCGAACCCGAAGCCTCCGCTGTCCAGTTGCTCGCGCGACAGCCAGGACACGGCCGCATCGGCCTGCGTGGTGTCGTCGAGCATGCGCAGCGCCTGGGCCGCGTAAGCGGTCGCGTAGATGCTGCCGGTGGTGGATCCGGTGTAGCCGGGGAGCGCGCCGTCCGCTCGCTGCGCCTTCTTCAGGTACGTCCGGGCCTTGCCAACCGCCGTGTCCTGGCCACCTGCCTCGTGCAGGGCCAGGGCCACGAGACCGGTGGTGGCGGGGTCGCCGTCGCAGTACTCGCCGGGTCGGATCAGGATGCTGGTGACCCCGCCGTCGTCGCACTGGAGCTGGGTCAGCCGCTCGACCGTCCCGGCCGGGGGCACGGCGCCGGAGCGCAGCACGGCGAGCAGGGCGAGCGCCTGGCCGTCGCCGTAGCCGGCGTTGCGGAAGTCGCCCTTGGCCGTGCAACCGGGTTCGGGGGTGCCCGATTCAGGGCCCGCGGTGCAGACGTTGTCCAGGAGGTCGGCGATCAGGTCGTGGCCGCCGAAGTGGTGCGGGTCGCCCTCGGTGACCTCGGCGACGAGTGCGAGGCGGGCTGCCGCGGTGGCGTCGGGGGCCTGGTCCGTGCCGGCGGCGTAGGCGTAGTCGTCGGCGTGGGCAGCGAGGAACGTGGTGACCTTGCCGAGCGAGACGCTCTCCGGGTCCGCTGCGGCCAGCGCGTAGGCGGCCTCGGTGGTCAGCAGGTAGTTCGGGGCGTCGGCGCCGTCGTCGACGACGCGTTCGCCGTCCTTG
This sequence comes from Streptomyces poriferorum, assembly GCF_019399235.1. GTDB lineage: Bacteria > Actinomycetota > Actinomycetes > Streptomycetales > Streptomycetaceae > Streptomyces > Streptomyces poriferorum. Next base: position 13,821 of record NZ_JAELVH010000034.1, on the reverse strand, counting down.
AGCAGGCCGTCGACCCAGGCGGTCGCACCGGCCACGTCGATCTCACCGGGTGCGGCCGTCGGCGTGCCGTCGGGATCCGGTGTCTCACCGCCGCCACCGGCGCGAACGTCGTCCGGAGTGAAGGCCGGCTTTCCGGTGGTCCCGCCGATGTCGGTGCCGCCGAACACCCAGGCGTCCACGTCGCCGTCCTTCGGCTTGCGGTCCATGGCGCCGTACTGGCTGTACGTCCACTTGGTCTGCCCCGGCGAGGCGATCCAGTACGACCAGTACGCGGTCGCCGGCGGGGTCAGTACGCACGACTCCTGGTCGGTCGTCGGGTACTGCGTTCCGGAGCCCAGGCCGAGTCGGCAGATGAAGGCCGGACCGTCGTGCTGCGTGCCCTCGGTGGTGAAACCCGCCTCGTGGAGAAGCTCGTAACCGGTCGTCGGCGTCATGTCGCAGCCGCGCTCCACGCCACCACCGAAGGGCCCGAAGTCGACCGCCACGACTGCGCCTTCGGTCGCCGTGCAGTCGTCGAGGGGGTCAGCCGCAGCCGGGGTGACCGTGACGAGTGTCACGCACATGGCAAGCAAGAGAAATGCCACGGATATCAGGGCCAGGAAGGCTCTGGCCCCCACCTGCCGGTCTCTTCGCTGTGCGGTCCCCACCACGGTCCCCTCGTCATGTCTCCGCGGGGACATGAACAACGTGGCTAAGACGCCCTCACCCCAGAGTTGACCGTGGGTGGGGCTTGTCGACCACGCCGTAGTCCGCGACGGCGTTTCTCGCTGCAGATCAGGCCCCAGGTAATCCGGCTCGCCCGGCTGTTGCCGGGCCTACGGTTGCGGGTCAGCGCCGGACTTCGACCGGCTTCCCCTGGAACTCAGTGCTTATCAGGCGGATTGCAGCACGCTGATACACACGGCGTCAAGGGGACGTCGCTCAGCGCACATGCCGCCTCACGGGGCTGCTGGCAGGACCGGTTCGCCTGAGGTAGCGTCCTGGGCTGCCACATGGGGGAACCCGGTGAGACTCCGGGGCTGACGCGCAGCGGTAGTGGGACGGCTGGGGGCCGTCCCGAGCCCGAATGCCCACGCGGCGACGTATTCCAGGAAGCCGGTCCACGCGTTCGGGCGGCCCACCTGCTCGCTGCCGCCCTCTCCGAGGTGGGCCGCGGGCCCGGTCGGCGCGCCCCTCATCCCAGGAGCAGGCCATGACCCGTCCACGTATGTCACCTCGTCTTGCATTCACCGCAGCCGTGTCCCTCGGGGCGCTCTGCCTGAGCGCCCTGCCGGCTGCCGCCACGGCCACCCCGGCGCAGATCGCCACATCGAAGACGAACGGCGTCACCTACCTCAAGTCCCTTCAGGCGGCCGATGGTTCGTACGCCGGATCCGGACTGTCGAACGAATGGGCCTTCAGCGCACTCGCCTCGGCGGGCACCGCCGCGGTCGACGTCACCCCGGGCGGCGACACCACGAAAAACGCGAGATCGGTGTACCGCACCCTCCTCTCCACGGCGGGCTGGCCGTCGGCGACACCGGTGGTCACCGACTACGAGCGCGCCACACTGAACGCCTACGCGGCCGGCATCGACCCGGCCCGCGTCTCCGCCTCCCGCAACCTGGTCGCCGACATCTACGGCTACTGGCAGAACGCCGAGCCCGGCTACTTCGGCCCGTCCGCCAACTTCAACGGCACCGTCTTCGCCGCCCTGGCTCTCAGCGGCGCAAAGACCCAGGCGGGAGCCGTCCGCATACCGCAGTCGCTGCGCACCTCCCTCGTCACGCGCATCCGCGCCAACCAGCACAACGACGGCGGCTGGAACTTCAGCAAGGCCGAAGGCGACCCGACTGCGCTCGCCTCGACCAGCGACATCGACATGACCGGCGCAGCGATGGCCGCGCTCTGCGTCTCCGGCGTGGCGAACACCGACACCGACATCACCCAGGCCAAGGCGTTCCTCAAGGGCAAGCTCGTCACCGGCAGCGGCGCCTTCAACGCCATGTTCGGCGTCAACACCGACTCCAACGGCTGGGCCGTCTCCGGACTCAACGCCTGCGGCATCAACCCGCAGACCGGTGACTTCCTCACCTCGGCCGGCAAGACCCCGGTCGACTTCCTCATCGCCCAGCAGTTCAACCCGGGCGGAGGCTTCAAGTATCTGCCCAGCGACACCACTCCCTCCGCGTACGCGTCGATCGACGGTCTGCGCGCCGTCGCCGGCGGCGGGTTCACCGCCGCGCCGCCGACGCCCGTGACGAGCGGGGCCCCGACGTGGGTGGCGCAGGGGACGTTCACCTCCGGTACCGCCACCAAGCTGGCATTGACCGTCGACGACGGGGCCGGCGGCCTGAAGGTCTGCTCCGTCGCCTTCACGCCGACGGGCACGACCACCACGCTCGGCGCCATCCTGGACGCTGCCACGACCGGGGCGACGCCGTCCGGCTGCGTGAGCAGTGTGACGCCTTCGTCGGGAACGGGCACGATCACCGCCCTCAACGGCAAGGCGAACAGCGGCTCAAACACGTGGAAGGTCAGCACTGACGGTTCCTCCTTCGCCGCGGCCACCCGCGGAAAGGTGATCAACGCCGGTGACACGATCGCCCTGCGCTGGGGTGCCTGACCTTCCCAGATGATCGACGCCCTGCGGCGGCCCGAACACACAACGGCCCGGCCGCCGCAGGGCGGTCAACAGTCACGGACATGCGCATTGGGCGCGGAGCCGAGGTACTGGCACACGTCTGCACGGTTTGCGGGCCGGGGCGGCGGTCACAGTGGACAAGGCGAGACGGTTCTGGACGGTGGTCCAGGTGAAGGTGACTTTGTCCCCGGCGTTCAGCTTGAACTGGCATCCGCCGACAGGCGTCGGAGTGCCGTTGACGGAGATGTTCCAGTAGGCAACACCTCCGCCACCGCGGTGTCCGACGTCGCGAAGCGATAGCAGACCGAAACCAGTCCTTGGTAGCGAAGTCGCACGGGTACCTCGGCCGCTCGGCGGCGTTCGCGGCCCTCGGTCCAGGACAGCGTTTGCGCCCGCCATCTCACTCGAAGGCAAGCCCCCGGAAGGCGTTGCGGATGTCCGTCAGGGGCTGTCGATCGCGGGTGTAGTAGAGCTTGTTGGTCAGGAGCACTGCCCAACGTTGCTGACTGGGTGAGATCCACATGCCGGTGCCTGTGAACCCGTAGTGGACCCAGACGTGACCGGCCGCCGCAGTACCGGGCGCGGGGTGCCAGAACAGGCCGCGTACCGGCTGCAGCTCACCGGTCTGGAAGGTCAGCGATTCCGCGGTCCAGGCGGCACCGAACCCCGCCCGGCTGGGTGCGTTGGTGGGGTTGAGCATGTAGCGCAGGAATGCGCCGAGATCGTCCATGACGGTGAAGGCGCCGGCGATTCCGCACACTCCACCCAGGAGCCGTGCGGAGAAGTCGTGGGCAATGCCCTTGAGGTGGGTATCGGTCTCCGGGTCGAGTTCGGTCGGGGCGCATCGTGAGGCGGTCTCGGTGGGCAGCGGCCCGAAGCAGGTCGTATTCATGCCCAGTGGCTGCCAGGTCCGCTGAGTCGCGACCTCGTCGAGGCGTTGGCCGGCCAGATGCTCGGCAAGGTAGCCGAGGATGAGGGCGGCTCGATCGGTGTACTCGACGGCCTCGCCGGGGGGACGGTGCAGGGCTTCGTGGAGGACTCCGTCACGAACGTCTTGTGGGTCCGTGCCGTAGAGGTTCTTGAGTTGTGCTCGTAGCGGGACACCGGCGGAATGCGTCAGCAGCTGTCGGGCGGTTACGCCCCCGAGCGGGTGGCCGTCGACTTCGGACCAGAAGGTGCCGAGTGGGATGTCGAGATCGAGTTTGCCTTCCTCCCAGAGGGCTCCGATCGAGGCCCACACCGCGAGGATCTTCGTCAGGCTGGCGGCATCGAAAATGGTGTCGGGCCGCATCGGCGTACCGGGGTCGTCGGGGTCGAGCACTCCGGCGGAGCCGGAGGCGTGGATGCCGGCAGCGTCACCGACGGCCCATACGGCGCCTGGGTAGACCTTGTCGCGGACGCCTTCACTCAGGAGCTGTTCGATGCTGTCGGTGCGGTACGTCATGGTCTCCCTGTTCGCCGTGTGCATCCCGCCGGGTCAGCGTAGTGACGTGGGCGGGTCCGGTGGGCGATCGGCGTGGCGGGATCGTCTGCTGTGCGACGTTCATGTGAGCTGACGGCCCAGGTCCGTCAGGGCTTGAGCGGTCGTCGATAGTGGGTAGCGGGCGGCGTTCGCGTAGCCGGCCCGTCGGAGAGCGGGCAGCAGTCCCGGTGCGGTCCGCAGCCGGTTCAGGTCGCGGGCGAGCGCGGAGGACTGCGTGAAGTCGGTGGCAACTCCGGACCCTGCGAGGACCTCGGTGAGCCCGGGCACGGGCTGGTACAGAACAGGCAGGCCGCAGGCTTGGGCCTCCAGCGCGACCAGGCCCATGGCCTCCAGGGTGGTGGACGGCAGGACCAGCACGTCGTGCTCGGTGAAGGCTTTCCAGAGCTGTGGACGGCGGAGCCAGCCGAGATAGCGGGCCCGCACGCCGGCCCGCTGGAGCAGCGGGGTCAGGGCGCGGAACTGGGCTCTGGGGGCGGCGACGCTCAGCTCGACGCCCGGAATGGGCGCCAGGCCGGTGATGAGGCGCTCGACCCCCTTCTCGGATGCCAGCCGTCCTGCGTACAAGACTCGCAGATGGCTGGTTGACGTCCGAGCGGGCCGGGCCGGTGGATCAGTGAGCAGATGGTCGGGGATGCCCCACGGGATGTGGACGACCTTGCGGCGGTCTGTTTGTGGGGCGAGTTTGAGCAGGTGATCGGCCATGGCACCGGTGGAGACCACGATGGCGTCGGCGGCCCTCGCTGTCTCGCGCAGCACCTGGAGCTGGTCGCGGTGGGCCTCGGCAAACAGCAGGTCGGTGCCGTGAACCATCGCGATCCTCGGGTGTGCCGGAAGTGCCCGGAGTAGCGCGGGGGTGGCGCCGAACGCGAGATGGTGCAAGTGCAGAACGCCGATCTGCGCTGGATCGATCGCTGTCACCAGGGCCCGGCGCAGGGCTGCGACGTAGCGACTGAAGCCGGCACCTTCCAGACACTTCCCGGACACGGCAAGCAGGTCGAGGCCCGATGGGAGGCGGGGCCTGGGGCCCGGGGGTGCCAGCATGAAGGCCCGTGCGGGAATGAGGGGCTCGGCGCCGGTATAGAGGTCGAGGAAGAGTTCGACGCTCCCGCCGGGGCTACCGGCCGGAAGGTCGAGGAAGGTAGCTGCCAGAGGGCCCGCGGTTGGGCGAACGACGGACTTCACAAAGCTCCTTGGGGGATCTCTTCGTACAGGCGGGAGATGTCGATGCCGTTCGTCGTCGCGTACTTGGCGCGTTGTTGCTGGTAACTGGCCGGGCTGCCGACGGTGGCGAGGAAGACGAGCTTGCCGAAGGTCATCCCCGGATAGACGCGGGCGGGCCTGGCGACACGGATCTCCAAGGTCCAGCGGATCGCGTGGCCTTGGTGGCCGAGCGGGGCGGAGACGTGGACCCAGATGCCCAGCGCGCCGATGGTGCGGTTCCCGTTGAGGAGTTGTGCGTACGTTTCCGAGCCGGTCTTCTCCAGAGTGATGCCGAGGTAGAGCACTCCGGGTTTCAGGACCAAACCGGAGGTGGGGATGGGATGTTCGGTGAAGGCGGTGCGGGAGGCGGCGTCGAGGTCGCCGTCACAGATGCGGATCGTGTCGCCCAGCCGCCAGTCGTACGCATTGGGTGAGATCCGCTCGGGCTCATAGGGCGAGATGGTGATCTCTCCCGTGCTGACGGCAGCGGCGATGGCTGAGCCTGTGAGGATCACGAGGCGACCGCCTGGATGGGCGCGGTGTCCTGCCAGTAGCGGGAGGACTGGGGGCCGGCGGCGCCCTGGTACTTCCCGCGATACAGGTCGACGTCACCGGTGGAGACGAAGAACATGATCTGGCCGACCTTCATGCCCGCGTACACCCGTAGCGGGCGGATGGGCGAGAGCATCAAGGTCCACTGGCCGTGGAAGCCGATGTCGCCGATCGGTGCGGTGATCTCGACGAACAGGCCGAGGCGTCCGACCGAGGAGCGGCCGAAGAGCAGGGGGACGAAGATGTCCGAGCCGACCTCCTCGACGGTGTGGCCGAGGTACAGCTCGCCGGGCTGCAGGACGTATCCGTCGTCGCCGATCAGGATCGAGCGCGTGGGATTGGTCTGGTGGGCGTCGATCACCTTGGCGGCATACGTCAGCAAGGTCGGACCGAGGCGGACGTTGTAGCTGTTGGGGTTCGTCTGGTCCGGGGTGAAGGGGGTGATCCGTAAGCGCCCGTTGGCCACGGCAGCCTTGATCTCAGGTCCGGTGAGGATCATTACTGGCCTCCTTCTTGGGAGTCGGCGGAGCTGAGGAGCGAGGTGGTCAGGACATGGCTTACGGCTTGGCGAAGGCGTATGCCTGCTTGATGAGTTCGCCCGTCGAGGTAGCTGTCGGCGAGGTAGTCGGTGGTCAGCACGGTTCGGATCGTCGGGGGAAGAGGCGCAGGGGCGACGATTAAGGGCCCGACGAGTTCGGTGAGGTGGTTGAGCAGCTTGCCGTGGTCCTGGACGTGCTGCTCGGGGAGGAAGGCATGCACGAGCTGGTTGCCGAAGGGCTCGATGGCCAGCAGGTCGCCGAGGGTCAGCGTGGCGCCGAGTGGCACGGGACGCAGGGCGGTCTCGTTGAGGATGACCGCGTCAGCGCCGAGGCCGGAGTGCAGTCGGCAGGCGATCTCTTCGAGCAGTCCGCGGCGATCCAAGGGCGCATCGCGGAGGCGCTCGTCCACACCGCCGAGGGGGCTTCTCAGCCGCAGTCCGATGGCTGAGATCTTCTCCATCAGCGAGGTGAGTTCGTGAGGAACGGAATGAGCGTCGGGGAAGCACCCGATGCGGGCTCCCCACCCACTGCCGACAGGCTCGGCGGCGGCGTATCCGGCACCGAGCTCGCGGCCCTTGACCACGAGGGTGTCCCCGACGTGCACGGGGCCGAAGCTGTCGCTGTGGCAGTGCCCGGCGAAGATGACATCGGCGCGCGGGCAGGCTGCGGCCAGCTTCAGGTCCTCATCGAAGCCGGAGTGGGAGAGCACCATCCACGAGTCAGCCCTGTGGTGGTTCTCCTGCATCACTTCGTGCAGCGCCTGTGCCGGGTTGCTGATGCGGTGGCCGGCGCGCTGGTCGGCAGGGATGGCGTTGAACGCCTGCGGCCCCATGACTGCGGTGACAGCGACTCGTCGTCCTCCGATGTGCTGGATGCGTACGCGGTTGAAGAGGGGCGTGCCGTAGTCGTCGGTCGTGTTCGCGCACACCGTCATCCGGCGCAGCTGCGGCTCGAAGTAGTGCGGCCACCCGTGGTTTCCGGGCGCGAGCAGGTCGTACAGGGTGGTGAGGGCTTGGCGCTCGATGCGTCCCTCGCCGAGGTGGTAGTAGCCGCTCCCCTCGAAGAAGTCTCCGCAGTCCACGATCAGGCTGTCGGGCCTCGCAGCGTGGAGGTGGGCGAGCATCGGAGCCGCCGAGTCGAAGGCGGAGTGGACGTCAGTCGTCGCGATGATCTGCCGCAGTTGCCGGTTCACGGGATCACCTCGCAGATGTCGGCTCCGAGGGCGTGCAGCTTGACGGGCAGGTCGGCGTGGCCGCGCCGGAGCTGTTCGAGGCCGCCGAGGGTGGTCACGCCGCGAGCGGTGAGGCCGGCGATGAGCAGGGCGGAACCCGTGCGGATGTCGGAGGCCTCCACCCCGGCACCGGTCAGCTGCTGCGGCCCGGCGAAGCGGCACTGTGTGGGCGACAGCTCGTCGATCGTGGCTCCGAGGCGGCCGAGCTGGGGCAGCAGGTTGCGGTGGCGACCGGGATTGATGTCGTCGGCGAACAGGTGCGTGCCGGGCAAGATGAGGGCCAGGGCCAGCAGCGCGGGCTCGAAGTCCGCGTCCAGACCGCCCGGGGACAGAGAGGCAATGGCTCGCAGTGGTCGGCCAGTGGGCTGAGCGTCCTGGGCCTGCACCGTGAGGGTGCCGTCCTCGGCGTCGGCGGGAATGCCGAGCCAGCGCAGCGCGGTGATCAGGGGGGTGATGTCGTCGCGGCGTACACCGAGGATGTGCGCGTTGCCGCCTGTTACCGCGACTGCACAGGCCAGGGTGCCTGCTTCGATCTTGTCGCCAGGCACCCTCCACGCAATCTCCTCGCCGGAAACGGATCGAGGAGGCTGAAGGGTGAGGACAGCCTCGCTGACCCGGCACTCCCACCCGGAGATCCTCAACGCCACTACGACACTGAGCACTTCGGGCGACAGATTCGGTTGGCCCAGTCGCAGCGGCCGTCCGGCGACGACCGCACGCAGGACAGCGGCAATGCTCGCTCCGCGGGACCGGAAGGGGAGCATGATCGACACCGTCCCGCGTCCGCCAGTGGCTGCTTCCACGAGGTAGCCGCGGTCATCGACGGTCGAGCGGTCTCCGAACCGTTCGTACACCTTGAAGTGCTGCTCCATCCCGCGTTCCCCGATGGCTCAGCCGCCCGGCCACGGCAACCGGGCCCGCCCATAGGCGCCGAGAAGTGCCGGGACCAGGTAGTACGAGGCCCTGATGCGCGCAGCGATCTCGGGATCGGGATCCGGGCGTTGTTTGTCGCTCGGCAGGATCACCGTGGTGTGTGGATCGCTGACCGGGCGGGCCGCGTGCCAGCCGGTCTGCTGGAGGAGGGTGAGCATCGTTCCGACATCCGTGTTGGCCGGGACGTTGCTCAGGTGCACCGGGCGGTGCATGGCTGCGGCGGCGGCCAGCAGGGGCAGGGCCGCGTTCTTCGACCCGTCTACGGTCACGGCCCCGGCGAGCGGAACGCTCGGGCGCACGGCGACCACTTCTGCGGCGACTGGGGGAATGCGTACGGCTGGCAACAGTCAGCTCCTCATCTGGGGCACGTGTGTGGCGACGGTGGGAAGCGGAGCGCTGAGATCGAGCTCGGCCCAGCAGCGCTTGCCGGAAGGCAGCGGGTCGAATCCGTGGCGGTCGGCGAGTGCGGCGACGAGGAACAGGCCGCGTCCGTCTTCCTCCTCCGCGTCCGGCAGGCCGACTTCCGGGATGTCGAAGCTGGTATCGATCACCGCAATCCGCAGCGTCTCGTCGCTGAGGTAGGCACCGGCTGTGATCGGTCCTTTGTGTGCGTGCCGTACCGCGTTGGTGATCAGCTCCGAGGCCACCAGCACAGCCGCGTCCAGGAGTGCAGGTCCGAGAGCGGCGCCCCATTCCCGTATCTCCTCGGCGATCTGCCGGCGCGCCGACGCGGCGCCGGCAGGGGTGCCGGGGACGGGAATCCGGATGTGGTGCGCTTCCATGAGCGGCCTCCTGATCGGTTCGGCCACTCCACGTAACCGCCGGACGGGCCTCTCGAACCAGGGCGTGTGCGGGTGCTGCATCGTCTATGCAGGAGCTGCATCACAGTGCACTGCCAGTCCCTTACGCTCGGTTGGGAAGGCAGGATCGGCGACGGCGGGAGGAGCCGTGGCACAGATGGCCGAAGAGCACAGCGAAGCGAGACGGATCGGTGAAGTGATCCGCCAGGCTCGCGTATTACAGCGGCGCTCGCAGCGGGAAGTCGCCTCCGCCCTGGGCTATCACCAGTCCAAGGTGAGCCGCCTGGAAGGCGGCAGGGGCACGGACGACATCCGCATGCTGCGCGAGGTCTCGCGCGTGCTGGCGATTCCGCCACACCGCCTCGGCATCGCCGCCACCTCGAACATCAACCACTCCGAACCCGAGACAGAGGACATGCACCGCCGTACCGTTCTCGCCGCCGGCATCGCCGCGCTCGCGGCACCGACCCTCCCCAGCACCGCCCATCAGGACCTGGTCCAGTCCCTGCTGCCTGGAACACCCCGTGTGACTGCCGAACCGGTGCCGGATCTCCAGAGCATGCGACACCAAGTCGCTGGTGTACGACGCCTCTTCTGCACCTGCGACTACACAAAGCTGGAAGGCACACTGCCCGTCCTGATCGGGCAGTTACGGCAGGCCATCAGCGACAGTCCCGGATCGAGCGACCTGTCCGGGCTCCTCGCCACGGTGTACCAGACCTCGGCAAGCCTGCTGCTCAAGCAGAGCGACCAGGGCAATGCCTGGCTCGCGGTCGGACGCGCCATGTCCGAGGCCGAACGCTCCGGCGATCCCGTCGTCCTCGCCTCCAGCGTCCGCGTTCACGCCCACGCCCTGGCCCGTGACAGCCACACCGCTCAGGCCGTCGCCCTCGTCCGGCACACCGCCGACCAGCTCACGGGCTCGTACGACCAGCGCTCCCCGAAGTACCTCGCGGCACTCGGACTCCTGCTTCTGCGCGGAGTCACCGCCGCCAGCAGCGGCGGCGACCGCTCCGCCACCCGGGACTTCCTCACCGAGGCGAAGGAAGTCGCCCGCTACGTGGCACTCGACAGCCCCGACGCCTGGGCCAACTTCAGCCCGACGAACGTCGCCCTGCACGGACTCAGCGCGGCCGTCGTCTTCGGCGACGCGGGGGTCGCTCTGGACACCGCCCGGCCTCTCATGCGCCGCCATATCCCCGTCCCCGAGCGTCGTGCCGCCCTGTGGATCGAGGCCGGACGCGCCTACAGCCAGCAGGGCCGCCTGGCGGACGGGTACCAGGCCCTTCGCATCGCAGAAAGCTGCGCGGCCCAGGACATCCGTCGCCCGGCCGTCCGTGAGCTGGTTGCCGACATGGCCGCCCGCGACCGCCGCCGTACGCTGCCGGAACTGCACCGTTTCAACCGTCAACTGGGAGTCCCCGCGTGAGTGATCAGCCGGACCGGCAGACCAAGAAGCCCTTCCTGTACGTCGTCGTGTGCGCCTCCGGCATCGCCGGCGACGTCGGCATCCTGATCACTGCGGCCCAGGAGGCGAACTGGGATGTGGGTGTCGTCGCCACCCCGCAGGGCCTCGGTTTCATAGACGCCGAGGCGGTCGAGGCACAGACCGGCTACCCGATCCGCTCGGCCTGGCGCTCGCCCGGCGACCCACGGCCGCTGCCGCCCGCCGACGCCATCGCGGTGGCCCCGGCCACCTTCAACACGATCAACAAATGGGCTGCCGGGATCTCGGACACCCTGGCGCTGGGCATCCTGTGCGAGGCGTACGGCTTCGGCATCCCTACTGCCGTCATGCCTTACCTGAACTCGGCGCAGGCCGCCCATCCCGCATACAGCCAGAGCCTGGAGCGGCTGCGCGAGATGGGCGTCCTGATCGGTTCGTACGAGCCCCATAAGCCGAAGGCCGGCGGTGGCGCGGACCAGTACCGCTGGGAAGAGGCGCTGGAGCTGCTTACTCCCAAACTGTCCGCACCGGCCTGATCACCGCCGCCGTGCTGGCGGTGCCTGCGGCGGCGGAGGCGCTGCTGCCGAGTGGATCGGGGCGGCAGCGCGGTGCGTGGCGCTGCGCGCCCTGGCCGCCTGTGCGCGGGGACCAGGGGCGTGACGGTCACCCAGGCGGCGGATGCGCCAGGTCAGCGCGCGGGCGGGGCTGTGGGCATCGTCCAGGGTGCGCTGCCCGAGGGCCTGAACGAGCACGGTCGTCGCGTTGTGCCCGGCAGCCTCTGCTTCGGCGAGCACGGCGGCGAGTGCGTCCCAGGCGGGGTCGTCGAGGATGCGCTCGGCGTGCTCCGGCACGGCCTGCTGGAGGTGGTGGGCGTAGCGGTGCTTCATCTGGGGACTGGGGGCGCGCTGTGCGAGGCCAGTCAGGACCGGCTCGGCGACCTGGGCGTACGCGACCTGAAGGTGTACGAGGGCCTGTTCTGCTGCCGCTTCCTGCTGGGCGTGCTGGTGGGTGCGGTGCCAGTGCATGGCGAGCGCTACTGCTGTGAGCACGGTGTCCAGCAGCATGGCGATTCCGGACCCGTCGCCGTCCGAGGGCCGGTCTCGCCAGATTGTTTGGATTCCGCGCCGCAGAGCGTGGGTGCTGGCGAGGTCGGCCGCGATGCGGGAGCGGGTGGCGCGCTCGAAGGCGACAGCGGCTCGTTCCAGTTCGGCCTTCACCGCGGTCGGTGCGTTGATCGGCAACAGATCCAGCGTCGCGCCGAGTAGCACCAGTTGGCCTTGGGCGGTCTGGTCGTCGCCGTGGGTGAGGTGGTGGGGGATTCGTTCTGCGGCGGCGGTGGCTTGGTGCCATGGGTTGCCCGGCCGGACGGTGACCGGTTCGGGGCTGGTGGTGGCGAGGCTCTTGCGGATCTTGGGCAGAGACAGGTCGGGGGCGAGCGTGGAGCCCGCATAGAAGACTGGCTCGCCCTTGTCGTTTGTGTCGTAGGGCAGGGCGAAGTTGCAGCCGAGCGCATCACCGGAGGGGCCGCGCTTGAAGCGCACAGCCACGCCTGTGGTCTCCAGCAGCGCGAAGAACTCGGCCTCGTCGGACGCGGCGGCAACCGCGCGGCGTACCCGCAGACGCAGGACGTCACGGGCGGCGGCGCCCTGGCCCAGGCGTTTGGCCTTGAAGTGCTCCTTGCTGGTGAGCCGTTTGGCGCCGGTGCCGTCGCCCGGCTTCAACCGCCGGAGCCCGTAGTCGGCCTCGATTGAGCGGGCCTCACGCTGGACTGCGCGCTGGTCGTAGCCACGCTCGGGCCTTCGGCCGTCGTGGCGTACGAGGGTGGCGGCGATGTGGATGTGGTCGTCGGCGTGACGGACGGCCACCCAGCGGCAGGCTTCCTCATCCCCGCCGGGGGCTATGCCGGCGGAGGCCACTATTCGGCGGGCGATGTCCGCCCACTGCTCGTCGCTGAGGATCGGGTCTTCGGGCGCGGCCCGGACGGGGCAGTGCCACACGGTGTCCCTGGGTGCCTTGTCGCCCAGCATCTTCACGGGCTGGTCGAGTTGTGCGACGAGCTGGGCCTCCACATCCTTCGGGTCGCGGTGGGGGCTGCGGCCGGGGTCTGGGGCGAAGCCGTTCCAGGAGGCCACCAGGTGTGGGTCGGTGTGCTCGTTGGCCCGCCCCTTGCCGAAGAGGTAGGCGATGGTGCGTTGCGTGGCTTTCGGGCCCACGCCGAGAATGATCTTGGGTATCACCGGCTCACCGGGCCTCAGTGACCTGGGCGATGGCGGTGTCCAGGTCGTCGATGGACGCCTCGACGCGGGCCAGGAGCCTTTGGACGGTGGCGGGGTGGGGCCAGGCGCCGTCCTTGTTGAGGTGATGGGTGAGCTGATTGAGGTTGCTGCCGATCTTGCCGAGCTGTCCGTTGGCGGCCATGAGCGTCTTCACCATGGCGCGATAGTCGGCGACAGCTGCGGTGGGGTCGCTGGCACGGGCAGCGGCAAGGGAGCACTCGGCCACGTAGCCGCCGGTCGCCATGCCGCTCAGAGCGGCGGCGTTCTTGACGAGGGCGAACTCGTGGTCGTTGTAGCGGGGGTGGACGCGGCGCTCGCGCAACTGCTTGTCACGCAGGCGGCGACGCGGCGCTGGCTGCTGCGGCACGCTCGACGATGGCTTGGTGTCTCCTGACCCGGCCAGCTCCCCCGGGCCGGCCGACTCCGGTGCTGCCTCGGCGCCGGATGCCTCCGCCTCCCCTGGGGCGGAGGTCGGGTAAGGACTCCTTACCCGACAACTTGCTCCGTCTGAAGCAGCCCGTCCGAGTGCCTGCCGTACACGTTCCGTCAGCGCAGGCGGCTTCGTCAGCGGTATCTGTTCCTTGGGGTGGTGTGGATCGTGCGTCATGAACGGTTCTCCAGACGAGGGGGTGGGGCGGGCTCTCGGGAGGGCCCGTGAGCTGCGAGCGGTCACACGGACCCGTCCATGGGCGTGATGAGCCAGTAGTGACCGGCCTGGCCGGGTGACCGGAACGGGT
>NZ_JAELVH010000349.1 GCF_019399235.1 Streptomyces poriferorum | reverse complement strand
CTCCCGGCCCGCGCCCTCCCGCAGAAGCGTTCTCGCCACCGGCACCGCGCTCGGCGGAGCCCTCGTGGTGGGCGCCGTCGCCGTTCCCGCCCGGGCCGCGGCCCCGTCGGCCGCCGCGGCCGCCCCCGTCGTGGTGCACTCCCCCGCGGACAGCTGGAACACCGTCCTCGACGATGCCGACCTGCGCTGGCAGCGGATGCCGAAGACCTGGTACGAAGGCCCGTACCTGGGCAACGGGCGGCTCGGCTCCGGTATCTACGCGGAGCCCGGTGCCGAGACCACGGCGATCCGCTTCAACGTCCAGCACTCCGAGGTCCAGGACCACCGGCCCGAGTTCGGTTCGCTCTTCGGCCTGGCGCGGCTCCCGATCGGCCACTTCACCCTGGAGCCGGCCGGCACCATCACGGGCGTCGACTGGCGGATGCGGCTGCACACCGCCGAGTTGCAGGGCACCGTCACCACCTCGGCCGGCACCCTCACGCTCCGCGCCTTCGTGCAGTCGACCGGTGACGTGCTGGCCGTCGAGGTGACCCCGAGCTCCGGCGAGAAGGACTTCCGCTGGGTCTTCCACCCGGCCGAGGCGATCAGCCCCCGGGCCGCCTTCAAGCCGCTGCCGGACGGTTACACGGGCAACCCCCCGGCTGTCGTCGAGGAGCACGGCCGGGCGACCGCGGCCGTGCAGTCGCTGCTCGCGGGCGGATCGCACGCCACCGCCTGGCGCGAGCGGACACGCGGCGCCGCCCGCACCCTGTACGTGACGGTCGCCCACTCCCACCCCGGGAACACCGCCCGTGCCCGCGCGCTGCGTACGGTCACGGCCGCCTCCGCCCTTCCGTACCCCCTGCTCGCCGCCCCGCACCGCGCCTGGTGGGACCGCTTCTACCGCAGGAGCTTCCTGTCGCTGCCCGATGCCCGGCTGCAGCGCTTCTACTGGATCCAGCTGTACAAAACGGCGTCGGCCGCGCGCAAGGACGCCCCCGTGATGGCCACCTCGGGCCCCTGGCTGGAGCCCACGCCGTGGCCCAACACCTGGTGGAACCTCAACGTCCAGCTGGAGTACTGGCTGATCCACGGCTCCAACCACCTGGAGCTCGACGCCGTCACCCGGGCCCTGAGCGAGTTCCGCGAGCAGCTCTCCCGCGAGGTCGCCGCCCCCTACCGGGCCGACTCCGCCGGCATCCCCCGCACCACCGACCCGCAGCTGGTCAACGGTGCCGCGGTCGCCGACGGCGGCTACGGCGTCGGCATCCCCGGCCAGGACCCGCCCACCCCCGAGGTCGGCAACCTGACCTGGGCCCTGCACAACGTGTGGCTCTCCTACCGCCACACGATGGACCGGTCCGTCCTGCGCGACACCCTCTTCCCGCTGCTGCGCAAGGCCGTCAACTACTACCTGCACTTCCTCGCCCCGGGCGCCGACGGCAGGCTGCACCTCCCGGCGACCTTCTCCCCCGAGTACGGCGTCAACGCACCCGACTGCAACTACGACCTCATGCTGCTGCGCTGGGGCTGCCGCACCCTGCTCGACTCGGCACGCGAACTGGACGTCCACGATCCGCTGACCGCCCGCTGGCAGGAGGTGCTGGCCAGGCTCGCCCCGTACCCGGTCGACGAGAACGGCTACATGATCGGGGCCGGGGTGCCCTTCGCGAAGTCCCACCGCCACTACTCGCACATGCTCGCCGTCTATCCGCTGTACGAGGTCACCGGCGCGGACGCCACCGAACGCGCCCTGATCGAGAAGTCCCTCGCCCACTGGGTCGGCTTCGAGGGCGCGCTGCAGGGCTACACCTTCACCGGTGCCGCCTCCATGTCGGCGCTGCTCGGCAAGGGCGAGGACGCGCTCACGTACCTGGGTCAGCTGATGAGCCGGTTCATCCAGGCCAACACCATGTACAAGGAGTCCGGCCCCGTCATCGAGACGCCGCTGTCGGCCGCCCAGTCGCTCCACGACATGGTCTGCCAGTCCTGGGGCGACACCATCAGGGTCTTCCCCGCCCTGCCCGCCGCCTGGCGGGACCTGACCGTCCACGACTTCCGCACCCAGGGCGCGTTCCTGCTCAGCGCCGTGCGGGAGGACGGCCGGACCCGCTGGGTACGGCTGACGAGCGAGGCGGGCGCGCCCTGCGTCGTCCGGCACGGCATCGAGGGCGCCATCGAGGTCCGGGACCGGCACGGGCGCCCCCTGGCCCACGCGGAACTGGACGGCGGTGCGGTACGCATCCGGCTGCGCAAGGGCGAATCGGCGCTGATCACCGCTGCCGGCGACCGCCCGGACCTGACCGTCCGCCCGGTCGCGGCGAACGGACCCGCACCGAGCTGGGGCCTGCCGGCCTGATCCCGTTACGCGGGCACCCGGTCCATGGCCTCCGCACGGCGTACGCCGTAGGAGCGCCAGGGCCGCCACAGCTCCGAGCCGGGCGTCCCGTGCGGGTCCACATCGGGATCGCCCAGGCCGCGCATCCGGATCAGCTTCGCGGTGGCCGCGTCGATGCCGGGCAGCCGCAGCAGCGCCTGTTCGGCCGCGTCCCGGTCGGCGCCCGCGTCGAGCCGTACGTCGCCGTCGGCGAGGGCGGTGGCGAGGGCCCGCAGCGCCGGGTCGGACACCGCGCCGGCCAGGACGCCCGGTTCGGGGAACACATGGGTGAGCCCGCCGCAGGAGACGTCCAGGACCTTTCCGTACAGTTCGACCAGCTCACCGGCGGCCGCCGGACCCACCAGGGCCCGGACGGCGAACTCATCGGGGTCCGCCGTGCCGGGCGAGCGCACCCCTGGGCGGACGGCCACCCCGGCCGCGAGCATCGGATCGGCGCCGAGCAGCTCGTCCACGGCGTACGGGTCGGCGTCCAGGTCGAAGAGGCGGCGCAGCCGCTGCACGGCGGTGGTCAGATCGCGCAGGTCCGTGAGGTGGATGCGGGCCTCCAGCCAGGAACCGGCGGACCGCTCGTCGACGGCGGCGATCCCGGTGCCGTGCGGCAGGCGCAGGGTGCGGCGGTATGTCCGGGCGCCGGGCTCCCCGCTGACCTCCTCGATCCGGGCGACCGTCTCTCCTGCGAGCAGATCGAAGACCTCGCGCGCCGCGTACGGGCCCCGGTGCGCGAGCCGGAGCGGAATCCCGGTGGTGCGGGCCTGCCTGGGCGCGGCGCCGAGCCCGGTTCCGGCCTCGGTGCGCAGCTCGCTCGGGGTGCGCGCGTAGATCTGCCGGACGGTCTCGTTGAACTGGCGGACGCTGGCGAAACCGGCCGCGAAAGCGATCTCGGTGACGGGCAGCCCGGTGGTCTGGAGCAGGACCCGTGCGGTGTGCGCGCGCTGGGCGCGGGCCAGGGCGACCGGCCCGGCGCCCAGTTCCGCGTTGAGCTGGCGCTGGACCTGCCGTGAGCTGTAGCCGAGCCGGTGGGCGAGGCCGGGGACGCCTTCCCGGTCCACCACTCCGTCGCCGATCATGCGCATGGCACGGCCGACCACGTCCGCCCGGACGTTCCAGTCCGCGGAGCCGGGCACGGCGTCCGGGCGGCAGCGTCTGCACGCCCGGAAGCCGTTGCCCTGTGCGGCGGCCGCGGTCGGGTAGAAGCGGACGTTCTTCCGCTTGGGGGTGACGGCGGGGCAGCTCGGCCGGCAGTAGATGCCGGTCGTCTCGACGGCGAAGAAGAACTCCCCGTCGAAACGTGCGTCGCGGCTGCTCACCGCCTCGTATCTGGTCTCTTCGTCCATCACACCGTCCAGTGTGCGCCACCGGACCCGGCCGCACTCGCGGTTTTCGGACGCCGACCAGGGGGGCTCCGGCTACCGCACCTGGCGGCCTCGCTTCGCCTCCCAGTTGGCCATGCCCTCGGCCCCCTTGCGCTTCCAGTCGCGGCGGATCTCGGACCGGACCCGGGCATCGGTCTTGGCGACGATGCGCTGGTTCTCGCGCAGCAGCTTGCGATAGCTGTCGTAGCGCCGCTCGGGCAGCGTTCCGTCCTCGATCGCCGCCAGCACCGCGCAGCCCGGCTCGGCGGCGTGGGAGCAGTCCTGGAACCGGCACTGCGCGGCCAGCTCCTCGATCTCGGAGAACACCTGGCCGACGCCGGTCTCCGCGTCCCACAGGCCGACCCCGCGCAGCCCCGGGGTGTCGATCAGCACGCCGCCGGAGGGCAGGACCAGCAGGTTGCGGGTCGTGGTGGTGTGCCGGCCCTTGCCGTCCACGTCACGGGTGGTCCGCACCTCCATCTCGTCGTGCCCGAGCAGGGTGTTGGCGAGCGTGGACTTGCCCGCGCCGGAGGCACCGAGCAGCACGCTCGTACCGCCGGAGACGATCGCGGAGAACACGTCGACGCCCTCACCGGTGGCGGAGCTGACGGGCAGCACCTGCACACCCGGCGCGAGACGCTCGACGTCCTGGACGAGATGGGACAGGGTCACGGCGTCCGGGACCAGGTCGGCCTTGGTCAGGACGACGAGGGTCTCGGCGACGCCGTCCCCGGCCGGTGCCGCGTCACGGAGCAGCGCGTCGCCACCGCTGCTGGACATGGCCAGGGCGAGGAACCGCTCCACCCGGCCCAGGTCGAGCTCCACCGCCAGCGAGACGCAGATGGCGATGTGGTCGACGTTGGTGGCGAGCACCTGGCCCTCGGAACGCTTGGACGAGGTCGAGCGGACGAAGGCCGTGCGCCGCGGCAGCAGCGTACGGACGAACTGCGGGTCACCGTCGGGGTCGACGGCCGCCCAGTCCCCCGTGCAGACGATCCGCATCGGGTCACGGGGCACGACGAACGCGGTGTCCGCGCGGACCGTGCCCTGCGGGGTGACGATGTCGCACTGCCCGCGGTCGACGCGCACCACGCGTCCCGGCACCAGGCCCTGTTCGGCGTACGGGGCGAACTCGGCCGCCCAGTCGTCGTCCCAGCCGTAGGCGGACAGGGGGTGCGACGACGAGGAGCCCTGAAGAGTGGAGAAGGAGGAAGAAGAGGAAGACGGGAAAGACAAGGGAAACCCTTCACAGGGTGGCCCCGGCGGTGCGCGCTACGGCGCGGAGGTTCTGAGGAAGGTCAGCCGGTGGCCACGGGGGTGGGAACGATGCTCTTCGGCTTGTGGGCAGCGCCCATCGCGGCGACAGTCATCAATGTCCTCACCTCCGGTTTCACGCACGGTCCGGCAGCGGCGGTCTTCTCCGCCGTCCCTCACGCCGCACACGATAGCCCGCGGTGGCCGGGCGGCGTCAACGGATTTATCGCGGTGCTCCGTTCCGGTGTGCCGGAACGGAGCCCTTCAGCCGGAATATCACATGCCCTCCCTCGATCGGGTGATACGCATGGAGATCGACCGGTCGCGGACGGTTAGGGTGCCGGACATGACCTCCCCCCAGACAGCCCCCGGCACGTTCACCCAGGCCCAGTTGGGCACGCTCATCCTGATCGGCTGGAGCGGCGAGCACCCCCACGACGGGCACGACGTCGCCTTCCTGCTCGCCTACTCGCTGGGCGACGGATCGGAAGGACCCGCGGTCGGCGAGGCCGCCATGCGTATCGCCCTGGACCGCTGCGGACTCCCGGCCGGCGGCGGCACGGTGCGCGCCGACGAGACGCCCGGCCTGCCGGTGAAGCTCCTCGTCCAGGCGGGCCAGGCCGTCCTGACCCTGCCTCACTTCAAGGCCCAGTACCCCGTGCCGCCCCAGTGGCTGGCGGCCGCCACCGCGCAGGGCGAGGTGCACGCGATGTTCGCGACCCGGCCGTGGCCGCAGGGCGCGCCGGGACTCCCGGTGGGCGAGGAGGAGCTGCGTCTCTTCGCGGGCGACCCCGAGGTCATCGCGAGCTCCGCCCACTGCGTTCTTCCGGTACGCAGCCTGGGCTGACCGTCCTAGGTCCTTCCGGTACGCAGCCTGGGCCGACCGTCCCCCGGCGCGACGATGCCCACCGCCCCCCGTGGAGCGGTGGGCATCCGTATGCTCGGCGCCTCACCCACGCACCGCGGGCGGCCCGGTACCTGCCGGGCCGCCCGCGGTGCGT
>NZ_JAELVH010000348.1 GCF_019399235.1 Streptomyces poriferorum | reverse complement strand
CGCGGGCACGGGCCGCACGACGAAGCTGAACGCCGCGTACGCCGAGGACGGCCCCGAGCTCCTCGTCCGTACCGTCGAGTTCAACACCGGGCTGCACATCGACCACTACGTCGAGATCGGCTTCGGCGGCTTCGCCAAGATCGTGGACGCGATCGGCGGCGTGGAGCTGGACATCCCCAAGGCGTTCAAGGACAAGTACTCCGGCGCCGACTTCCAGGCCGGCAAGCAGACGCTCGACGGGCAGCAGGCTCTCGCCTTCGTCCGGACCCGGCACGCCTTCACCTCGGACCTGGACCGTACGAAGAACCAGCAGAAGTTCCTCGCGGCGCTGGCGAGCCAGACGGCGACGCCGTCGACGATCCTCAACCCGTTCAAGCTGTACCCGACGATGGGCGCCGGTCTCGACACCCTCATCGTGGACAAGGACATGTCGCTGTGGTCCCTGAGCCAGATGTTCTTCGCCATGAAGGGCGTCACGGGCGGTGACGGGGCGTCGCTGAACATCCCGATCTCCGGCTCATCGGGCGGCAACCTGCTCTGGGACAAGGCCAAGGTCAAGCAGCTGGTCGAGCAGCTCAACAACGACGAGAAGGTCACGGTCACCGGCAACTGACCGGGTACGTCGTACACACGAAGGGCCCCGACGGCCGTACCGTCGGGGCCCTTCGCCTTGCCCGCCGCTACACCTTCCCGTGAGCGAGCACCGCCACGTGCGGAAGCGCCAACAGCCCGTCCGCGCCCTCGAATTCCTTGCACATCACGTCGTACTCCCGCTTCGCTGCGGCCACCCCCTCCGGCCCCCGGCTGTTGACCAGCTGCCCTATCGCGGCAACCCCGGAGGCGGGTCCGGCCCACCAGTCCTCGGCAGCGGCCCGGTGGTCCCAGGACAGCGATGTGCCCTGTACGTCCCCGAGTCCGGCCGCCGTCAGCAGAGCGCCCAGCCCTGCCGGGGTGCGCGGGAAGTCGTGCTCCTCGTCGACCGTGGCCAGCCAGCCGGGCCGGGTCAGACCGGCGGCCGCGGCGGCGCGGCCGATCAGTGCCTGGCCGGGCGCGCCCGGCGTCTGCCAGACCGTGACGGCGATCCGGCCGCCGGAGCGGGTGATCCGGCGCAGTTCGACCAGGGCGTCCAGCGGCCGTCCGACGTGGTTGAGCACGAAGTTGGCCACGACGGCGTCGAACTCGCCGTCGGGGTAAGGAAGCTGGGGCAGCGAGCCAATGCGTACGTCGACTCCGGGCGCCGCCCGCCGGGTGGCCGCGACCATGCCCGGTTCGGCGTCCACGGCCCGTACGACGGCTCCCCGCCCGGCAGCGGCCACCGTCACGCTGCCACTGCCGCACCCCACGTCGAGCAGACGGGTTCCGGCGGCGGCGGACGCGGCGTCCAGCAGGGCGGGCACCGTGTGGGCACAGAGCCGGCCGAAGGTACGGGCGTAACTCTCGGCGCGCCCGTCCCAGATCCGCCGCTCGCTCACATCGAAAGCGGTCATGCGACACCTCCGGCCGGGCCCTGCGGCTCGACTTCGTCCAGGTCCTCGTAGAGCGCGTCCAGGATCCGTCCCGTCGGCTTTCCTTCCGGCGACAGTTCGGCCAGACACCAGCCGGGCAGCTGCGCCTCGGCCTCGGGCGGTAGATCGCCGTCCGCCGGGTCCGCCAGCCCGTAGAGGAGACCGAACGCGGTCTCCTTCGCCACCTCCCGGGCTATCTCCCCCAGTTCACCAGGCGTCAGCCCGAGCCGGACCGCCCGCTCGACGGCCCCGCTCGCCAGACCTTCCTTCCGGTAGGCCGCGATCCAGTCGGGAGCCGCCGAGCTCCATGCGTCGATGTCCTGCCAGACCATGCGCAGGAAGCGGTACCGGGCCAGTTGAGGGATGTTCTCCTCGGCCTCCGACTCGGCCCAGCCCGAGGCGTCGTCGGCGCCCAGCGCCTCGAACAGGCCGGTGAGCTTGTCGATGTCCGTCATGGACAGGCAAGGTACGCCACGGGGCCGCAACGCCCGCGTCCGGACCGGGCGCTATGCGCGTGCGCGGATGCCACGGGCCGCGGCGCCCTCGTCCGGACCGGGGGTTATGCACGTGCGCGCCGCGCCCGTCCCCGGTTCAGCCGAACATCGAGGCGGCGATCAGTCCCACGACGACGGCGGCGGCACACACCAGGACGGTCGCCCCCCGCCTGCGCCCGGCCTTCCGGGGGCCTTTCGGGGGCCGGGCGGCCGTCAGGGGCGAGGGCTGCGGCGTCCCCGCCGCCCTCGCGCCGGCCGTCTCGGCCAGCAGGCCGCGGCAGCAGGCCGCGAGACGGGCGATGTCGCCGTCCAGGGGCACGGTGGTCTCGGCGCGCGCCGGGGCGGTCGTGCCGCCGTCCAGGATGCGGCCCGCCCGCACCCTCACCCGGCCGCGCCCATGGGACGCCAGGCTGATCCAGCGTCCGGCGTCCTCGCCCCGGATCACCACGGTGCCGTCACGTTCGCGGTAGACGGTGTGCTGCCGCCAGAGCAGTTTCGCCAGCGGCACGGGGAGGTCGGCCACCGTCGCGACCTGTCGCCTGTCGTCGCTCAACGGCACGGGACCGCCCGACGGCCGGTGCCCCGCGCAGCTCGTCCTCGGGTCTCCGCGGGCACGTGAGCGTGTCGGTGATTCGGCCGGGGTCTGTGCCCCGGTATGTACGTGGTCAACTCGCCGGTCCTTTCGGGTCACGCCGGTCGGCGCGATCACCGCAGGATTGTAGAGCCACGACAACCATGCTCACATGGAAGGCAATTGACGGACCGTGGGTTCGCATCCCACGGCACGGTGGCGGCTCAGCCGAGCGGGTCGGTGGTGTCGCGCAGGGTGGCCAGGGCCGGTGCGTACATGCGGGCCTTGATGGTGCCGACGGTGTCACCGGCCTTGTTCACCTGCGCCTGCGCGATCTCGATCGCCGTGGAGCGCACGGCGTCCTCACTGACCGCCCGGTCGACGATGCCGGCTGCCGCGGCCTCGGACCCGCCGTAGCGGTGGGCGGTGAGCATGGCCTCGTGCGCGGCCCGAGGAGTCAGCCGGGACTGGATGAGGGCGGCCATGCCGGGCGTGAACGGGATGTTGATGTCCGCTTCGGGCAGGCACCAGTAGCCGCGGTCGGCACGCATGACGCGGAAGTCGTGGGCGAGCGAGAACATCGCACCGGCGGCGAAGGTGTGCCCCTGAAGTGCGGCCACCGTGATGACCGGCAGCGACAGCATCCGGGCGAGGAGCTCGTGGACCGAGACGACGTAGTCCTGGTGCTGGTCGGCGTGGGCGAACAGCCAGTCCAGGTCGAGCCCGTTGGAGTAGAACTTGCCGGTCGCGGCGGTGACCAGGGCGCGGGGGCCCTCCGCCTTCTCCACCTCGTCGAGCGCGGCGCCGACGGCGGCGAGCCAGTCGGGGTGGAAGCGGTTCTCCCCGTCCCCGAGGTCGAGGACGAAAACGTTGTCGTGGCGGTCGAGCGAGGGCACGGTGGCTCCTTCGGACTGAGCGGATGGCGGGAGTGACTGCGCGCTACGGCCAGAACGAGGAAGCGGCCCAACCCACGCGAGCTACCTGTCGGTAACTTATGGGTTGGGGCATGGACAGGCAAGAGGGCCTGCCGTGATCGTTTGCCGGCCGGTCCCCCGGCCCGCGGAGCGCCGGGCTCAGCTGCGGAAGTTGCGGGCCAGCCACGGGCTGAGCATCGCGCGCGGGACGAGTTCCTTGTACGTCTCGTCACCGGGCAGCGGGACGACGAGCCACTGGCCGGGCGGGAAGAACCTCCCCTTCACGTACGCGATGCCGCCGTACACGGAACGGAGGAACGCGGGCACGGAGTCGCGGGGGACGTCCTCGAACTCCACTCCATCGACGGTGATCTTCGCGTCGTCCTCGGGAAAGACCTGGACGGTGACGGCGGGCGCACCGCCCAGCTCGATGAAGGCCTCATGCGGCAGCGAGCCGTCCGTGTCGAGCACGGCGAACGCCCCGGCGGAGGCGCGGCGGGAGGTCTGGTCGGCACCGATGTCGTCGGTGACGGTCATCTCCAGGTTGTACGCGCTCGCGACCTCACGGACCGCGACGACCGCGGTCTCGGTGCTCGGCAGACGAGGATGCCCCACGCGGCCCTCAGCCCTGCGCCGCGTACGCGACGAAGGCCGCCCAGGCGGCCGGGTCACAGGCGAGGCGGGGTCCCTGGGCGCGCTTGGAGTCGCGGACGTGGACGGTGTGCGGGGCGGCGGCGACCTCGACGCAGTCGTTGCCGTCACCGCTACTGCTGTAGCTGCTCCTGAACCACGACGGCTCGGCCGCGTCCACGGCAGAGGGCTTGTCGATCATGACTCTCCCAGCAGTTGCTCGATGAAGGCCAGTGACTCCCTGGGCGAGAGGGCCTGGGCCCGGATCATCCCATAGCGCAACTCAAGGATCCTGAGCTGCTTCGGGTCGGAGACGGGTCGGCCACCGAACGCGCCCTCGGAGCGGCCCACCGCGCTGCCGTCGGGGAACTTCAGCACCTCGATCAGCCCGCCCGTGCCCGGATGTTCCTCACGTTGAGTCGGCATCACCTGGATCGACACGTTACGCAATCGCCCCACTTCCAGGAGGCGTTCGAGCTGGCCACACCGCGCCGCCGCACCACCGACGGGACGGCGCAGCGTCACCTCCTCCTGGACGAAGCTGAGCGACGGGAGCGGGTCGCGGTCGAAGATGGACCGCCGGGCCATGCGCGCGGCCACCACGCGCTCCATCTCGTCCAGCGTGTACGCCGGAAGCCAAGACGCGAACAGGGCGCGCATATGGTCCTCGGTCTGAAGGAGTCCGTTGATGTTGTGGTGGTGATACGACTCCACCTGAACGGCTTTGGCCTCCAGCTTCGCCAGATCCCGCACCTTCTTCGGGTACCGGACCTCCGCCACATCCCGCTTCATCGCGGCCAGCTTGCCGCCCGCGCCGACCACCTCGTCCGTCCGGTCCAGGAACTCCGGCCGCGGGATGCGCCGCCCGCCCTCCACCTTGTAGACCAGGTCCTCCCCGTACCCGATCGCGGCCCCGAGCTCACAGGCCCGCAGGCCCGCTGCCTCCCGCCACGCCCGGATCTGGCGTCCCACCGCGGCCACCACCGCGGCGCCCGACTCGTCATCGGGGTCGACCTCCCAGCCGGGCTCGTCCGCCCCGCCTTCGCCCTGCTCCGTACCGACCCCGTCCACACTCATCCGTGCCCCACTTCCGACGTGCGTGCCGTTCTTTCCTCAACGGCATTCGCTGCCCGCGCGTCACTCCGGACAACCGGGACAGCGCCGGACACTTCCCGGACAACTGCCACCGGGTCGCGGATGCCCACGACTTACGCGGCCACGACCCGGTCGCTCGCGACGCGGCCGCCCACGACGTCTAAAGGCTTTTAAAGAACTCAGGGAAATAACCCAACCAAAACCCGACCCCACCCCCGTCCTGACCTGCATCACTCGCGCGAGTGAACAATGGCAACTGGGCTGGATTCGAGGCGGGTTGGCTGGCATATGCTCGCCGCGACAACCACAGAACTGAGACGGCCCCGGCCGGGACTGAGAATCCCGAGCGGGGGCCTGACCACGAGGAAGAAGACACCTTCCCGATGGATACCCCGCAGGTTATCGCGCCCCCGTGCGCCCAGCCCGGCTCCCCCGGCACATCCGGACCCCCTGACGTCACGCCGACATCCGGCGTCCTCCACGTCAACACCCGCCACGTCTCCGGCTTCGTGATCATCGGCAACCACCTCGCCCAGCACCACGAGCTCTCGCTCATCGCGATCGGCCTCGCCGTCCACATCCAGTCACTGCCCACCGGGGCCAAAGTCGGCATCAAGGTCCTGACCGACCGCTTCCCGGAGAGCGAAGCCCGCATCGCTGCCGCCCTGCACGAACTGGAAGCCGAGGGCTACCTGCACCGCAGCCGCGTACGACTCCCCAGCGGCCGCGTCGTCACCCGCACGATCTCGTACAACCAGCCCGGCACCACCGCGCCCCCGGTCGTCGTCGCG
>NZ_JAELVH010000347.1 GCF_019399235.1 Streptomyces poriferorum | reverse complement strand
CAGGGCAATACAACTAGGGCAGTTCGCGCTGCTGCTCCGTGCGGGCACAACGCGGCGGTGAGGGGAGCCCGGGTTCTGTGATCGGGTTCCCCTCACCGCGCTAAGGCCGTCTTCTGCTTGCGTCTGATCAGATTCGACGGGTCTCGTCCGCCGCCAGAAGATGCCCCCGGCTGACCGCGACGCGAAGCACGTCCCTCAAAGCCCCGGCCAGGTCGTGACCCAGGCGGCGAAGTGCAATCGGATCCGCGCCTTGGTCGGCAAAGGTTTCCGAGGCCGCTTCCAGAAGGTGGGCCGCCGTGTTGAGTTGGATCGCTTCGATGTTGTCCGCCAGGCGGGACATGTAGCCGTCCGGGTCGTTCGTACTCAGGTAACAGGGCTTGCCTTCCGGGCCCGCCCACGGGAGAAGCCGCAGTTCGTTCAGTGTCGTCATCCTTCGGTCTGCCCTTCTTCGAGCACGTGGTGGGCGGTGAAGACGGCATCGACGCGGTCTCCGGGGAAGGCCAGAAGCGCGGCTTCGATGACGCGGCCGGTGGAGTCTGTGGCGATGCGGGTGATCGCCAGGACTGCCGTCGTGGATCCGATCCGGAGGGCCGAGGCTTCGTCCGGGGTGGGAGATCGGGCGCAGACCGTCTCTCGGACGGTGACCGGCGATGGGCCGAGGACGGCGAATCTCGTGACCGCGTCCCGGCGCGCGGAGTCGTCGTCGAGCACTCCCGCCGGGGCCAGGTCGCGGGGGATGTAGATGCGGGCCAAGCCGTGCGGCGATCCTTGTTCGAGGCTGAGGCAGGAGTACTCCGCGAGGGGGCTGCCCGTTGGCACCTTCAGCAACGTCGTCAGGTGCACCGAGGCCGTAACCGTGGTGCTGCGAACCGTGACGCGCACCGTTGGCTCGGCGGCGGTCCAGGGGTCCAGCGTGCCCCAGCCGCCGACGTACATGATCTTGCGGCGGGGGCGGCGGACGAAGTTGCCCTTGCCGTGGATCTTCTCGACGAGCCCTTCGCCCTGGAGCACGGCGAGGGCGCGTCGCAGAGTCACCGTGCTGACTTTGTACCGGCTGGCCAGGCCGGCTTCGGACGGTAGGCGCTCGCCAGGCTGGATGCCGCCCGTCGTGATCTGGTGGCGGAGATCATCAGCGATGTCGTGATGGCGTCGGGTCACGGATTCGGTCACCGCCTTCTCAGCAGTCGGGCGGCAACGAGCCGGGTACGCGCGTGTATGGCCAGCAGCTCACCCGACTCGAAGACCAGTTGCTTGGCGCCCTGAGGGAGTTGAAAGAGGTCTCTCACCCGGCATGCCTGGCCGCCGAGTTGGATGATGTCGCCGCGCTGCACGGTGGCCGCGGTGACCTCGATGTGGGAAACCAGCGCACCGACGGGGACTGGAGGCCTCACAGCGCCACCTCCACGGGCACATGCTGGTCGGGCGTCGAGTGGCACGGGCAGGCGCACGCCTCGTAGATCACCGGGACATCGGCCGGTGCCAAGAACGGGGAGGACTCAACGCAGGAGGAGTGTGTGCCGATCCGGCACGCAATCGATCGGTAGGGGACGGAAGTGGTGTCCGCAACGCGCGGCTGTCGACGAGAGGGCATCACTGAACCCCCGCGAGTGCCGACCAGGCATCGGCCGGCAGACGAGGCGCGACGACCACCGCTCGCGTCCGTACACGCGCTTCCCACGCCAACAGGTATGGACGGACAAGCGCGACGTCTTCACCCCTCAGCGGGCAACGGTGGACCGCGCCAGCCGAAGCCTGGCCCAGGGCGACGGTCATCGCGTCAGCCGGCGCGGCGGAGTTGGGAGCGGCCAGCGGCCGGGAGGGCGGTAAGGGGCGTCGATGCCGGCCCTTGGGGAAGTACCGCTCTCTGGTGAGCGAGGCGGCACGGCGGATACGGTTGAGCATGCTGTTCAGCTCCTATTGCTGATACCCGGTCCCCCGACATCGCCCGTCGTGGGGACCGTCTTTCGTACGACCGCCCATAAGGTGCGGCCGTTCAAGCTGGTGGCCAGGAGCCCGAATCGATCGGCATCGGCCACCACGTCCAGAGCCTCCCGCCATGACTCGGCAGAGAGCGTTTCCGGCACTTCCGCCTCGACCGTGGTGAACCGGGTGTGCTCCTCCACTCGCGTGGGGAACCCGGCGGCGGACAGCTGGGCGGCGATAGCCGCCGCACTCACTCCCGAAGCGGACACAGGGCAGCCTCCGTCACCAACAATCACTTTCAGTGAAGCTAGTTAACTAGATTAGAGCTAGTGGACTAGATTTTCCATATGTCTGAGCAACCGCCGTATCTCCGCCTCGCCGACGAACTCCGGCAGCGCATCGCGGAGCACGTCTGGGGACCGGGGGACCGCCTCCCCTCCCGCACGCAGATCGGCCAAGAGTGCGGCGTGGGCGAGAACGTGGTGCGCCGGGCGCAGGAGTTGCTGATCTCCCAGGGAGTGCTGGAGGGTCGGGCCGGATCGGGCACTTATGTCGCCGAAGCCCGGAAACGGGTTCGAGTCGTGCGGTCGTCCGCACGCGAACAGCCCAGCGGCTCCCCGTTTCGCCAGGACATGAAGGCTCTCGGCAGGCAGAGCGACTGGGAGAGCCGGACCGAGGCGAAGGTGCCGGCCCCGGCCGAGATCGCCGCGCGGCTGGGGATTGCCGAGGGCGAGCTGTGTGTGCGGACGACCTACGAGTTCCTGACGGACGGCAGGCCGGTGCAGCTGTCGACGAGTTGGGAGCCCTACGACCTCACCGCGGGCACTCTCGTCGTCCTTCCCGAGGGAGGGCCGCACGCCGGGGCAGGTGTCGTGAACCGCATGGCAGTGATCGGAGTGACCGTCAGCCATGCAGTGGAGCAGCCGGAGCCCCGGCAGGCAACCGCCGAGGAGGCGTCGCTACTCGGCATCCAAAAGGCCGCACTCGTGACGCACATCCGGCGGACGTACTACAGCGACCAGGGCCGTCCCGTGGAAACAGCCGACATCGTGGTGCCCGCAGCGCACTGCGAGATCGTCTACGAGATCCCAATCAGCCGGTAGCGGGCAGTCCCCGGCAGCTCCAAAGCACTGCATAGCCGTGCCCCCGCGTGCCCCATCCGTGCCCGATAACGCGGGAAACCAGGGGGAACAGCGGTGACCGGCAGGGAGCTGGCATGGGTACGGCCCCTGACCATACTTACTGGTCAGGGGCCGTACACCTGCGGTGGGTGTGGGATTTGAACCCACGGTGACATCGCTGCCACGACGGTTTTCAGGACCGCGCCGCTTTGGCATGTCACGTTCCCCTAACCTGGCCTTTAGACCTCCGCAGCCCTTGGAACGTCCGCCTTGGCCCACACATGGCCCGTGACGAGGCTTGGCCGGGTCCGTGTGCGTTCACTCGCCGGTTCACTGGCGGGC
Source organism: Streptomyces poriferorum (assembly GCF_019399235.1). Lineage (GTDB taxonomy): Bacteria > Actinomycetota > Actinomycetes > Streptomycetales > Streptomycetaceae > Streptomyces > Streptomyces poriferorum. The sequence goes on along the minus strand of NZ_JAELVH010000347.1, from coordinate 2,621 downwards.
CTGCCGGGAAGATGAACGACCGCGTACGGCTATGAACGAGGCTACGGATGAGACTGTGCCGGCGGCCTACCGGAAGTCCCGTGGCAATGTCTATCGCTTCTTGCGGATCTTGCGCTTCTGCGCCTTGGCTTCCTTCTCCTTGCGCTGTGCGACTCCGTAGGCCGACCAGGGTCCTTGGTGCTTCGCGCAACGAGAGGTGCCGACTACTGCGAGGTTCCGGCAAGTCGTACCAGCTTTGGTGCGTGCGCCGCACCTGGACTGAGATGCCACTCCATACCTCCTGCCGAGCCAAGAACTTCAGTCCCAGGAGGCTTCCACGCAGTTCTCATGTAGGGGGAGGCGTACGCGCGACGCACGGAAGCACGCCCTGCGTAACCACAGAGGGACGAGTCGGAAGCTTCAGCCGCCACACTCAGGCGACAGGCTGCCCGGGCCGCGGCGAGCCGACTCTCGACGCCGCACGGGCCCGACAGTGGCCTCAGACGCAGTGCTCAAGCTCTTAACCCATGGACGTGGAGGCCCCTCATTCCTCGGCGCTGAATGTTTGCGCGGGGCTCCGCATGAACGCACCCGTGCCTTATCATCTGGGTTGGGAGTGGGGGGATTTGCATGGACGATCTATCTTATCGACTTTCTAACGCTCTGCACGGGATGACTTCCGGGCAAGAGTTCTCGGAAATTCCAGATATTGCCGCTTATGACGATATTGCTAGTCAGTGGAACAAGGGGTACCGGAAAGAGCGCGAACAGTCCATTCGGGACGGCAATATCGGTCCGAGGCATATTGAAATCGTGGACTACCCGAAAAACGAGATAAGCGTGCGCCCGCTGGCCCGCTTCTCGGCTGCGGATAGACTTGTTTATGATGCCATGGTCTTCGAAATCGCCCCCGATCTGGATAACTTCAGACACAATTCCTCCTATGGCTATAGGTGGCACCACGCCTCCGGACGTCCAATGTTTTGGCGTACCTCCTGGACTGAGATGAGGCGACGAGCTCAAGCAAAATTGATGTCTAATTGGCGCTATAACATGGCATCATTGGATGTCTCGTCTTTCTATGAGCACATTGATATCGGGATCCTATCTGACGATCTCGGCATGATATCCAGCAATGAAGCGGCTGTCGATCGGATTTCCGCTTTCCTTAAGAGATTTCAAAGAATTAACCATGCCTGGGGTTTGCCGCAGGGGTCGGACGCGTCGGGCATATTGGCCAACGCGTACCTAGCGCCCGTGGATGAATTTCTGCAGCGCCATGGGTTTCCCTTCTTCCGGTACTCGGACGACGTGATGATCTTCGATGAGGACTGGAATGCGCTAAGGGATGCGATTATTGAAATCAATAGGATACTTCGCTCTAAGCGACTGTCGATGTCGGCCCACAAAACGGGCATTCATGATTTCTTCGAGTCCTTTCGTGAGTTCTTGAACGCAGAGAAAGCGTCAATTGATCAAGCCGTTCGTGCCGGTGACCCTGAGGCCGCCCGAGACATGCACGAATTCTTCGATAAGTTGATTACGGCAGATAAGATAATTGCTAGTGACCTGAAGTTTTCTCTGAATAGATTCAGAATCATGGAAGATGACTATGCGGTCGATTGGTGCCTAGACAACCTCCGGCTAGTTGCCTACGCCTCCAGGGAGATATTTGCCTACTTCGCAGTATGCGGGAGTAAGCACACTGTAATCCAGCGCCGCCTGGAAGAATTTATGCACTCCTCTGAGAGCGCAAGCTATCCCTATGTAGAGCAAAGAGTGCTGCGGTACTTCGTGGGACTCGGAACTGAGAGTGAAAATGTCAAGGGTGCCGCTTGGGGAATAATGGAGGACAGCAATCGAGAGGAATTCCCGAGAGAGTTTGCTGTTAGGTACCTGGGCAGTGTGGCTTCCGCTTCCGAGGCTCAGCTTCTAAGGCATAAGTTCGAAAGCGAAGCAAGCACCGTAATGCGCAGGGCCCTCCTCATGGCCCTGTACGAAGCAGGGAAACTATCTGTTAGGTATTTGGGCGAGGTGAAAAACTCGTTGCCGGAGTTGCGTTGGACATGTAATTATCTTGGGGAAAATCCTAAAATTCCAACGTCTTAAGGGTGGGGTCGCCTTGAATGATGAGCAATTCGAAGCCATCAAAAACGAACTTGAACGAATACAAGAAAACTGTCTCTATAGTGCGCAGGCGTACTTCGAAGCGGCTAAACGAGCTGAATTTTGGGGACGGCTTATGGTTTTCGTTCCTGCCTGCGTATCGGCGTTTTCCGGATTCATGTCGGCCATGAATAAAACTCCTACCTGGGGTGCCGTGTCCGCAGTAGCGGGCACCGTCGCTGCGACAGCCTCATTCCTTGGGGCTACCAAGAAAGCTGCCGATTTTCAGTCATCAGCACGCTCCTATACTTCCCTACGGCATAATGTCCATGTGGAAATAGCCTTGCTGTCGACCGCTCAGGATTGGGTTGATGCTCAATCTACGTTGCGCTCATTGAATTCTTCCTATGTGCAGATCGTTTCAACCGACGTCCCGATGTCTAATCGGGCTTTCAACGTAGCGCGAAAGCGCATCCAGCAGGGGATGGCCTCGTGAAGCAGCATCCTGCGGAAGCAGTTACTGAGATTTAACTCGT
>NZ_JAELVH010000346.1 GCF_019399235.1 Streptomyces poriferorum | reverse complement strand
CGCCGCCGGTCCCTCCCGGGTCCGTCCCGCCCCATCCGCAGATCCAGACACATCCGTCACAGGCGTTATGGCCGATTCCCTCCCCTCGTGCGGCCTTGTGGGGCTTCGCGCCACAGGGAAAGCTGCCCTGTGGCACCGGTACCGCCCCGCGTACGCCGGTTCCGCGCAATCCCGCGTACGCGCGGTCGAGCCCGGCGCATTCGGACCTTCACAGATACGCCCGAGTAGTTAACACACCACCGGATTGGCCCACCGAGATCCGTGGGAAGGCTTCTCCGGTACCCGGAACGACTGCATTCGGATGAGAGCCGAAGGCGATCCGTAACCGCCCACGCGTGATTCATCCCCTGTCCACCGGCGATCCGCTCCCGGTTCGTATGCAATCGGTACGGACGACACACGCATTCGGTCCACACCCGTGCACCGGACCCCCTACCTCATCCATTCGAGTGCCATTCGAGTGAACGCGGACAGGAGCGGCCATGCCCACACCCCATCAGTCGTCGACCGAGCAGCTAGAAAGGACCGAACCCCACCATCGCGGCGTACGCGTTCAGCCCTCCGCGCCCGGTTCGCGCCCTGCCGAGTCCGAGCTCCAGTCCCCAGGTGATTTCATGATCGGTCGCATTCCCGTCCTCGACGTCCGCCCGCTGGTCGACTGCGGCAGAAGGCCCGCCAAGGCGGTCAGCGGTGAGACCTTCCAGGTCACCGCGACCGTCTTCCGCGAGGGCCATGACGCGGTGGCGGCCAACGTCGTCCTGCGGAGCCCGAGCGGGCGCCCCGGACCCTGGACGCCGATGCGCGAGCTCGCTCCGGGCACCGATCGCTGGGGCGCCGACGTGACTCCGGACGCCGAGGGCCGCTGGACGTACAAGGTCGAGGCCTGGAGCGACCCGGTGTCCACCTGGCTGCACGCGGCGAAGATCAAGATCCCGGCGGGGATCGACACCGCGCTGGTCCTGGCGGAGGGCGCCGAGCTGTACGAACGGGCCGCCGAGGGCGTGCCCAAGCGCGACGGGCGCGAGGCGGTGCTGGCCGCGGTCGACGCCCTGCGCGACGAGTCCCGGCCGGCCGCCGCCCGGCTGGCCGCCGCGCTCACCCCCGAGGCGCGCGACGCGCTGGCCCGCCATCCCCTGCGGGAGCTGGTCACCGCGTCCCGTCCGCACCCGCTCGTCGTCGAGCGCAGGCGTGCGCTGTTCGGCTCCTGGTACGAGCTGTTCCCCCGCTCCGAGGGCGCCAGGGTGGAGCCGGCCAAGGCGCCCCGCAAGGGTCGTACGGCCAAGACCGCCGCGGCCCCGAAGCCGCCCCGCATCATCAGCGGCACGTTCCGCACGGCGGCCGAACGGCTGCCCGCGGTCGCCGCCATGGGGTTCGACGTGGTCTACCTCCCGCCCATCCATCCCATCGGCACCACCCACCGCAAGGGCCCCAACAACTCCCTCTCCCCCGCCGCGCACGACGTCGGTGTGCCGTGGGCGATCGGTTCCGCCGAGGGCGGTCACGACGCGGTCCATCCGGACCTCGGCACGCTGGAGGACTTCGACCATTTCGTCGAGGCGGCCCGCACCCTGCGCATGGAGATCGCGCTGGACTTCGCCCTCCAGTGCTCGCCCGACCATCCTTGGGTGGAACAGCACCCCGAGTGGTTCCATCACCGGGCGGACGGCACCATCGCCTATGCGGAGAATCCGCCGAAGAAATACCAGGACATCTATCCGATCGCCTTCGACAAGGATCTGCGGGGCCTCGTCACGGAGACCGTCCGCATCCTGCGCTTCTGGATGGATCACGGCGTACGCATCTTCCGGGTGGACAATCCGCACACCAAGCCGGTGATCTTCTGGGAAAAGGTGATCGCCGACATCAACCGCACCGACCCCGACGTGATCTTCCTGGCCGAGGCATTCACCCGCCCCGCGATGATGCACACCCTGGCCACCGTCGGATTCCAGCAGTCGTACACCTATTTCACCTGGCGCAACACCCGGCAGGAAATCACGGACTACGTGACCGAACTGTCCGGCGAATCGGCCTCTGTCATGAGGCCCAATTTCTTCGTGAACACCCCCGATATCCTTCCCGGCCATCTCCAGGACGGCGGCAGGCCGGCCTTCGAGGCACGGGCGGTGCTCGCGGCGACCCTCTCCCCGTCCTGGGGGGTGTACGCGGGGTACGAACTGTGCGAGAACACCCCGCTCCGCAACGGCAGTGAGGAGTACCTCGACTCGGAGAAGTACGAGATCCGGCCCAGGGACTGGGAAGCCGCCGAGCGCGAGGGCCGGTCACTGGCTCCGCTCATCACCACGCTCAACCGGATCAGGCGCCGCCACCCGGCGCTGCAGCAGCTGCGCGACGTGCACTTCCACTCGTCCGACAACGACGCCCTGATCGTCTACAGCAAGCGCTCCGGTTCGAACATCGTTCTGACAGTCGTCAACCTCGACCCGCACCACACCCAGGAGGCGACCGTCTCGTTGGACATGCCGCAACTCGGCCTCGACCGGCACGAGAGCGTGCCGGTGCGCGACGAGCTCACCGGCCATTCCTATCACTGGGGCAGGACCTTCTATGTGCGCCTGGAACCGGGCGTCACGCCCGCGCACATCGCGGTCCTGCGACCGTCCCCGCCGACCGGAGGGTCACCCACACCATGATCGTCAACGAGCCCGTCCACGACACCTTCGAGGACACCCCGGCCAAGGACCGCGATCCCGACTGGTTCAAGCGTGCCGTCTTCTACGAAGTCCTCGTCCGGTCCTTCCAGGACTCCAACGGCGACGGCATCGGAGACCTCAAGGGCATCACCGCCAAGCTGGACTATCTGCAGTGGCTGGGCGTCGACTGCCTCTGGCTGCCGCCGTTCTTCAAGTCGCCGCTGCGCGACGGCGGTTACGACGTGTCCGACTACACCGCCGTGCTGCCGGAGTTCGGCGACCTCGCCGACTTCGTCGAGTTCGTCGACGCCGCGCACCAGCGCGGCATGCGCGTGATCATCGACTTCGTCATGAATCACACCAGCGACCAGCACGACTGGTTCCAGCAGTCCCGTACCGACCCCGACGGGCCGTACGGCGACTACTACGTCTGGGCCGACGACGACAAGCAGTTCCAGGACGCCCGGATCATCTTCGTCGACACGGAGACGTCCAACTGGACCTTCGACCCGGTCCGCAAGCAGTACTACTGGCACCGGTTCTTCTCGCACCAGCCCGACCTGAACTACGAGAACCCGGCGGTGCAGGAGGAGATCATCTCCGCGCTGCGCTTCTGGCTGGACCTCGGCATCGACGGCTTCCGTGTCGACGCCGTGCCCTACCTGTACCAGCGCGAGGGCACCAACTGCGAGAACCTCCCGGAGACCCACGGCTTCCTCAAGCGGGTCCGCAAGGAGATCGACGCCAACTACCCGGACACTGTGCTGCTGGCCGAGGCCAACCAGTGGCCGGAGGACGTCGTCGACTACTTCGGCGACTACGGGGCGGGCGGCGACGAGTGCCACATGGCGTTCCACTTCCCCGTGATGCCGCGGATCTTCATGGCCGTACGGCGCGAGAGCCGCTACCCGGTCTCGGAAATCCTGGCCAAGACCCCGGAGATCCCCTCGGGCTGCCAGTGGGGCATCTTCCTGCGCAACCACGACGAGCTGACGCTCGAAATGGTCACGGACGAAGAGCGCGACTACATGTACGCGGAGTACGCCAAGGACCCGCGGATGCGGGCCAACATCGGCATCCGCCGCCGCCTCGCGCCGCTGCTGGACAACGACCGCAACCAGATCGAGCTGTTCACCGCCCTGCTGCTGTCCCTGCCGGGATCCCCGATCCTCTACTACGGGGACGAGATCGGGATGGGCGACAACATCTGGCTGGGCGACCGGGACGCGGTACGCACCCCGATGCAGTGGACGCCCGACCGGAACGCCGGCTTCTCCTCCAGCGATCCGGGGCGGCTCTACCTCCCCACGATCATGGACCCGGTCTACGGCTACCAGGTCACCAACGTCGAGGCGTCGATGGCCTCGCCCTCCTCGCTGCTGCACTGGACGCGGCGGATGATCGAGATCCGCAAGCAGAACCCGGCGTTCGGGCTCGGCTCGTACAACGAACTGCCCTCCTCCAACCCCGCCGTGCTCGCCTTCACCCGTGAGCACGGGGACGATCTCGTGCTGTGCGTGCACAACTTCTCGCGGTTCGCGCAGCCGACGGAGCTCGATCTGAGGTCCTTCAACGGGCGTCATCCGGTGGAGCTGATCGGCGGGGTGCGCTTCCCCGCCATCGGTCAGTGGCCCTACCTGCTGACTCTCGCGGGACACGGCTTCTACTGGTTCCGGCTGCGCAAGGACGCGCCGCCGGCCTGAGCACGAACGGCACCTGCGGGGCGGTTTCCGCCGCCCCGCACGGGGCACTCTTCCCCGCATATCGAGCACTTCCATAGTGTTCTTGGATCTTCCTGGCGTTTCGATCACCCCGAGTCGAGTCCGTACGGACCATCCTGACCCGACACGTCCCGCACAGCCGGACAGCCAAAGCCGCAATCCGGGACACTCTTCGCATCCTGTGGTGTGCCCGGGGAAAGGACGCGATGCCATGTCGGAGGCTGCATCCGCTCAGGTCACCCTGGCGAACAGCACAGCCCTGCTCCCGTCTCTCGGACCGCTGCTGCACGAATGGCTGCCCCGGCAGCGGTGGTTCGCGGGCAAGGGGCGGCCCATCACCGCCTTCTCGCTCGTCTCGGCGACCGAGATACTGCCGGTCGACTCCGCCGCCGTCGACACGGGCCCGGGGCTCCTGCACCTTCTGGTGCGGGCCCATCAGCCCACGATGCCGGACCAGCCCCCGGCGGACTGCTACCAGTTGCTGCTCGGCGTACGGTCCGCGCTGCCCCCGCGCCTCGCGCCCGCCCTCATCGGCCATGTGACGGACGGACCGCTGGCCGGCCGCACCGTCTACGAGGGCCTGCACGACCGGCGCCTGGCCGCGCTGCTGCTGGAACGGCTGCGCACACCCGGCGGCCTCGGCGCCCTGCGCTTCGGCCGGGGGGCGGAGCCGATCCCCGCCGCCCTGACCCCACGGGTGCTGGACACCGAGCAGTCCAACTCCTCTCTCGTGTACGGCGACTCCTACATCCTCAAGATCTTCCGCCGGGTCTTCCCGGGCACCAACCCCGATCTGGAGCTGCCGCTCGCGCTATCCCGCCAGGGCTGCGGACGCGTCCCCGCGCCGGTCGCGTGGTTCGAGGCCGCCGCACCTGAACGCCTCACGCTCGGCGTGCTCCAGCCGTTCCTGCGGGGCGCGGAGGACGGCTGGCAACTCGCGCTGCGCGCGCTGGCGGCGGGCGACGACTTCACGCACGAGGCCCACGCCCTGGGCCGGGCCACCGCCGAGGTGCACACCGCACTTGCCGCCGCGCTGCCCACACCGCCGCTTCGCCGTTCCCAGACCGATGAGCTGGCAGCCGCTATGGTGCAGCGCCTCGAGGCGGCCGCCCACGCGGTACCCGAGCTGGTCCCGTACGTCCCCGGACTGCGCGCCGCCTTCGACGCCGTGACGGCCCTGGGCCACGGGGGCCGCGACTGGTCCGCCCAGCGGGTGCACGGCGACCTCCACCTCGGCCAGACGCTGCGCGGCACCGACGGATTCTGGTCACTGATCGACTTCGAGGGCGAACCGGCCCGCCCGCTCCCGGAGCGCCGCAGCCCGCAGCCTCCGGTGCGCGACATCGCCGGAATGCTCCGCTCCTTCGACTACGCGGCCCGCTCGCACCTCCCCTGGAACGCCGCATGGGCGGCGCGCTGCCGGACCGCCTACTGCGACGGCTACGCCAAGGCGGCGGGCGTCGACCCGCGCGACGAGCCGGAGCTGCTGCGCGCCCACGAGACCGACAAGGCGGTCTACGAGGTGCTGTACGAGGCCCGGCACCGGCCCGACTGGCTGCCCGTCCCGATGGCCGCGATCCACCGTCTGGCGGCCGACGCCGACTGAAGCGGCACGACCACCCGCTGCCCGCCTGCCCGCCCCACCC
>NZ_JAELVH010000345.1 GCF_019399235.1 Streptomyces poriferorum | reverse complement strand
GTGCAGGCCCGGGTGGGGCCCGGGTGCAGCCCCGGATTCCGGGGGAGCCGACCCGCCGCCCCGAGGCCGGCCGACGATCTTTTACTGAATCGCCAGTCAGTATTGGGAGCCGGGAGCGCACTGTCAATGCGGCCTCTGCCGGACGGCCGGCCGGTGGCCGGAGTCCGTCGGCGGGGCAGGCGCCGACCGCGCCCCGGTACGGGTGTCGGCAGCCCCCCGGCGATGGCTGGAACCGGACGTATGCGGAACGAGCCGCCACCGGATGCGGAATCCTGCGGGCGGACCGGACGTTGGATTCGGCATGACGGGATTCGATGCACGGCAGCAGGCACTGCTACGGCTGGTCGCCGAGGAGGGCGGCGGTGTGCTGGTGACGCTCAGGCGGGACGGCAGACCGCAGCTTTCCAATGTCAATCACTTCTACTACCCCGATGAGCGCATCGTCCGCGTCTCGGTCACCGAGGGCCGGGCGAAGACCCGGAACCTGGCGCGGGACCCGCGGGCGAGCTACCACGTGACCAGCCAGGACCGCTGGGCCTGGACGGTCGTGGACGGCACGGCCGAGCTGAGCCCGGTGGCCGCCGATCCCGACGACGCCACGGTGGCGGAACTGATCACGCTCTACCGCGATGTCCAGGGCGAGCACCCCGACTGGGACGACTACCGCAAAGCCATGGTCAGGGACCGGCGGATCGTCCTACGGCTCCATGTCGAGCATGTGTACGGGCAGCAGCGTGGCTGAACGGGTCCAACCGGAGCGCCATCCCGTTGGGTGCTCCGCTCTCGCACAGTCGTCCCCCCTGTCCATAATGAGACGATACCGACTCCCTCAGGAGACCTTGTGACCGGCGCTGACTCCAAGCTTCCGCTCCGCACCAGACTGCGTGCGATGCGTCCCGCAGCCTTCGGGGCCGACCCGGACGGCGCACGCATGGAGCGCATCCGTCGTTCCCCCAACTTCGCCGACGGGACCTTCCAGAACCCGGTGGGGGCGAGGATCAGGCCCTCCGGGTCGGCCCTGGAGTTCGCGAAGGTCTACTTCCGCAAGGAGGAGCGGGTCCTCAGGGCGCCGACGGGGACCGTTCCCGTGCATGCCACGACCCTCGCCGACCTCGCCGAGCCGCCCGCCTCCGGTCTGCGGCTCACCTGGATGGGGCATTCCAGCGTGCTCGCCGAGATCGACGGACGGCGCGTACTCTTCGACCCGGTCTGGGGCGAGCGCTGCTCACCCTTCGCCTTCGCCGGGCCCAAGCGGGTGCACCCCGCGCCGGTGCCGCTCGGCACCCTCGGCCCGGTCGACGTGGTGGTCATCTCGCACGACCACTACGACCACCTCGACCTTCCGACGATCCGTTCCCTCGCGGACACCGCCACGGTCTTCGCGGTGCCGCTCGGCGTCGGTGCGCACCTGGAGCGCTGGGGCGTGCCCACGGACCGGATCCACGAGCTCGACTGGAACGAGTCCACGACCGTCGCCGGAATCAGCCTCACCGCCACACCCGCCCGGCACTTCTGTGGCCGGGGTCTGCGCAACCAGCAGCACACCCTCTGGGCGTCCTGGGCCGTCGCGGGGCCCGAACACCGGATCTACCACAGCGGTGACACCGGCTACTTTCCCGGGTTCAGGGAGATCGGCGCCCAGCACGGCCCCTTCGACGCGACCATGATCCAGATCGGTGCGTACAGCCAGTACTGGCCGAAGGACCGGACGGACAGCAGGCCGGAACCCGGCGCCTGGCCGGACATCCACATGAGCCCCGACGAGGGGGTCCGGGCCCACCTCGACCTCCAGGGCGACGACCCGTCGGCGGGCGTCATGCTGCCGATCCACTGGGGTACGTTCAATCTCGCCCTTCACCCCTGGGCCGAACCCGCCGAATGGTCCATGCGCGCCACGCAGTTCGCCGGAGTGACGATGGCGGCCCCGCGACCGGGCCAGCCCTTCGAGCCCGCCGATACGCCGGCCGTCGAGCCGTGGTGGCGCGGTGTGGCCGCCGAACCGGCACCGGGATGGGGCAACTGGCCCCCGGTGCACGTGCAGCTTCCCGGCGGAGCCAAGGCCGCAGCCACCCCCGACCTCGACCGGGCTCCCCAGGCGTGAGCCGGGCGCGCCGGCCGCCTTCCCTCTCCGGGGGTGCCGCAACGGGGCGGCCGGCGCGATGACGTCCGTACGTGAGGGGGCTGCGGGGCGGCGGACGCGATGACGTGCGTACGGGATGAGGGGGCTGCGGGGCGGCCGGTGCCGTGACGCCCGTACAGGGCGGACGGCGGTCGAACGGCGGTACGCTGCGCCCGGAGGAGCTCACATCCCGGGGGAGCGGCCATGCTGCGGGTGCACTTCACGTCCGAGGATCTGGCGAGGGTCAGAGTCGCCCCCGGCCCGGACTTCCTCTGGGAGATCAGCAACAGCGTCCAGACCCTTCAACGGCGTGATGGCGAAAGGGTGTTCGGTGCCTGGCGCCGCTGGGTGCGGCCACGGCTCTCCGACACGCCCCGGCTGCTCTCCTCGCTGCTGCCCCCACGTGGCTACTCGCCCGATTTCCTCACCCCCACGACCGGCGACCGCGCCACGTTGCAGGCAGCCCTCGACACCTTGATGAGCACCCCGCGGCCACGGCTGCGGACCGACCTGACCCATCTGGCAGCATCCTTCCAACTGCCCAGCTGGGTAGGGTCGTTGGCCGGAGGAGACACTGATTCGCTCCGGCGGCTGGGTGGAGCGCTGGGCACGTACCAGCGTGAGGCCCTCGCCCCGTACTGGCAGCGCGTCCACGCCCATATCGACGCGGACCGCGCCGTCCGGCTGCACAGCCTGCTCGACGGAGGGACCGAGGGGCTGCTGAACGGACTCGGACCGCAGTTCCGCTGGCGCCCGCCCGTCCTGGAAGTGGCATATCCCGTCGATCAGCAACTGCGCCTGTGCGGACGGGGTCTCGTACTCCAGCCGTCGTTCTTCTGCTGGCCGACGCCCATCACGCTGGCCGACGGGGATCTGCCGCCCGTTCTCGTCTATCCCATTCATCGCGCCGCGGACTGGGCCGGAACCGCCGCCCCCGCCCCCGGGTCCCGTTCCTCCGATGGTGCCGGGCCCCTGGGGCCGCTCCTCGGGCACACCCGTGCGGGCATCCTGCGCGCCACCCGCACCGGATGCTCCACCGTCGAGGCCGCCCGCCTCCTGGCCGTGACGCACCCCGCCGTGAGCCAGCACCTGAACGTACTGCGGGCGGCAGGGCTGGTCGTCACGGTACGCAAGGCCGGACGCTCCTTCCATATCGCGACGGCGGAGGGCAGGGCCCTGCTGGCTGCCGAGGAACGGGCCGGCAGCTCGCCGGAGCGCGGAGCGTGACGTCCGGAGCGTGAGCCGCGGAGCATGGCGGCGCCGGAGCATGACAGGCACTCAAGTACCGGCGTAAGCCAGGACTTTCACCGCTTGCGTCGTTCGCGCGGCAACGGCGACGCTGATTCCCGCTGCCCCGCACAACTGGGCGCTTCACGAATGCGTTTCTGCCCGCAAGGCCACCCCCACCCTCCTCAGGAGCCTTCATGCGCAAGAGACTTGTGTCCACCGCGATCGCCGTCGCCGCCGCCGGAGCCCTTCTCCAGCCCACACTGGCCCAGGCATCCCCCGTTCCGCACCCCGCGTCCGTGTCCGTGCTCGCCCACGGCTCGAAGGCCGGAACGGCCGTCGTCAGCGGGCAGAACAAGCCCGGCACCCGGCTGGAGGTCGCCGCCGGCCGAACTCAGAGCGCCCACTGGCTGCAGATCGACTACCAGGTCCAGGAGACCGGCTACTGGTGCGGTCCGGCGGCCACCCGTATCGCGCTCTCCGCCCGGATGGCACCGCCCAGCCAGGGAGACCTGGCCTGGCAGCTCGGCACCACCCAGAACGGCACCGATCACATCGGCCAGGTCACGAACGTCCTCAACTCGAACCTCGGCGGAGGCTGGTACGAGACCAAGGAGATGCCGAACGATCCGCCGACCCAGGCCCAGCGGGACCTGCTCTGGTACGACATCGTCTTCGACATCGACCGCAATTACCCACTGGTGGCCAACATCGTTGCCCCGCCCGGCAATCAGCCGCCCGGCTACCCGTCGGACCAGACGATCTACCACTACTTCACCGTCTTCGGCTACGACGAGGTGGACCGCACCGTTCTCATCGCCGACCCCGCGTCCTTCAGCGGCAATCAGATCTACTGGATCTCCTTCGATCAGCTCGCGACGCTGATCCCGCCGAAGGGCTACTCGGCATGAGCGCGCATGAGTACCGTCCCACGCGCAGAAGCCTCATCAGGGCCGCCGGCGGCCTCTCCGCCGCCATGGCGCTGGGCGCCGGGAGTGTCCTCGCCACGGCGACGGCCGCCAGTGCCGCGGGCGACGGCTTCGGGCTGCGCATCGTGGACCGCAACGAGGGCGACCCCCGTATGCGGTACTACCGCTTCGCGACCGACGCGGTCGGCTGGAACCCGGCGGTCAACGTCCTGCTGCCCGACGGCTACCACACCGAAGGCCGCCGCTACCCGGTGCTCTACCTGCTGCACGGGGGCGGCACCGACCAGGACTTCATCACGTTCGACCGCGCGGGCATCCGGGCGTGGACGGCGGGCAGGCCGGTCATCGTCGTGATGCCCGACGGCGGACACGCGGGCTGGTACTCCAACCCGGTCAGCTCCAACGCCGGGCCCCGGAACTGGGAGACCTTCCACATCGCTCAGCTGCTGCCCTGGATCGACGCCAACTTCCGTACGTACGCCGAATACGACGGCCGCGCCGTGGCCGGGTTCTCGATGGGCGGATTCGGTGCGCTGAAGTACGCGGCCAAGTACTACGGTCATTTCGCCTCGGTGAGCGCCCACTCCGGCCCCGCCAGTCTGCGCCGTGACGCCGGCCTGGTCGGTCACTGGGCCAACGCCTCCTCGGCCGCGGTGGAACTGGCCGGCGGTACGGTCTACGGCGTTCCGCTGTGGGACGAGGCACGGGTCAGCGCCGACAATCCGGTCGAGCGGATCGAGAGCTACCGGAACAAGCGGGTCTTCCTGGTCGCGGGCACCAGCCCCGACCCGGTCAACTGGTTCGACCAGGTCAACGAGAACCAGGTGCTGGCCGGACAGCGGGAGTTCCGCGCGCTGCTCGGCGCCGCGGGCATCCCGCACGAGTGGCACGAGGAGCCCGGCGGGCACGTCTTCCGCGACTACATGTTCCAGCGCGACCTCGACGGCATCATCGCCAGACTCCGCAAGGCGTAGCAACCCGCGCATTCCGCACCGTGTCGCGCCCTCCCGTACTCCGCAAGGGCGCAGCGTCCTCGCACACCCGGCAAGCCCCCTCGGCGCGATCGAGGGGGCTTGCCGTGTCCGTGAGCGGCACTGCCTTCCTGGGCCGCGCTACCGCCGATCGGGTGCCGGTCCGCCGGGAATCCGCCCGACGGAATCGGTCGCTCGTGCGAGAGGTCATACCAGAGCGGGACGGATGGCGGGCAAGTTCCACAACTGCCCGTCGCGTCCTCGCACCGGGCGACTACCGTGTGTGCCCGGTGATCAACGGTGGGCTCATATTCTCCGAGCCTGCCCGGCCGATGACCCGAGAACGACCGACCACCGTAGGTGCCACCACATGAATGCCGATGCCTGGGGCCCCACGTACCGAGGACGCTGATGTCTCAACTTCGCGCACCCGACGCGCGACCGGAACGACGAGAGGGCGGGCGGCACGGCCGACCGGGTCCCCGTTCCCACTCGGCCGCGGCCAGGCCGCGCGCTGCCCGGCCGTCTCCCGAGGCGCGCATACGCCCCCAACTCCTGCGCACCGCAGTGCTGCCCGCTGTCGCCGTCGCACTGGCGGGCACCGCGGCGGTGATCTTCACCGCCCGCTCCGGCGGCGTCCGCCCGTCCAGGGAGCTCTGGACGGCGCTCGGCGCAGCGGGCGCGCTGGCGGCCGCCGCGATGGTGGCCGCCTTCCTGGCCGCCAACCGGGTCGCCACCACCGTCCTCGGCCGCTGCCTGGCCCTGCGCCGGACCAGCGTCCAGGGTCAGGCCGATCTGCAACGGGTGGTGGAACAGCTCCGCAACGGCGAACCCGTGCCCGCGCGGCGCACCCCGCAGGCCGTCGCCCCCGGCAGCGACCCCTTCGAGCTCCTCGCGCAGGAGCTGGGACGCCAGCAGGACGGAGCCGTGGCCGCCGTCGTCCAGGCATCCCGGCTGTCCCGGCTGTCCGAACACACCGGCGAGGACCAGAAGGTCGAGGTCTTCGTCAATCTCGCCCGCCGTCTGCAGTCGCTCGTGCACCGCGAGATCCAGCTGCTCGACGAGCTGGAGCACCAGGTCGAGGACCCCGATCTGCTCAAGGGGCTCTTCCACGTCGACCACCTGGCCACGCGCATCCGCCGGCACGCCGAGAACCTCGCCGTCCTCGGGGGCGCGGTCTCCCGGCGGCAGTGGAGCAACCCGGTCACCATGACGGAGGTGCTGCGCTCGGCGATCGCCGAGGTCG
>NZ_JAELVH010000344.1 GCF_019399235.1 Streptomyces poriferorum | reverse complement strand
TCAGCTCGGCGCAGAGGTCGACGACCTCTGCGCCGAGCTGATCCGCTTCGACACCTCCAACCCCACGAGCAACGAGCGCGCGAGCGCCGACTGGGTGGTGGGCCGCCTCGCCGAGGTGGGCATCGCCTCCGAGCTCATCGAGTCGGCGCCGGGCCGCGCCAGTGTCATCGCCCGGATCGCGGGGCGTGACCCCGAGCGCGGCGCGCTGATGGTCCACGGCCACCTGGACGTGGTCCCCGCGGACGCCTCCGAGTGGCAGGTCCCGCCGTTCTCGGGCGAGATCCGGGACGGCTACCTCTGGGGCCGCGGCGCGATCGACATGAAGGACACGGTGGCCGTCATGCTGGCCACCGCCCGCCACTTCGCCCGCACCGGTACGCGGCCCTCCCGGGACCTCGTCCTGGCCTTCCTCGCCGACGAGGAGGCGGGCGGCAAGTTCGGCGCCCACTGGCTGGTCGAGCACCGTCCCGAGCTGTTCGCCGGGGTCACCGAGGCCATCGGGGAGGGCGGCGGGTTCTCCTTCGCCCTCGACGACACCCGTCGCCTCTACCCGATCGAGAACGCCCAGCGCGGTATGGCCTGGATGGAGCTCACCGCGACCGGCCGGGCCGGCCACGGCTCGTCCCCCAACGACGAGAACGCGGTCACCGACCTCGCCGAGTCGCTGACCCGGATCGGCCGCGAGACCTTCCCGATCCGGCTGATCGAACCGGTCCGCGCGCTGCTGGAGGAGGCCGCCCGCCTCTACGGCGTCGAGTTCGACGAGAACGACATCGAGGGCAGCCTCGCGAAGCTGGGCCCGGTCTCCGACTTCATGCAGGTGGTGCTCCGCAACTCCGCGAACCCCACCATGTTCAACGCCGGGTACCAGACCAACGTGATTCCCGGGAAGGCGACCGCCCGCGTCGACGGCCGCTTCCTGCCGGGCCACGAGCAGGAGCTGATCGACACCATCGACAAGCTGCTGCTCCCCTCGGTCAGCCGGGAGTGGGTCAACCACGACATCGCGATGGAGACCACGTTCGACGGCCCGCTCGTCGACGCCATGTGCGACGCGGTACGCGCCGAGGACCCGGACGGCCACCCGGTGCCGTACTGCAACCCCGGCGGCACGGACGCCAAGGCCTTCACGCACCTGGGCATCCGCTGCTTCGGCTTCAAGGGCCTGAAGCTGCCGCACGACCTGGACTACGGCCGGCTCTTCCACGGCGTGGACGAGCGCGTCCCGCTGGAGGGCCTGCGCTTCGGCGTCCGCGTCATGACCCGGCTCTGGCAGAGCTGCTGAACCGTCGCTCGTCACCGCACACCCCCGCCGACCGCGTCGACGGGGGTGTGCGGCACGATGGGGCGCCGTCGAAACGACCCGTCCCACCAGGAGGAACCCGTGGCCGCCGAGCCCAAGCCGGAGATTCTCGCCGCGTTCCAGGCCGCCAAGGGCTTCATGCCGGTGGTCGAGGGACTCGCGCTGTACGCCGCCGCCACCGAGGCGGCCGTACTCGGTCTGCCGCTGCTGGAGGTGGGCACGTACTGCGGGCGCTCCACGATCCTGCTCGCCGACGCGGCGCGTGCGGCGGGCGTGACGGCGCTCACCGTCGACCATCACCGGGGCAGCGAGGAGCAGCAGCCCGGCTGGGAGTACCACGACCCCACGGTGGTGGACCCAGAGGTGGGCCGGATGGACACGCTGCCCACGTTCCGCCGGACGCTGCACGCGGCCGGTCTGGAGGACCACGTGGTGGCGCTCGTCGGGCGTTCCCCGCAGGTGGCGGCCGTCTGGGGCGGCCGGCTCGGCCTCGTCTTCATCGACGGCGGCCACACGGACGAGCACGCGAACGGCGACTACGAGGGCTGGGCGCCGCATGTCGCCGAGGGCGGGCTGCTGGTGATCCACGACGTATTCCCGGACCCGGCGCACGGCGGCCAGGCCCCGTACCGGGTGTATCTGCGGGCGCTGGCGTCCGGAGCGTTCACCGAGATCTCCGTCACGGACTCGCTGCGGGTACTGCGGCGTACCGGCGCCGGAATCTGAGCGCCCCGCACACCACGACAGGCTCCCTCACGCCACATGCCCGGGCGCTTGGCGTCCGAGCGCCCCGCACAGCGTGCGGGCTCCCGGACGCCGGGCGCCCGGGCGGAAATCCGAGCGCTCCGGACAGCGTGCGGGCTCCCGGATAGCATCGCCGGGTGCGTCACGACGAGAGCGTTCCCCCCACCCCCCGCCGTCCGAAGCCGGCCGCCGCGGCGGCGCTGACCGTGCTGTGCCTGGGCATCGGCCTCTCCGGCTGCGGCGGCGACAGCGGCGCGCAGGCCCAGCCCGGGAAGGGCGGCGACCCGGCCCCGTCCTCGGCGGCCGCGTCCGCACCGGCTTCCCCGGCGACACCGTCACCGGCGTCGACGAGCCCGGCCCCGTCGAAGAAGCCCGCATCACCCTCGCCGTCCACGCCGGCGACCGCATCCGGGCCGCTGTCCGGGAAGACGGTCGTCATCGACCCGGGGCACAATCCGGACAACCACCTCCACACCTCCGAGATCAACCGGCAGGTGGACATCGGCACCACGCACAAGGAGTGCGACACCACCGGGACCTCCACGAACTCCGGTTACGCGGAAGCCCGGTTCACGCTCGACGTCTCGCACCGGCTGCGGACCCTGCTCCAGGCGCAGGGCGCGAAGGTGGTCCTGACGTACGACGACGACCGGGCGTTCGGGCCCTGTGTCGACGAGCGGGCCCGGATCGGCAACAAGGCCGGGGCGGACGCCGTCGTCTCCGTCCACGCGGACGGTTCGGCGGTGGGGAACCGCGGCTTCCATGTGATTCTCCCCGCATCCGTGCGCGGCGGTGGCGCGGACACCTCGAAGATCGTGGGTCCCTCGCGCGATCTGGGCACCCGGATCGCCGGACTCTTCGTGCGCGCTACCGGAAGTGCGCCTTCCAATTACATCGGCGGGAATACCGGTCTGGACACCCGCAAGGATCTGGGCGGTCTCAATTTGTCGACCGTGCCCAAAGTCTTCATCGAATGCGGCAATATGCGTGATCCGAAGGACGCCGCCCTGCTCACCAGCGCGGGCTGGCGTCAGAAGGCCGCCCAGGGCATCGCGGACGGCATCAGCAGCTACCTCAACGGGTAGTAAGAGGTGGTTCTGCGATGAATTCGGGAGGATGCCCGCCCAAGGACCGGGCAGGGACACAACCCGCCGGGCCAGACGATAGATTCATCCGTACGATGGGGGGCCGCTCCCGAGCTTCGCGCCGTACCCGCCGTACCGGTGGCAGCGACGACCGCCCCGACGAGACGACCGACTAAGGACCTTCACGTGAATATCCGCTCCCTCACTCGAGGCGATGGCGTGGTGATCGGAGCAGCGGTCGTGCTGTTCATCGCCTCTTTCCTGGACTACTTCGACTACGGAAGCACCAGCGTCGACGCGCCCAACTCCTGGGACTCCCTGGGCAACGCGATCGGCGTCTACATGGTCGGCGTGATCGGTGCCGCACTGATCGTGCTGTCCCGTTCGCAGCCGCAGCCGCGCAAGGTCGTCGGTCTCGACCTGGCCCAGTTCGGTGTCGCCGCCACGGTGTTCACCGCGTGGAGCCTCTTCTGGACGATCATCGACCTCGGCCAGATCGACGCCGGTGCCGGCCTGATCCTCGGCCTGATCTCCTCGCTCGCGCTCGCCGCGGGCGCGGTCGCCTCCCCGCTGCTCCCGGCCCTCAAGGCCCCGCTGGCGGGCGCCCCGAAGCCGCAGGCCGTACAGCCGCCGTACGGTGGCCAGCCCGGTCAGCCCGGCCAGGGCTACGGCTACCCGGGTGCCCAGCAGCCGCCGTACGGTGGCCAGCCGCAGGGCCAGGCACCGGCGTTCGGCGGTCAGCCTCAGCAGCCCGGTCAGCCCGACCCGCAGCAGGCGCAGGCCCCCGCCCAGCAGGCGGCGCCCGCCGGGGACTTCACCCCGTTCTGGTTCGCGGTGCCGGTGGCCCGTCCGCTGTACGGCGAGGACGGTTCGCCGGCCCCGATCGCCGAACTGGCTCCGGGCACCTGGTACCTCGCGGTCGAGCAGCGCGGCCCGGGCCTCATCGCCCAGACGCAGGACGGCCGTCGCGGTGTGCTCCAGGACACCACGGGCATCCAGCGCGGCTGACGGCAAAAGCGCGAAGGCGCACGCACACGCATCATCGACAGCGGCCCCCCACCCCTTCCGGGCGGGGGGCCGCTGTCGTACCCTCCGACTACATCTGATGCATCGTCAGAAATACGGGGAGGCAGCGGAATGCGGCTCGGACTCGCTCTCGGCTACTGGGGCCGCGGCCCGAACCCGGCGCACCTGGACCTCGCCCGCGAGGCGGAGGACCTCGGCTATGCCTCGGTATGGACGGCGGAGGCCTGGGGGTCGGACGCCTTCACCCCGCTGACCTGGATCGCCGCCCACACCTCCCGTATCCGGCTGGGCACCGCCATCGCGCAGATGGCCGCCCGGACCCCGACCGCCACCGCGATGCACGCCCTGACCCTGGACCACCTCTCCGGCGGCCGGATGATGCTCGGACTCGGGCTGTCCGGCCCCCAGGTCGTGGAGGGCTGGTACGGGCGGCCGTTCCCCAGGAGCCCGCTCACCGCGACCCGCGAGTACGTCGACGTGGTGCGCCAGGTGCTCCGACGCGAGGCGCCCGTCGCCCTGGACGGGCGGTTCCACTCCCATCCGTACAACGGCCCGGACGCCACCGGCCTCGGCAAGCCGCTGAAGCCGATCACGCATCCGCTGCGCGCCGGGCTCCCGGTGCTGCTGGGCGCGGAGGGGCCGAAGAACATCGCCCAGACGACCCGGATCGCGGACGGCTGGTTGCCGCTGTACTGGTCGCCGATGCGCACGGATGTGTACGAGGCGTCGCTGAGCGGCCTCCCCGAGGGGTTCATGATCGCGCCGATGGCCCGGGCACACGTCTGCGACGACGTCGCGGAGGGCCTGCTGCCGGTGAAGGCGATGCTCGGCTTCTACATCGGCGGCATGGGCGCGGCAGCGCGCAACTTCCACGCCGACCTGATGGCACGGATGGGCTTCGAGGAGGAGGCGCGGCACATCCAGCAACTGTTCCTCCAGGGCCGCAAGGAGGAGGCGGTGCTGGCCGTCCCGGACGCGTTCGCCGACGAGATCTCACTGGTCGGGCCGCGCGAACGCATCGCGGAACGGCTGGAGTTGTGGCGCAAGGGCCCGGTCACCGACCTCCTGGTGACGGCGCCGGACCCCCACACCCTGCGCGTGCTCGCAGATCTCAACCAGTAGCCACCACGACCGCTACCGCTTGGCGGCGACGAATCCCCACTGGTCGACCGGCTCACCGACGACGGGCTCTTCGGGGCGCCACAGGCTGATCGAGCCGAATCCAGGCTCCACCAGGTCGAGTCCGTCCGCGAAGGTCGCCATGATCTCCTTGGGCCGCGAGATGTACGGCATGGCGCCGCCACTGGCGTACTCCTCGGACCCGGCCTCGGTCTCCGGGGTTCCGATGGTGTCGCACTGCATCAGATAACTGCCCGCGGGGAGCTCGTCCAGGTAGCTGCGGAGCAGCGCCGCGGCCTCGTCCGAATCCGCGACGTGTCCCAGCGTCGAGAGCACCATCACGGCCACCGGCTTGTCGAGGTCCAGCGTCCGGGCGGCCTCGCGCAGCACCGTCTTCGCGTCCCTCAGGTCCGCGTGCACATAGTCCGTCTTCCCTTCGGGCCGGCTGGTCAGCAGGGCCCGCGCGTGGGCGAGGACGATCGGGTCGTGGTCCACGTACACGATGCGTGCCGTCGGCTCGACCTCCTGGGCGACCTCGTGCGTCGCGTTCGCCGTCGGCAAACCGGTGCCGAGATCCAGGAACTGCCGTATCCCCGCCTCACCGGCCAGATAGCGCACCGCCCGCGCCTGGAACGCCCGGGAGGCGCGCGCTATGTCGATGATCTGCGGGTACAGCTCCTCCATCGTCGCCCCGAGCCGGCGGTCCACCTCGTAGTTGTCCTTGCCGCCCAGCCAGTAGTTCCACACCCGCGCCGAATGCGGCGTGCCCGTGTCGATCCCGTCCACCGGCGTCGGGGTGCCTTGCTCGTCAGTCATCGGCCCTCTTCAAGTCGCACATCGGTTGCGCGCACGACCCCCGTACCGCGCACACCCATGCTGACTCACCAGCAACATCCGCACCAGCCCGGAAGGGGAGCAACTCCCCTACGTGGCATTGGCGTCCAAGGGCCCTCCAGGGCGGGGCGGAAACCCCGCCCCCTACCGCGTGACGCCCTGCGGGTCTCGTTCACCTGAGCGCTATGGGGCGTGCTGCCGCGCGCGTGACTCCTTCACCGTCCCCTGTGGGCCGCGAGCCGCACCCGGGGCCCGGGCGGGAAGCGAGGTGCAGCCGCGCTCCTCCCTCGTCAGGTGCGCAGACGTCCGGTGAGCGCGTCGGGCGTCAGCAGGCGGCCAGCAGGATGGAGATCACCGTGCAGGACGCCGACGACGTGTCGTTGGCAGGGTTGGGGTCGGTCGGTGACGACGTCGTACGCACGGCCTCGACCGTGACCTGACCAACCCGGAGCAGCGACAGCGGAACCCTGAAACCGGCGGTGGCGGTGGCCCCTTCGGCGAGGTTCGTGAAGGTGCAGACGACGGTGTTGCCCGTGGTCGCGCAGCCGGGCGGGACTCCGGTCGCCGTGGTGCCGGCGGCCAGGGTCGCGGTGACCGTGGCCGAAGCGAGCGCTCCCGGGCCCATGTTGCGAGCCGTCAGCGTGTAGCCGATGGACGCCGGAAGGAGCGCGTTGGCCTTGGCCTTCAGATCGACGGCGAGGTCGGCCCGCGCGGGACGCACGACGCCCGACGTGATACCGAGGGGTATGGCGCCGACGCCGATACCGGAGCTCACGGTGTTGTCGGCCAGGTCGATCAACGACACGTTGCCGCTGTCGCTGTTGGTGACGTAGAGGTGGTCGCCGCCCGGTGGCAGCGACACCTCCCACGGGTGGGTGCCGACGCCGAGCGTGGTGGTCACCGTGTTGGTCGCCGTATCGATCACCGACACACTGTTGCTGAAGTAGTTGGCGACGTACGCACGCGAGCCGTCGGGGGTCACCATCACCCCGTGCGGGCTGTAGCCGACGCCGATGGACGCGGTCACCGAGTGGGTGGCCGTGGCGATCACGTACACCCTGTTGTCACCCGCGCTGGTGACGTAGGCGTGCGCGCCGTCCGGGGCGAACGCGACCGCGAGCCCGCTGCTGCCCCCGCCGACGCCGAGGCCGATGGTGGCCGAGACGGTATCGGTCGCGGTGTCGATCACCGACACGGTGCTGCCCGAGTCGGTGACGTAGACGCGCGAGCCGTCGGGTGACACCGCGAGACCCCGGGGGTTTCCGCTGACGGGGACGGTGGACGACACCGTGTCGGTGGCCGTGTCGATCACCGACACACTGGCGCTGCCGGCGTTGGCGACGTAGACACGGGAGCCGTCCGGAGTCACCCCCAACTGCTCCTGGTTGTTGCCGACGTCGACAGTGGCGGTCACCGCGTCGGTGGTGGTGTCGATCACCGAGACCTTGCCGGTGCTGTAGTTGCTGACGTACGCACGGGTGCCGTCCGGGGTGAGGGCCACGGAGCGGGGGCTGCCGCCGATGGCGATGCTCGCCGCCGCCGTGCCGGTGGTGGTGTCGATCACCGTCACGGTGCCGTTGCCGTAGCCGGCCACGAAGGCATACGTCCCCGTCGGTACCGCCGCCGCCGGCCCCGACGGCACCGCGACCACCGCGACGGCTGCCAGCGTCAGTGACGACAGCACGCCGATCGCCCGCAGCTTCCACCGTCCCCCGGCCGGCGCCCCTCCGGTACGTCTGCCGTCGGCTATCCGGTCGTGCTCACGTCGCTGATTCATGGACATCGTTTCCCCCTGACGCGCCGGACGCCGTCGAGACATGAACGGGCACCGGTCGGTGATGAGTTGACGGCTCTGACAGAAAGGAGGTGTCGGTCGGTCGCGGTGATGACTCACGCGAAACGGAAATCCGGCGTCGTCGCCCCTGGCGTTCTCGCGGCTTCCGCGACCGGCGAGGAGCGTTGTCTGTCCGCTGAGCAGGCTACGTACCGTGGTGCGGCGCGTACAGACGTGTGCGGGAGGCGGTGGTTGCGCGCGCGGAGTGCACGCGGGTGGTACACCGGAACCCATCAGGGCCGCAGGCGTCTTCGGGTAGCGGCGAGGAGGCCGGGAGCGCGCCGCCTGATACGCCCGGCACCACCACTCGGCTGGGCCCCACAGCGAAGACCGGTCAGGGCCGCCGGCGGCTCAGGCCCCCGCCC
>NZ_JAELVH010000343.1 GCF_019399235.1 Streptomyces poriferorum | reverse complement strand
CCCACCTCTACCGCCTCACCACCGGCCACCCCCTCCCGCAGGACCTGGAGGAGCGCGCCGCGGCCCCGCTCTTCCGCGCCCTGGCCGGCGACGAGGGACGCGCCAGGGCGGCCTGGGCCTTCGCCCACGGGATGGTCGTGATGGAGCTCAACGGCCGCTTCCCCACGGACGCCGACGTCTCGGCGGCCTGGGCGGCGGGCATCGAGGCCTTCGCCCCGGTCCGCCTCTGACAACCGCGTGCGGTCCTGTGCCACGATCGGGGGAAACACACCCATCTCACGGACGGCGGATTCCCCGATGTCCCACTCTGGCGAGCGACCGAGGAAGGGGCGTGACATGTCTGCCGTGCCGCACGAACCGCTCTCGCAGGCGGAGGTCCTGCTGGAGGGCTTCCTGGCGCTGGACACGCCGGAGGGGTTCCGGGCCGAGCTGATCGAGGGGGAGATTGTCGTGACGCCGCCGCCGGACGGGGATCATGAGGACTACATCAGCCTGATCATGAAGCAGGTGATCAGGAAGGCGCGGACCGATATGGACTTCTCCGGGAACAAGGGGCTGAAGCTGCGCAGTGGCGGGGGGCGCCCCAGGAACCACGTCATCCCCGACGGCACCTTCGCCCCCACCGGGCTGCGCCTGTACCGCGGCGCGGATCCCTGGATGCCGTGCGAGGGAGTGGCCCTGGTCGTCGAGGTCACCTCGTCCAGGCCTGCCGCCGACCGCACGGGCAAGCGGCACTGCTACGCCCGGGGACCCGTCCCCCTCTACCTCCTGGTGGACCGTGAGCAGTCCTCGGTGACCTTGTTCAGCGACCCGCAGGGGGACGACTACCGCCAGCACTGCACGATCCCGTTCGGCAAGTCGATCCGCCTCCCGGAGCCCTTCGCGCTGGATCTGGAGACCGGGGCGTTCATCTGAGCCGTCCACTCGCCCTGTCGGGCCCGCCCCGTGCGGCCGGGTAGCATGGGCGGCACGGCAGACGAGCCGGGCGGACGGCCGCGTGAGGATCTTCGGACCCTCCCGAGGAACGTCCGGGCTCCACAGGGCAGGGTGATGGCTAACGGCCACCCGGGGTGACCCGCGGGACAGTGCCACAGAAAACAGACCGCCTGGGACTCCGGTCCCCGGTAAGGGTGAAACGGTGGTGTAAGAGACCACCAGCGTCTGAGGCGACTCAGACGGCTAGGTAAACCCCACCCGGAGCAAGGTCAAGAGGAGCCGTCGCAAGACGGCTCTGCGCGAACGTTCGAGGGCGGCCCGCCCGAGTTCGCGGGTAGACCGCACGAGACCGGCAGCAATGCCGGTCCTAGATGGATGGCCGTCTCCCCGGCCGCCGCGAGGCGACCGGGCGACAGAACCCGGCGTACAGCCCGACTCGTCTGCCGCCTTCGGCGCGGCTTCGCCCTGCGGTTGCGTGGCTCCGCCCAGCAGTTGAAAGGGCTTCCGGAGCTGGAGATGCCTGCCGACTCTGGCCTGCGCCGGCGGCGGCCCGCGGCGGGCGGGATGCCGTCGACACCGCGCCGTCACGTCCACAGCGCTCGACCGGGGCGCCTGTCGCGATCGTTCCACGCGCTCTCGGTGCGTACCGCCGCCCGGTGAATTCCGACAAACGTGCAGGTCACCACATGATCACTCCCCCAGAGGGGGATACCCGGCGTACGGCCCGAATCGTCCGCCATTACCAGCGGATTTCCTCCGAAAGGGTTGCTGCTCTGCGGGAAGTCGTATACCGCGCGCCCCGCCGGAGTGGTTTCCGCGAGCCGGCGCAGTGGATGTGGCCGGACCCGCTCCTCCGATTTCAAGCCTTTCGCGTCCCGCCACGCCAAGCGTGACCGATTCGGAACGTACCAACTGCTGCGGTCTGCCGAGAAACCGGGTATCAACTTCTTGGTTGATCGTCGTTCTCGCGCAACCGACCGGGCGTCAGTTCAATTGTCACGCCACGATCTTGGACCCTCTGCCCAAACTTCCCGACGCTCCGTCAGTATTCGGAATGCCACGTCTGGATACTCCGAACTCCCGCCGTGAGCCGGACAGCGGCCGGTTCGGCTTGGGGGTCGGCTTGGCCAGGAGCCGGGGCTCCGAGGAGGTGTCCGGCAGCCCGCTCACCGACTCCACCGCCGCGGGCTGGGACCTGCCGTTGAGTACGGCCTGACCCAGTGCGGTGATGCGGTGGTTCATGGTGTTGCGGTGCCGCTCGGAGCGGATCAGGCCGGACTTGCGCAGCACGCTGGTGTGCTGACTGACGGACGCGGCCGACGTGCCGACCTGCTGGGCCAGTTCGCTGGTGGTGCCGCCCGTCATCGCCAGGCGCAGGAGCTGCGCCCTGGTGCGCCCCATGAGCGCGTCCAGTGCCTCCCCGTCCTTGGCCTGCGGGCTCCACAGGGCCCGGGAGGTCTCGGGGTCCGGCTGGGCGGAGAAGACGAGGACCGGGCGTCCGTCGGTGCCTTTGACATTCCGGAGCAGCGCCCCGGGACGGGCTCCGAGAAACAAAGAGGGAGCAAGGAGGAGTCCCTTGCCCTCAAGCTCTATGTCGGCGTCCTCGGTGGCCGATAGTTCAAGAATTCGGCCGGAGATTCGGACGTCCGGGTGCAGAGAATTCAGGAGATATTCACCTCCGTCGGTCTGCGCCTTCATTCGCGCCTCGCGCTGCAGAGTCAGATGGGTCAATATCTGCTGCCAATAAGGAGCTATCGACATGTGCGCAAAGGAATCCATGGCGGCCCGGATTTCGCGTCTGCTCGGCCCGGTCGATGGATTCCGTTCGGCCGGCGCCTTGTCGCGCTCGGGGCCGAGAAGCCATGTGAGATCCGGAGCGCGCCGCAACATCTGGACATCACGGGTCAGTTCGTCGCTGGATCCGATCCTCCGCGCGAGCTGGTTCCGCCATTCCTTGAACTCAGGCTCAGCCTTTCCCCCTACATGATGGATGGAGAATATGGCTTCGGACAATGGGCCCAAAGTCGCCATCATGTGTATATTACCGATATCCCCATGACTCAAATGGATACGCAACATGTCATGCCCCCGGCAAGATCATCGTCTACGATGCCCTAATTCACCCAACTCGGCTTCGGATTGCAGCCAAGCCATGGCTGAAAACTCGAAACCGGCTTCAAAATAGCAAGCCTGAAACGGTTCCGCACAGTGAGATGCTTGCTTTAGCCGGGAGTGAAAGAGATTGCCTGGGGGGTGGTGTTCGTGATATGAGAAGCGTGCATTGTAATACGGGAATAAAGATGGCGATGGCCGCCGGGGGAACAGCCACCGCCATCAGCTCAGGCGTCCCGCTTGTGCAGGACGACGTACCCGGCGACCACTGCGGCGCCGGTCCAGATCAGGACCACCAGCAGTGCACCCATCCGGCCGTAGGGCTCGGCGTCCCCGTCCATCAGGTGCTGACCCGCGATGGAGGGAAGGTAGTCCAGGATCTTCTTGGTGAAGTCGCTGCTGGAGAGGGCCAGTGCGCCCGGCAGGCCGGCCAGGACCATGAAGACCGTGGTCAGCGTGCCCACGGCGCTGCGCATGGCCGCTCCGACGCCGATGGCGAAGATGCCCATCAGCGCGATGTACGCACCGGTCGCCAGGATGGTCGGGACTGCCTTGCCGAGGTTCGTGTCGGCGTACTCGAACAGCAACGGCGTGGTGGTGGCGGTGCCCACGGCGGCGATCAGCGTGCCGGCCACGAACATGACGGGCGCGATCACCGCGATCTTGGAGAACAGCATCCGGCCCCGCTGCGGCACACACTGCAGCGTCGAACGGATACTGCCCGTGGAGTACTCGGCCGTGATCGCCAGCATGGCGAGAGCGATAACCGCGAACTGTACCATGTTGATCGCCAGTACCGGCGGGTGGGCGATCGGGATGTCGGTGTTGTCGCCGTCGCTGCGGTAACTGTTCGCGATGCTCGTGCCGAGGGCCGGCGCGAAGACGGCCATGAGGGCGAAGGAACCGGCCAGGCACCACCAAGTGGCCTTGACGGACCACAGCTTGGTCCACTCCGAGGCGATCGCGCCGATGGTCTGGCCGCGGCCGTGGGAGGACGTGCCCGAGGCCGTGCTCGATGCTGTGGTGTTCATGGTTGCGCTCGACATGACTCAGGCCTCGACTTCCTGCTGCTGGCCCTGCTGCGGGGCGACCCCCGCGGTCACGGGCTTCGACGACTTGTACTCGATGCTGCTGGCCGTCATCTCCATGTACGCCTGCTCCAGCGAGGCTTCGACTACGCGGAGTTCGTGCAGCCTGAGGTTCATCTGGAAGGCGATGTCGCCGATGGCCTCCACGGACGACCCGGATACCAGGATCTCGTGCTCCGAGTCCCGCTGGATCTCCAGGGACAGCTCGTCGAGGCGGGCGACGAGGTCGTCCATGCCCCGGCTGTCGGGCGTCCGGACCCGGACGGCGGTCAGTGAACTACGGGCGATGACCTGGTCGATCGTGTCGTTGGCGAGGAGCTTGCCCTTGCCGATCACCACCAGGTGGTCGGCCGTGAGCTGCATCTCGCTCATGAGGTGGCTCGACACGAAGACGGTCCGGCCCTCTTCGGCCAGCGACCGCATCAACTCCCTTACCCAGCGGACCCCGTCCGGGTCGAGACCGTTCACCGGCTCGTCGAAGAGCAGGGTCTGAGGATCGCCGAGCAGCGCGCTCGCGATGCCCAGACGCTGCCCCATGCCCAGCGAGAAGGACCCGGCCTTCTTCTTGGCCACCTTCTCCAGGCCGACGGTCTCCAGGACCTCCTCGACCCGCTTGCGCGGAATGCCGTTGCTGCGCGCCATCGCCAGCAGGTGGCTGTAGGCGCTGCGCCCCGGGTGGAGTGCCTTCGCCTCAAGGAGCGCCCCGACCTCACGCAGCGGGTGAGTGAGGTCCGCGTAGCGCTTGCCGTTGATCAGGGCCTCGCCGGCGGTCGGCCGGTCCAGGCCCATGATCATGCGCATGGTGGTCGACTTGCCTGCGCCGTTCGGGCCGAGGAATCCCGTGACCTTGCCCGATGCGATCTCCAGGTCCAGGTGGTCCACGGCCACTGCCGTGTCATAGCGCTTGGTCACTCCACGCAGTGTGATCATTGCCCGTCCGTCCTCAGGGGTCCTTGCATGTCAACGACCGTACGGGGGCCGCGAGGACAGGTCTTGTGCCGATCGGCACTGCGGCACTACGACTTTCGACAGAGAGCCCGGAGTCCGTCCGCGGTACGAGTTGCGCGGTGCGAGTTGCACGTACGAGGTCCGCGGTACGAGGTCCGCGGTACGAGTTGCTCGGTACGAGGTCCGTGTACGCGGTGCGAGTGGCGCGGTGCGACGTCCGCGTACGAGGTCCGTGGTGCGAGTTCCGCGACCGCGAGGTCCCCTCACGAGGTCCTCGTACGGGAAAGGGGCGGGGACGGGCGCGGTGCCGGGCTGTCCCGTACACCGTGCCTGTCCCCGCCCCGGGTCCTGCGCGCGAGCGCTACGACCCTGCTGGAGGAGGTCTTGCCGAGGGCCTCGTCAGAGAAGGTCCTCGAACTCGTCGATCTCCTCCTGCGTGATCTCCGCCATCGCCACGTCGGACGGCGTCAGGCCGCCCGCCTCCGGCCGCTCGGCATGCTCCACCAGAGCCCCCAGGGCCTGGAACCACAGCCGGCCGAGCTCCTCCACGGACTCCTCGGCCAGCAGCCGTCGCGCCCACGTCCACGTCGCCACGAGACACGGACCCTCCGGCCCGTCCGCCGTGAACGAGTTGAGCTCGACGACGTGGGCGAGCGGAGCCTCCGCCGCCTCTCCGGAAGGCCCCCGGACGCCGGGCTCGGGGCCCCACACGGACTCCCCGTCGGCGCCGCCTTCCGCCGCGAACCGGCCCAGGTAGTTGAACCCGAGCTGGGCACGCGTGCCCGAGGCGAGCCGCTGTGCGGTGCCCGGATTGAGGTAACGCAGCAGCCCGTGGCCGATGCCGCCGTCCGGTACGGCTCGCAGCTGCTCCTTGACCCGCTTCAGGACCGTCCCCGCAGCCGGGCCGCCGGCCCGGGCGTCGGCGCGATCGAACGTCCCGGTGCCGATCCGTACGGGGTACATGCTGGTGAACCAGCCGACGGTGCGGGAGAGCTCCACACCGCCCACCGCATCCTCCTCGCGGCCGTGGCCCTCCAGGTCCACCAGGAACGCCCGGCCCCGGCCCTGGTCGCGCCACTCGGAGAGCGCCCAGGCGAACGCCGCGAGGAGCACGTCGTTCACCCCGGCGTTGTAGACCGTCGGGACCGAGGTCAGCAGAGGCCCGGTCACCTCGGACGGCAGCCTCAGCTCGATCCGCCGCGAGGTGCTGTGGGTGTCCTGCTCCGGGTCCAGCGCAGCCGAGCCGAGCAGGGGCTCGGGGTCGGCGACCATGGACGCCCACAGGTCCGCCTCCGCCACCCGCGCGGGCGCCACCGCCTCTTCCCGCAGCCGCTGGGACCAGCGCCGCAGCGAGGTGCCGACCGGTGCGGGCCCAGCCTCCCGGCCGGCCACGGCCGCCTCCCACGCCTCCACCAGGTCGGGCAGCAGGATGCGCCAGGAAACTCCGTCCACCACCAGGTGGTTGACCACCAGGAGCAGCCGGCCGGGCACCTCCGGGCCCCGGTCGAACCACACCACCTGAAGCATGATCCCGGCCGCCGGCGCCAGCCGGTCCGCCGCGCCATCCGCCTCGGCGGCGTACACCGACTCCAGCCCGGCACCGTCCAGGCCCCGCGCGTCCACGCGCCGGACCACCGACATCGCGGGGACCGCCCCGGGCTCGGCGACGGCACAGTCCCAGGCGTCCGGCGCCTGGGCCGGACCTGCCGGTTCCGTCACCCGCATCCGGAGCGCGTCATGGTGGTCGAGCAGCGTCTGCACGGCCGCGTGGAGGTGCGGCAGGCCGAGGCCGGCCGGTACCCGCAGCACCGTCGACTGGTTGAACCGGTCGATGGAGCCGCCGCGTTCGGCCAGCCAGTGCATGATCGGCGTCGCGGGCAGCGGGCCCACCCCGGCACCGGCCTCCTCGGCCCGGACCGAACCGGCGCCCTCCGTCGCGACCTCGGCGAGGGCCGCCACCGTCTTCCGCTCGAAGACGTCCTTCGGCGAGATCACCAGACCCGCCTTCCGGGCCCGGCTGACCAGCTGGATCGACATGATGCTGTCGCCGCCCAGGTCGAAGAACCCGTCATCGATGCTCACCTCGGCCACCCCGAGCACCTCGGCGAACAGCCCGGACAGCAACTCCTCGTGCCCGGTCCGGGGCGCCCTTCCCGCCGGCGCCGCGGTGAACTCCGGCACCGGCAGCGCCTTGCGGTCCAGCTTGCCGACCGAGGTCAGCGGCAGCGCGTCGAGCTCCACGACGACCTGCGGAACCATGTAGTCGGGCAGCGTCCTCGCCAGCTGTGCACGCAACTCCTGCGGAGCGTACGAGGCCGCCGGCACGACGTACGCCACCAGGCGCTTGTCACCCGGCCGGTCCTGCCGTACGACCACGGCGACCTGCTTCACCGATCCGCTCGCGGTGAACGCCGACTCGATCTCGGTGAGTTCTATACGGAAGCCACGGACCTTGACCTGGCTGTCGGCCCGGCCGATGAACTCCACCAGACCGGCGCTGCTCCATCGGACCAGGTCACCCGTGCGGTACATACGGGTCCCCGGAGCACCGAACGGGTCGGCGACGAAGCCCTCCGCCGTCAGGTCCGGACGTCGCCAGTACCCCCGTGCAAGACCGGCGCCCGCGATGTACAGCTCACCCGGCACGCCCGGCGGAACGAGCCGCAGCGACTCGTCCAGGACGTAGTGCCGCATGTTGTCCAGAGGCCGCCCGATCGGGACGCCGCCTCGTTGCCCGTCCACATCCGCGGCACCGACCTCGTGACTGGTGGCGAACACCGTCGTCTCGGTCGGGCCGTACACGTGCACGACCTTGGTCGACGGGCAGTGGTCGAGCACCCTGCGCATCGCCGCGGGCGAGGCCAGATCGCCGCCGGTCCACACCTGCCGGACGCTCGCCAGGCACTCGGGGTGTTCCTGCGCCAGGACCCCGAACAGGCCCGTGGTGAGGAAGAGCGCGGTGATCCCGTTGTCCACCACGAGCCGGCGCAGGGCCTCGATGTCGAGGTCCCCGGGCGGCGCGACCACGACCCGGCCGCCGTTGAGCAGCGGCGCCCACAGCTCGAACGTCGACCCGTCCCAGGCGTGCGGCGAGTGCAGCGGCACCCGGTCCACCACACCGCCCAGCCAGCGCCGGTCGCGCGCGAGGTCCGCCACATCGGCGTGGGTCGCCGAGACACCCTTGGGCTTGCCCGTGGAGCCGGACGTGAACATGACGTACGCCAGCCGGTCCGGCTGGACGGCGAGCCCCGGGTCGTCGTCCCGGGCCGGGCCGGTGGACGCCGGAGAGGAGCCCGGGACGAGTACCGAAGCGGTCCCGGCGACTTCCCGCGCCCGTGACCGCAGCGACTCATCGGTGAGCAGCACCGCCGCCTCGGTCTCGCCGAGGATCCAGCGCATCCTGCTGTCCGGATAGGCCGTGCTCAGCGGCACGTAGACCCCGCCCGCCTTGGCCACCGCCAGCAGGGCGACGACGAGGTCGGCTGAGCGCTCCATGAGCACTCCCACCCGCGCCTCGGGGGCCAGGCCCGTGCCGAGCCGGTGAGCGAGGCGGTTGGCCTTCGCGTTCAGTTCGGCGTACGAGAGCGTGGTGTCGCCGAACACGACGGCGACCGCGTCCGGATGGAGCGCCGCCTGCGCCTCGAACAGTTCCGGCAGGGAGCCGGCCGGCAGTTCACGCGCGCTGTCGTTCCACTCGCCCAGCATGCGCTGTCGCTCGGACGTTCCGAGCACGACCGTCTCACCGACGGGACGCATCGGGTCCGCGACCAGCGACGCGAGGACCGTGATGAGTCGCTCGGCAAGCATCCGGACCGTGTCGTGGTCGAACAGGTCGCTGCTGTAGCCGATGTGGCCCGCATACCCCCCGTGGCCGGCCGGTCCTTCTCCGCCGGTGGCCTCGTCCTGGTCGGAGAACGAGAACAGCAGGTCGAATTTGGCCCCTTCGGTGGCAGTGCTCTCGGCCGACACGGTCAGGCCGGGCAGTTCCGCCGAGGCCGCGAGCGCTGCCCGGTCGTCATCGTTGTTCCAGCTCAGCACCGTCTGGAACAGCGGGTGGCGGGCGGCCGAGCGCTCCGGATTGAGCAGGTCCACGATCCGCTCGAAGGGCACGTCCTGGTGTCCGTAGGCGGCGAGGTCGGTGTGGCGGACGCGTCCGAGGAGTTCGGCGAAGGTGGGGTCGCCGGAGAGGTCGGTGCGCAGGACGACGGTGTTGACGAAGAAGCCGACGAGGTCTTCGACGGCGTCGTCCGTGCGGCCCGCGACCGGCGAGCCGATCGGGATGTCGGTACCGGCACCGAGCCGGGACAGCAGCACGGCGAGAGCCGCCTGCACGACCATGAACGCACTGGCCCGGTTCTCCCGCGCCACCTCCTCCACCCGCTCGCGCAGTTCCTTCGGCACGTCGAACTCGACAGCCCCGCCCCGGTGGGAGGGTGCCGTCGGCCGAGGCCGGTCGGTGGGCAGTTCGAGCTCGGCCGGGAGTTCGGCCAACGTCTGCCGCCAGTAGTCCAGTTGCTGCGACAGCTGGCTGCCGGGGTCGTCCTCGGAGCCGAGGTTGGCGCGCTGCCAGAGGGTGAAGTCCGCGTACTGCACGGGCAGCGGGGCCCAGGCAGGGGCTCGTCCCTCGACCCGTGCCGCGTAAGCCGTCGTCAGATCCCGGGCCAGCGGAGCGAGCGATGATCCGTCCGCCGCGATGTGGTGCATCACCAGGAGCAGTACGTACTCGTCCGTGCCGGTCTCGAACAACGTGGCCCGCAGGGGGATCTCCGCCGCCAGATCGAACCCGTACGACATCGCTGAGGACATCCGTGTCGCGAGGTCTCCTTCGGCCACCCGCTCCGTCGCCAGGCTGGGCTGTGCTTCCTCGAGCACGACCTGGTGGGGGTCGGTGGTGTCGGTGTTCTGGGTGAAGAGGGTGCGCAGGGATTCGTGGCGTGCCACGACGTCGGTGAGTGCGGTGTGGAGTGCGCCTGTGTCGAGGTCGCCGGTGAGGCGGAGGGCGATGGGGATGTTGTAGAGGGAGCTGCCGGGTTCGTACTGGTGGAGGAACCAGAGGCGTTGCTGGGCGAAGGAGAGGGGGATGTGTGTGGGGCGGGGGCCTGCGGTGATGGCGGTGCGGGCGGTGGTG
>NZ_JAELVH010000342.1 GCF_019399235.1 Streptomyces poriferorum | reverse complement strand
TTGCAGAACTGGTTGCAGAACTGGTTGCAGAACGAGTTGCACGACTGGTTGCACGGTGTGATCGGGAAGCCATGCCACATGACGCTAGGCACATCTTCGGGATCCCGCTGAGCGCACCCAATTCCGGTGGAAAACCGGTCCGTTGTGTATAACCACGCCACTCCGGAGAGTGACGTCAGCGAGGCGAAATCACCGCTCCCAGCAGCCCGGGACCGGTGTGCGCGCCGATCACCGCACCCACCTCGCTGACATGCAGGTCGGCCAGGCCCGGAATCCGCTCACGCAGCCGCTCGGCGAGGCGCTCGGCCCGGTCCGGGGCCGCGAGGTGATGCACCGCGATGTCCACCGGTCCGCTGCCCGCCCGCTCCGCGACGATCTCCTCCAGCCGGGCGATGGCCTTCGAGGCCGTCCGTACCTTCTCCAGCAGTTCGATCCGGCCGCCGTCCAACTGCAGGATCGGCTTCACGGCAAGGGCCGAACCGAGCAGGGCCTGCGCGGCGCCGATCCGGCCGCCGCGGCGCAGATAGTCCAGGGTGTCGACGTAGAAGTAGGCCGATGTGCCCGCCGCCCTCTTCTCGGCGGCGGCCACCGCGTCGTCCTGGCTGCCGCCCGCCTCGGCCGTCTCCGCCGCGGCCAGGGCGCAGAATCCGAGGGCCATGGCGACCATGCCTGTGTCCACCACGCGCACCGGCACCGGGGCGTCCTTCGCCGCGAGAAGGGCTGCGTCGTACGTGCCGGAGAACTCCGCCGACAGGTGCAGCGAGACGATGGCGCTCGCCCCCGCGTCGGCAGCCGCACGGTAGGCGGCGGCGAAGACCTCGGGACTGGGCCGTGAAGTCGTCACGGAACGGCGCTTCTGCAGGGCCAGGGCGAGGGAGCGGGCCGAGATCTCGGTGCCCTCCTCCAGCGCCTGGTCACCGAGAACGACGGTCAGCGGCACTGCGGTGATGCCGTGCCGCTCCATCGCCTGGGGCGGCAGGTAGGCCGTGGAATCGGTGACGATCGCGACATGGCGGGACATGAGCGGGAGGTTACCTGCCGGGGAGGGCGCTCGGCAGTCCGACCCCGACCGAATGATCAGTTCCGGTCGCTTCGGGCCGCATCCCGCCACCCCCGTTCACCTGCTACCCGGCCGCCGCCGCCCGCTCCCGCAAACCGCTCCCGCCGACCACGGACGCCAACCAGGACCACGGACCAAGACCACCGACCACGGACGGCCGTCGGCCAGGATCACTGACCGCCGGCCACGGACGGCCGTCGGCCAGGATCACCGGCACGGCCTTCGTGGCCACGGCCACGAAGGTCCACGCCCGACCGCCGTCAGTTCGTGGTCTCCGGCCGTGCCGCCTTCTGCCACGGATACTCCGTCCGCAGCCGGGGGTCCGGGGCCGTGATGGCCTGCGGGGCCTGCGAGGCCCCCTCTCCGCCCGCCGGGTCCGTCCCGGACCGCTCCTGCCCGCGGGCCACCGGAGAGTCCGGCGACTCCGGAGCCGCCGCCGCCCGGGCCTCCGCTGCCGGCTCCTCCGTCGTCCAGTGCCGCAGCGCCCCGGCCTCCACGTCGATCTGCACGTTCAGCGCCGCCAGATCGTCGTCGGCGAACTGCCGGGCCCGGTCCCTCGCGGCCCACCGCAGGGACTCCGCGGCGCGCGTGATCCGCTCGGTGCGCTTCTTCAGGTCCGGCAGCAGCGAGGTGACCGTCGCCTTGTCGGGCTCGCGTTCCAGCCGCTTCAGGTCCTCGTCCAGTTCGCGGCCGTGCACCCCGAGGCGCTGGAACAGGCCCAGCGACTCCGAGAGCGAGGCGTCCTCGACCGCGCCCGACTGCAGCGCCTCCTGAGTGGCCCGCATCGAGGTGCGCAGCGAGAGGCGGAGCTGCGCCAGCTCGCCTCCGACGCCCAGCTGTCCGTAGCTCTTGGCCCGCAACGTGGTGTCCTCCACCGTGCGGCGGGCCTGCGTGATGGTGCGGTCCACGCCGCGCTTGGCCGCGCCGACCACCTTGACGGTCGCGTAGACGCCGAGAGCCATGAAGGCGACGACGAGCAGCCCCAGAATCAGGATCACGGCTTCCATGAGCGCCCCTCGGATGGTGTGACGGCTTGCGGCACGGTTTCACCCGCCCCTCCACCGTAAACGGAACGGGCAGGCGGAGGGTTCCATCGGAACCCCCAACCTGCCCGTAGGGGAAAGCCCTCACACCATCACGACGACGGCGCCGTTGCCGCCTACTAGGCCGGAACGATGTTCACCAGCTTCGGTGCCCGGACGATCACCTTGCGGATGCCCGCCCCGTCCAGCGCCGCGACGACGGCCTGGTCGGCCAGAGCCAGGGCCTCCAGCTCGGCGTCCGTGATCGACGGGGAGATCTCCAGGCGTGCCCGGACCTTGCCCTTGATCTGCACGACGCAGGTCACGGTCTCGTCCACGACGTACGCCGGGTCGGCGATCGGGAAGTCCTGGTGCACGACCGACTCGGTGTGGCCCAGGCGGCGCCACAGCTCCTCGGCGATGTGCGGCGCCAGCGGCGCCACCAGCAGCACCAGTGCCTCGGCGACGGGGCGCGGCAGCGGGCCACCGGCCTTGGTCAGGTGGTTGTTCAGCTCGGTGACCTTGGCGATGGCGGTGTTGAAGCGCATCCCGGCCATGTCGCCGCCGACACCGTCGATCGCCTTGTGCAGCGCGCGCAGCGTGTCCTCGCCGGGCTCGGTGTCGACGACGGTGACCTCGCCGCTCTCCTCGTCGACGATGTTGCGCCACAGCCGCTGCAGCAGCCGGTACTGGCCGACGACCGCGCGGGTGTCCCAGGGACGCGACACGTCCAGGGGGCCCATGGCCATCTCGTACAGACGCAGCGTGTCCGCGCCGTACTCGCCGCAGATCTCGTCGGGCGTCACGGCGTTCTTCAGGGACTTGCCCATCTTGCCCAGGACGCGGGAGACCTTCTCGCCCTCGTAGTAGTACGCGCCGTCGCGCTCCTCGACCTCGGCCGCCGGGACCGCGATGCCGCGGCTGTCCCGGTAGACGAAGGCCTGGATCATGCCCTGGTTGTACAGCTTGTGGAACGGCTCGGCGGAGGAGACGTGGCCCAGGTCGTGCAGCACCTTGGACCAGAAGCGGGCGTACAGCAGGTGCAGCACGGCGTGCTCGGCACCGCCCACGTACAGGTCGACGCCACCGGTCGGCTGGCCCTCGCGCGGGCCCATCCAGTACTGCTCGATCGCCGGGTCGACCAGCTTCTCGCTGTTGTTCGGGTCCAGGTAGCGCAGCTCGTACCAGCAGGAACCGGCCCAGTTGGGCATCGTGTTGGTCTCGCGGCGGTACTTCCGCGGGCCGGCGCCGTCGCCCAGGTCCAGCGTGACGTTGACCCAGTCGGCGTTGCGCGACAGCGGGGTCTCCGGCTGGGTGTCGGCGTCGTCCGGGTCGAAGGTGCGCGGCGAGTAGTCGTCGACCTCCGGCAGCTCCAGCGGCAGCATCGACTCGGGCAGCGGGTGGGCGATGCCCTCCTCGTCGTACACGATCGGGAAGGGCTCGCCCCAGTAGCGCTGGCGGCTGAACAGCCAGTCGCGCAGACGGAAGTTGACGGTGCCCTCGCCGACCTCGTGCTCCTTCAGCCACTCGGTGATCCGGATCTTGGCGTCGACGACGCCCAGGCCGTCCAGCGAGATCTCGCCGTTCGCGGAGTTGACCAGCTTCGCGTCGTACGAGCCGAAGGCGTCCTCCCATGTGGAGGCGTCCGTGCCGCGGTCGTCCGACGGCTCGACGACACAGCGCATCGGCAGCTCGAAGGCGCGCGCGAAGGCGAAGTCTCGCGCGTCGTGCGCCGGTACGGCCATGATCGCGCCGGTGCCGTAGCCCATCAGGACGTAGTCGGCGATGAAGACGGGTACCTGCTCGCCACTGACCGGGTTGGTGGCGTACGAGCCGGTGAAGACACCGGTCTTGTCCTTGGCCTCGGCCTGCCGCTCCACGTCGGACTTGGCGGCGGCCTGCTTGCGGTACGCGGTGACGGCCTCGGCCGGGGTCGCGTGGCCGCCGGTCCAGACCGCGTGGGTGCCGTCGGGCCAGGCGGCGGGAGTGATCCGCTCGACCAGCTCGTGCTCCGGCGCCAGCACCATGTAGGTGGCGCCGAACAGGGTGTCCTGGCGAGTGGTGAAGACGGTGATGCTGCCGGCCCCGTCGACCGGGAAGTCGACGCGCGCGCCCTCGGAACGGCCGATCCAGTTGCGCTGCTGCAGCTTGATGGCCTCGGGCCAGTCCAGCCCGTCCAGGTCGTTCAGCAGCCGGTCGGCGTAGGCCGTGATGCGCATGTTCCACTGGCGCAGCTTGGCCTTGAAGACGGGGAAGTTGCCGCGCTCGGAGCGGCCGTCGGCCGTGACCTCCTCGTTGGCCAGGACGGTGCCCAGGCCGGGCGACCAGTTGACGGGCGCGTCGGAGGCGTAGGCCAGGCGGTGGTCGCTCAGGACGTCGGCGCGCTCGGCGGCGCTCAGGGCGCTCCAGTCACGCCCGTCCGGGGTCGGGCGCTCGCCGCTCTCGAACTGCGCGACCAGCTCGGCGATGGGCCGGGCGCGGTCCGCGTCGGTGTCGTACCAGGAGTTGAAGATCTGCAGGAAGATCCACTGGGTCCACTTGTAGTACTCGGACTCGATCGTGGCGAACGAGCGGCGCTTGTCGTGGCCCAGGCCCAGCCGGCGCAGCTGCGCCGTCATGTTCTCGATGTTGGCCTCGGTCGAGATCCGCGGGTGCGTGCCGGTCTGGACGGCGTACTGCTCCGCGGGCAGGCCGAAGGCGTCGAAGCCCAGGGTGTGCAGGACGTTGTGGCCGCTCATCCGCTGGTGACGGGCGAAGACATCGGTGGCGATGTAGCCCAGCGGGTGGCCCACGTGCAGCCCCGCACCCGAGGGGTACGGGAACATGTCCATGATGAACTTCTTCGGCTTGGCGGCCAGCTCCGGGTCGCCGGCCAGGTCACCGGTCGGGTTCGGCGCCTCGTAGGTGCCCTCGGCGTCCCAGAAGTCCTGCCAGCGTGCCTCGATGTCGGCGGCCATCGCTGCCGTATAGCGGTGCGGCGCAGCAACCTCGGCTGCGGAATTCGTCTCGCTCATCATCCTCAAAGCTCCATCGATCGTCATCTGCCGGCGCCCACGTCTACGGACACGCGTCTACGGAAACGAAAAAGCCCCTCGCACAGGAGGGGACGCCACGCTGATGCCGACCAGGCATTCTCACCGGTCGGGACTGATCAGCGCGGCTCGCTAAGCAGAAGGCGTACGGCACGCATGGCGTCAGGGTACCGCACAGGCCCGGCCCTCATCCGGGCGCGGCCGATCCGTGGACACCAGGAGCGGTGGACCACGCGGCAGAACGTCCGGGAAGCGGGGGTTACTCCGCGTAATGCCCTCTATCGGGGCAACCACGCAAACCTCGTACCGGCCGGTATGGAGCGACTTAGCATGCGGCAACGGGACCGCTTTGCCGAGCCATTCGGAGTCGCCCCCCATGAACCCTCATCGCAAGATCCGCTCATCGGCCGCCCCTTTCCAGGGGGCGAGCCGTCAGGTGCAGGGCGGGCTGACCGTCGCTGTGCTGGTTCTCCTGCCGCTGCTCGCCGTGGCGGGCAGCGACGGTGTACGCGCCACGCTCGACTTCACGACCGGTGTCCTCTCGCTGGTCTCGCTCACCGCCGCGGTGGGCTGGGGCCTCCTCGCGACCGACCGGCTGTTCCTCTCCTCGCGTCAGCGGCTGATCGGCCAGGCCGTCCACCGCACCGCTGCGGCCGCCTCGCTGGGCTTCCTGCTGCTCCATGTCACGGTGAAGGTCTCACTGGGGCACGTGGCGCTGCTCGGCGCCGTCATCCCCTTCGGTCTCGGTGTCGGGGGCACGGCGGGGCTCATCGGCTTCGGCGCACTGGCCGGACTGCTGATGGTGGTGGCCGCCGCCACGGGCGCGCTGCGCAGCGCCTTCGCCACCCCCAGCAAGGTCGCCGGGCGGTGGCGTGCGCTGCACGCGCTGTCCTACCCGGCCTGGTGCGCCGCGCTGGTGCACGGTCTGTACGCGGGCCGGCCGCCCGCGGTCTGGGTCGTCGTGATGTACAGCCTGTGTCTCGTCGCGGTGGCGGCCGGCCCGCGTACAG
>NZ_JAELVH010000341.1 GCF_019399235.1 Streptomyces poriferorum | reverse complement strand
CGCTCTCCTCGCCCGGCTCCGGCGGCGGGGTCGCGCCCGGCTCGGTCATGGTGACCCCGGCCGCGACCAGCTTCTCGATCAGCGGGGCCAGCTCCACCAGCTCCGCGACGACGCCGGTGGCCTTCTCCTTGCCGATGCCGTCGACCCGCTGGAGCGTCTCGACGTCGGCGGCTCTGATCCGGTCCATGTCCGCGAAGTAGCGCGCGATCCGGCGGGACATGGAGCGCCCGGTGCCGCGCACACCGAGGGCGCAGAAGACCCGGGAGAGCGGCTGTGCGCGCGCCGCGTCGATCGCGGCCAGGAGGTTGTCCGTGCTGGTCTCGCCCATCCGTTCCAGAGCGAGCAGCTGGTCCCGCTCCAGGGTGAACAGGTCGGCGAAGTCGGCGACCAGTCCGGCGTCGACGAGCTGGACCACCCGGGTCGCGCCGAGGCCCTCGATGTCGAGCTGGTCGCGTCCCGCCGCGTACGAGATGGAGGCCACCAGACGGCAGTCGCGGCCCCGGACGCAGCGCCAGCGCTGCTCGCTGGCGTCGATCTCGGAACCGCACTGCGGGCACGCCTCGGGGAAGACGACCGGCTGCTCGTCCCCGGTCCGCAGATGGGCGACGGGGGCCTCGATGCGGGGAATGATGTCGCCGGCCTTGTAGACCATCACATGGTCGCCGATCCGCAGATCACGGCGGGTGATGTCGGCCGGGTTGTGCAGGGTGGCGTAGCTGACGGTCGATCCGTCGATCTCGACCGGCTCCAGCACGGCGCGCGGGGCGATGATGCCGGTACGGCCCACGTTCCACTCGACGCCGAGCAGGCGGGTGACCTTCTCGACGGCCGGCAGCTTGTACGCGATGGCCCAGCGCGGTGCCCGGGTACCGGATCCGGCGTCGCGCCGGTCGGCGGCGAGGTCCGCCTTGATGACGATGCCGTCGATGCCGAAGGGCAACGAAGCCCGCAGTGAGGCCACTTCCTCCACCCGCGCCTGGACGTCCTCGACCGTGGCCACGGTGCGCGGCGCGACCGCCGTGTCCGCCGCGGTGTGCACACCGAGGCCTGCCACGTATCCGAGGGTCTCGCTGTGGGGCAGCTCGGCCAGCTTGGCGGTGAGCTCCCCCGAGTCGGGCAGCGCCAGTGCGCCGTACGCGAAGAACGTCATCTCCACCGTGTAGGGACGGTCCTTGGCGCGCAGGGTGCCCGCCGCCCCGTTGCGCGCGTTGGCGAAGGGCGCGCCGCCGTGTTCCGTGCGGAGCGTGTTGGCCTGCTCGAACTGCTCGGCCGTCATCAGGATCTCGCCGCGCATCTCGATCGTGACCGGCTCGGCGAGCTGCCGGGGCAGTCCGACGACGGTGCCGATCGCGTGCGACACATCCTCGCCGGCGGTGCCGTCGCCACGGGTGATCAGCCGCTCAAGCCGGCCGGCGCGGTAACGGGCCGCGACCGCGAGCCCGTCGAGCTTCGGCTCGACGCTCCAGGCGGTGACCGGCCGGCCGATCCGGCGCTCCAGCGAGGCGGTCCAGGTGGCGAACTGCTCGGCCGAGAAGACGTTGTCCAGCGAGAGCATCGGGACCGTGTGCGGCACGTCCCCGACCGCCACGCCACCGGCCACCTTGCCGGTCGGCGACTCCGCCAGCACCTCCTGGGGGTGGTCCTGTTCGTATGCGGCGATCCCGCGCGCCAGCCGGTCGTACGCATCGTCGTCGAGCACGCTCTCACCCGTGGCGTAGTACGCGGCGGCGGCCTGCGACGCCTCTTCGACCGCGGCGGCGTAGGCGGCGGTATCGGCGAGCACAACAGCTGAGTTCGTCATGGCCACCATCTTGCCGTCCACCACTGACAACGCCCTGGTCATGGCCTCCGCGGCCCGCCCGGAGGTTGCCGCGGACCACCGCCCGTCCCCTATGCGGTGCCATCCGTCGATACCTCACCCAAGAGAGCGCTCTCCCACGTCGGCGGAGCCTCAACTAGGTTCAGATGGAAGGGAATTGCAGGTCCACGCCCTCTATTGACATGCCCGAGACACACTTCTACGTTCCTCCGAGAGAGCGCTCTCTCGCACCGTCAAAGGAACCCCACTTCCCCCGAACAGGAGTGCCGTGCTCTTCTTCCCTCATCGACGCACCGGCGAAGAAACCCACCGCGGAACACCCCGGCGATACCGCACCGCGGCGCTCGTCGCCGCCGCGCTCGCCCTGTCCTTCCTCCAGGCCACCAACGGCAACGCGTCCGCAGGACCCACCACGGCGGCCGCGGCCCCGACCGCTTCCAGGGCGGACGTCGTACGGGTGGCCGAGTTCCTCGCCGAGTGCCCGTACACCCACCGGGCCCCCGACGACCCGATCGTCTTCCCGGGCCTGCCCGGTGCGTCACACATGCACAGCTTCTTCGGCAACGACTCGACGAACGGCAACTCCGACCTCGCCTCCCTGGAGAAGGCAAGGACCAGTTGCGCCCCCGACACGGACCTGTCGTCCTACTGGGTGCCGACCCTGTACGACGGCGCCAAGGAGGTCGAACCCACCGGCACGACCTTCTACTACCTGGGCGAAGGGGTCCGGGACGACGTCATCCGGCGGATCCAGCCCTTCCCCCGCGGTCTGCGCATCGTCGCGGGGAACGCGAAGGCGACCGGTCCCGACGACAACACGATCTCGCGCTGGTCGTGCCTGCACCACGGCGAGGTCAACCCGTCCCACGACTTCGTGAACTGTCCGGCGGGCGCGATGCTGGAGTCGTATCTGGACTTCCCGCAGTGCTGGAACGGCCGGGACCTCGACTCGGCCGACCACAAGAGCCACATGGCGTACCCCGTCGGCGGTGACTGCCCGTCGACCCACCCGGTGCCGGTTCCCAAGCTCCGCCAGGTACTGCGGTACCCCGTCAACGGTGACCCGGCCCGGTTGCGGCTGGCGTCCGGCCGGGGCTACACGATGCACGGCGACTTCTTCAACGTGTGGCCCGAGGCCGAGATGGCGCAGCGCGTCCGCGACTGCATCAACGCCATCGTGAAGTGCGGTGCCGACGGCACCCCCTGACCGGCCGGCACCCGTCCGACGCCCGTCCCGGGACAGCGCGTCCCGGGGCGGGCCCCTTCCCCGAGGACCTCGTGATGAATTCGGCCCGCACCACCGCGGCACTGTCGCTGCTCCTCCTGCTGGCCGGCTGTGCGGCCCCGGCGGACGCCGGGCGGCCGGCCCGGCCGAGCGCCACCGCGTCCGTTCCCCCGCTCTCCGTCCCGGCCGATCCGACGGATGCCGCCTGGGTCCAGCTGATGACACCGATGAACGAGCAGGCCGTCGTGCTGCTGACGCTCGCCGGGAACAGGGCCGTCGATTCCCGCACACGGAGCTGGGCGGCCGCCCTGCGCACGGCACAGAACGGCGAACTCGCGCGGCTACGAGCGCTGTTGGCCCGAATGGGGCTGCCGGACACCAATGTGCACGAGGGGCACGACATGCCGGGAATGGTGACGGAGCACGATCTCGCGCGGGCCCGTACCGTCGAGGGCGGGGCCTTCGACCGCTTTCTCGTGGCGCAGATCGGCGACCATCTGCGCCAGTCCGCGCAGGTGTCGCGCTCCGAGACGAAGGCCGGCACCCGCCCGGACGCCAGGCGGCTCGCCGCCGCCCTGGTGTCGGCCCGCAGGGCCGAACTCGACCGGCTCGCAGGCCTGTCGTCACGCACCGGGTGACGCACCGGTCACCGTACGCCCAAGGCGTCCACGGCCGTTTCCGCGCCGCTCGTACCACCCGGTATAAAGACTGCATGACTGCCGACGTGCCCCTGCCCGCCCGTCCCGCCACGCTGGAGGACGTCGCGCTGGTGGCCGGGGTGTCGCGGGCGACGGTGTCCCGGGTGATCAACGGGGCGACCACCGTGGATCCGGCGCTGCGGCGAATGGTCGAGGAGGCGGTGGGTACCACGGGGTACGTGCCCAACCGTGCGGCCCGCTCGCTGGTGACCCGGCGCACCGACTCGATCGCGCTCGTCGTGTCGGAACGGGAGCGGCGCACCGTGTCCGAGCCCTTCGTCGGCCGGATGTTCTCCGACCCGTACTTCGGGCGGGTGGTCAGCGGACTGCTGGAGGTCCTGCGTCCGGCGGGCATCCAGCTGGTCCTGATGCTGGCGGACGACCAGGAGTCCCGCGACCAGTTGCTGTCCTATCTGCGCCACGGGCATGTCGACGGGGTGGTCCTGATCTCGTCGCACGCCGAGGACCCGCTCCCGGGGCTGCTGCACGACACGCGGCTGCCCGCCGTGCTCGCCGGGCAGCCGCGCAGGCCGACGCCGATCACCTACGTCGAGGCGGACCAGCGGGCCGGAGCCCAGCTG
Source organism: Streptomyces poriferorum (assembly GCF_019399235.1). Taxonomy (GTDB): domain Bacteria; phylum Actinomycetota; class Actinomycetes; order Streptomycetales; family Streptomycetaceae; genus Streptomyces; species Streptomyces poriferorum. The sequence continues at coordinate 2,665 of NZ_JAELVH010000341.1, read as the reverse complement.
GCGGCCGATCACCTGGCCTCGCTGGGCCGTCACCGGATCGGCACCGTGTCGGGCCCGCAGGACATGCCGGCCGGTCAGGCACGGCTCACCGGTTTCCTGGACGCGCTCGCCGCCCACGGTATCCGGGACGTGGCGGCCGCCGAGGGCGACTTCACGCATGCGGGCGGCGCGGCGGCGATGCGGCGGCTGCTCGCGGACCGGCCGGACCTGGACGCGGTGTTCATCGCGTCGGACCTGATGGCTCTGGGCGCCGTTCCGGTGCTGCTGCGGGCCGGCAAGGACGTTCCCCGGGATGTGGCCCTCGTCGGGTTCGACGACAGCAGTGCGGCCCTGGCCTGCGACCCGCCGCTGACAACGGTGCGGCAACCGGTGGAGGAGATGTCCGCGGAGATGGCCCGGCTGCTGCTGAAGCAGATCGGCAAGCCGGGCACTCCGGCCCCTTCGGTGATCTTCCATCCGACGCTGGTCCGGCGGCAGTCGGCCTGACCGGGCCCGGGTGCGGTCAGCCCCCCGCGCCGGTGCCCGCGTCCTCCTCCTCGCCGGGGAGGCCGTCACCGGCGCCCCGTACCGCGTCAGTCGTCCGCACCGGCACCTGCGGCCCCGAGACCTCGCGCAGCCAGCGCCTCAGGACCCGGTGCACGGCTTCCGCGCCGACCAGTTCCGCCGCCCGTCGACCGCCCTCGGCGGCGACCGCGTCCAGCGGGTCCGTCATGTCGCGCGGCCACAGCAGGAACGGCCGGGACTGCTCGCCGCCGAGTCCGCCGTGGGAACCGATCTGTTCCTCGAAGGCGTGCACCGTGCCGGTTGCGGGGTCGTACATCGAGTTGACCATCACATCGGCGACGTGCGGGAACGTGTCGGTGCGCCGGATCGCGTCGGCCGCGCCGGGGCCGAAGGGGGCCAGCGGGCCCTGTCCGTCCTTCAGCTCCGCCACGGGGATCCGCGCGCCGTCCCGCCCGAGGACCACCGATCCGTCGCGCTCGCTGTGCACGAGCAGGAAGCCGATGCCGGGGTGGTTGGCGAGCGTGCCGAGCAGCGCGGGATGGCGGCGGTCGAGCTGTTCCTGCGAGGCGCGGCCGTCGATGTCGGGGAAGGAGATCAGGCCGAGGTTGCCGGAGGCCAGGACGACCGGGTCGGAGGCCTTCGTCAGCTGCTTCTCCTCGCCGCCGGCGACCGGCCGGTGGAGCGCGGTCCGGACCGCGTCACGCGCCTCGGAGCCGCTCCGCGTGCGCTGGGCCCTGCGGGGTACCGGCAATCCGCTGCCCGCCCGCACCAGGTCCTTCAGCGTCAGCCCGTACGCTCCGGCGAAGGTCTCCCCCGGGCTCTGTCCGTGGTCGGACAGGAGCACGACGCGGTAGTCGCGCGGCGTGTGTTCGGCGACCTTGACGATCAGGGCGAGCGAGCGGTCCAGCCGGGCGAGGACCTTCTCGGCGTCCCGGCTGCGCGGCCCCGAGTGGTGGGCCACCTCGTCGTACGCGACGAGGTCGGCGTAGACGGCGGTCCGTCCCCCGAACATGTCGCCGATGACGGCGGACACCACCACATCGCGTTCGACGACGGTCGCGAAGGCACGGATGAAGGGGTAGAGCCCGCCGCGCTTGATCCGGGGTGTCTCCTTACGGATCCGGGCCCGGGTCGACTGGCCTATCTCGCGTCCGGCCTCGGCGACGAAGGAGAGCGCGGTACGGACGGCGTTGGCGGGGTCCGAGAAGTACGCGAAGTAGCCGGCCCGGGAGCGGCGGCCCTTGCCACGCCGGGCGGCCATGGACAGGACGAGGGCGAGCTGGTCGGCGCCGCCGCTGAAGAGGTTGCCGCGGCTGGCACCGTCCACGGTGAGCAGTCCGCCGTCGTGGGTGCGCACGATGGCGCGGCGCTGGAGTTCGAGGGCGCTCGCCGGTCTGCTGGAGACCATGACGTCGCCGGTCTCCTTCTCGTACCAGCGGAAGGCGGGGACGTCGTGGTTGCTGCCGTGCAGGATGCCTAGCTGGCTGGCACCGGTCTGGCTGGACCAGTCGGTGCGCCACGGGGTGAGCCGGTGGCCCTCGGTGTCGGACAGCCAGTGCGCGACGGTCGGCATGATGCCGTCGGCGGCGGCCTGTGCGAGGACGTCGTGGCCGACGCCGTCGAGCTGGATGAAGACGGTGCCGGGCGGCCCTTCGCCGTCCGCACCGCCCGTGCCGCTGCGGCGGCGGCGGCGTTGGTCGTCATGGACGGCGAGGGCCGTGGAGGTCGCGGAGGCGACGGCGGACATGACGGCCGCGACGACGACGGCCGTCTCCGGGGCGGCGGCACCCCGCCCGTCCGGGATGAGCCACAGCGCGATCAGGAGCAGCGAGCCGTTGAGGAAGAAGACCAGCATGCCGAGGACGAAGGCCGGCACGATGAGCAGGGCCCGTACGAGCACCGGCCAGACCAGTGCCGAGAGCAGACCGAACGCACCCGCGCCCCACGCCGCGGTGAACGCGGTCTTGGTCACGCTGTCGCCGTCGTCCGACTGGAGCTGGAAGTCCGGCAGAATCCCGGCGAGCGCCAGCAGGGTGATCGTCGAGACCCCCCACACCACGATCACTCGCATCAGGGCGCTTCCGGCTGTCCGCCATCGCCCGTCACCCACGCCGCTGCCACCTCACGTCCGGGCCCTGCCGTTCCGGGCCCCGCCCCAGCC
>NZ_JAELVH010000340.1 GCF_019399235.1 Streptomyces poriferorum | reverse complement strand
GGGGTGGATCAGGGTGTCAGTTGCGGTCCTGGGTGAGGGTGGCCCACAGTCCGTAGCCGTGCATGGCCTGGACGTCGCGTTCCATCTCCTCGCGGCTGCCGCTGGAGACGACGGCGCGACCCTTCTGGTGGACGTCCAGCATCAGCTTGTGGGCCTTGTCCTTGGAGTAGCCGAAGTAGGCCTGGAAGACATAGGTCACGTAGCTCATGAGGTTGACCGGGTCGTTGTGGACCAGCGTCACCCAGGGGACGTCGGGCTCGGGGACAACGAGGTTCTCCTCGGCCGATTCGGGACGTTCGATCTCTACGGGGGCGACGCTCACCTACCCCATGCTGCCACTCGGGAGGGCCCATCGCACAAACGGGGCCGGTGGCGCGGCGGGCGCGACACCCCCATCTCGTCACTTTGACGAAATCGGGGTAGCATCCCCGGCATGAACTCAGCGGACCTTGGGCGACGGGTCGGTGTGCCGTCGACCGCACTCTTCACCGACCAGTACGAGCTCACGATGGTGCAGGCCGCACTGAAGGCCGGCACCGCCGACCGGCGCTCGGTCTTCGAGGCGTTCACCCGCCGGCTGCCCGAGGGGCGGCGCTACGGCGTCGTGGCGGGCATCGGGCGGGTCCTGGACGCGGTGGAGAACTTCCACTTCGACGACGAGATGCTCGCCTTCCTGCGCGACCAGAACGTGGTCGACGGGCCCACCCTCGACTATCTGGCCGACTACCGCTTCAGCGGCGACATCTGGGGCTACCCGGAGGGCGAGGTGTACTTCCCGGGCTCGCCGATCCTGCGGGTCGAGGGCTCCTTCGCCGAGTGCGTACTGCTGGAGACGGTGATCCTGTCGATCCTCAACCACGACTCGGCGATCGCCGCGGCGGCCTCGCGGATGTCGGCGGCGGCGGGCGGGCGCGGGCTGATCGAGATGGGTGCCAGGCGCACGCACGAGCTGTCGGCGGTGGCCTCGGCCCGGGCCGCGTACATCGGGGGCTTCGACACCACGTCCGACCTGGCCGCGGGCTTCCGCTACAACATCCCGACGGTCGGCACGAGCGCCCACGCGTTCACCCTGCTGCACGACTCCGAGCGCGACGCGTTCCGGGCGCAGGTCGACTCGCTGGGGCGTGACACGACGCTGCTGGTCGACACGTACGACGTCACCGCGGCGGTCCGTACGGCGGTCGAGGTGGCCGGGCCGGAGCTCGGGGCGGTCCGGATCGACTCCGGCGACCTGCTGCTCGTCGCGCACCGGGTGCGCCAGCAGCTGGACGAGCTGGGCGCGACGGGCACGAAGATCGTGGTGACGTCGGACCTGGACGAGTACGCCATCGCCTCGCTGGCCGCGGCGCCGGTGGACGCGTACGGGGTGGGCACGCAGCTGGTGACCGGCAGCGGGCACCCCACCTGCTCGATGGTCTACAAGCTGGTCGCCCGCGCCGCATCGGCGGACCCGGCGGACGAGCTGCGGCCGGTGGCGAAGAAGTCGATGGGCGCGAAGTCCTCGAAGGGCGGTCGCAAGTGGGCGGCCCGCCGGCTGGACGAGGACGGGGTGGCCGAGGCCGAGGTGATCGGCACGGGCCCGGTCCCGGCGGAGCTGGCCGGCCGGCAGCTGCTGGTCGAGCTGGTCAGGGGCGGCGAGGTCGTGGCGCGCGAGCCGCTGGACGCGGCTCGGGAGCGGCATATCGCCGCGCGGGAGGGGTTGCCGATGTCGGCGATGCAGCTGTCCCGGGGGGAGCCGGTGCTGCCCACCGAGTACGTGTGAAGGGGCGGAGCGCGGGGCCCGGGGGCCCGGTGATCGCTTTGTCCTCGATCTCCCCCGGAGCCCGAAAGGCAGGGGAGGTACCCCCTCGACGGGCTTGATTGTCCGGCCCGAGTCCCTAGGCTCGGTGTCACCCCCGTGACCGCCTCTCACCCGCTCCCCACCGAAGGACACCCGTCATGCACCGCGCCTTGATCGTCGTGGACGTCCAGAACGACTTCTGCGAAGGCGGGAGCCTCGCGGTCGCCGGGGGCGCCGATGTCGCCGCCGCCATCACCGATCTGATCGGTGAGGCCCAGCCGGGTTACCGGCACGTGGTGGCCACCCGTGACCACCATGTCGACCCGGGCGGCCACTTCTCCTCCACGCCCGATTTCGAGCACTCATGGCCCGAGCACTGCGTCGCCGGTACGGAAGGGGTGGGCTTCCACCCCAATTTCGCTCCCGCGGTCGCCTCCGGGGCGATCGACACCGTCTTCGACAAGGGTGCGTACGCCGCCGCTTACAGCGGCTTCGAGGGCCAGGACGAGAACGGGACCGGGCTGGCCGCGTGGCTGCGTGAGCGCGGGGTCACCGAGGTCGACGTGGTCGGTATCGCGACCGACCACTGCGTCCGGGCCACCGCGCTCGACGCCGTCCGTGAGGGCTTCGCCACGCATGTACTGCTGGAACTGACCGCGGGCGTCGCCGAGGCGACGACGGACCGGGCGCTGGCCGAGCTGCGGGACGCCGGCGTGGTGCTCTCCGGCAAGCCGGCGGTCGGCTGAGGGCTGTCCCGCACTAGCTCTGCCGGGCCGGCAGGGCGGGCCTCAGGAGGGCGCGTATCGGGTGCCAGAGCTCCTGGGCCCGCTCGGGTCTCGCGCGCCACAGGAGGCCGTCGGGGTGGTGCAGGACGGCGGTGATCTCGTCCGGCGTGGGCGGTTCCGCGTTGCCGCGGAGGTAGACCGCGCGCAGGCCCAGATTGCGCAGCCGGGTCAGGGCCCGGGCCCGGTTCGCCGCGTGCACCAGGACGCGTACCGGAGTGTCCGGTCCCACGCCCTCCGCCGGGCTCGGCAGCGTGATCGCGACGACCACACTGCCGTTCGGCAATTTGCTGAATCCTCCGCCTGCCATGCTCCGCGCTCCCCCGTGAGACGTCGTGTGTCAATAAGAAACCGAACAAGAGGCACCTAAACACGATCGGCCGCCGCCCGCTAGAGGGCGACGGCCGATCATGCTTTGACCTGCGGTTTTACCGAATTACTTGTGCGACGGACCCACCTTGACGGTCATCGTCGAACCGCTGAGCGGCTCGCTGACGATCGAGATCCGGGTGTTGGTGTCAGTTACCTGCACGCTTCCGGTCTTGTTCTCCTTGTACCAGTAGGTGCCCTTGTGGTCGTCGAAGACCGGAACGCCGAGCTGCGGCTTGATCTTCGTGGCCACGTCACCGTTGTGCAGCGTGAAGCCGTCGGTGGGGTACCAGCTGAACGGAGCGTCGAAGGGCTGGATCTTGTTGCGGATGACCGTGCCGTCCGACCACTTCAGCGGCTTGGCGTGCGCGTCGATCGGCAGGATCAGGCCCTGACCCGGGTGGGTCGAGACGTTGTTGTCCTTCTGGGAGGTGTCCCAGAGCCAGAGGAGCAGACCGTTCTGGTACGGGTAGTGCTCGACCCAGTCCGGACGGGTGTTGGCGAACCCGAAGTTGTACGGGCCGACCTTGAGGGTCTGGTCGTACGAGACGTACTGGCGGTTCTCCGCGAAGTAGAACTGCGGGTACTCCTTGGAGAAGGAGGCACCCACCCGCGAGAAGCCCTTGACGGTCCAGCCGTTGTCGTCGCCCTCGGCGTTGTCCGTGAAGAGCGCGGCACCGTCGGCGTTGACCGCGATGGTGTCGGCCGCGAAGCCGATGCCGCCCGCGCCACCGTCGGTGGTGTAGCGGAAGCGGACGTCGATCTTCTTGCCCGCGTAGGCGTCCAGCGAGTACGAGAGCTTCTGGTACTTGCCGGAGACGTCGGTCAGGGCCGGCTTGTCACTGGCGTCGCGCGGGATGGCCACGCCGTCGGCGGTGCCGTCGATCGCGGTCCAGCTGGTGCCGCCGTTGTCCGACACCTCGGTGTAGAGGTAGTCGTAGTCCTTCTCGATGTCCCACCAGCCGGCGAGGTCGAGGGACGCCTTGGACTTGCCGGTCAGGTCGACCGAGCGGGACAGGGTGTTGTTGAGGTTGTCACCCATGTCGCTCCACCACTGCTTGGCGCCCTCGGCGGGCGTCGTGACAGCGGTGGTGACGGCCTTTGCGGGCAGCTCGACAACGAGCGCCTGCTTGTTGGCGGTGTTGTACTCGGAGACGCCCAGCTTGTGGGTGGACTTCGTCGCGGCCTTGGCCGTGTCGTAGTTCAGCCAGCCCAGCTGGAACTTGTCCCAGGCGTTCATGTCGCCGGGCATGTCGCCGATGCTGCCCTTGCCGGTGCCGAGCCAGGAACCGGCCGACATCAGCGACCAGAAACCGACCGAGTTCTCGGCGGTGTTGGTCGTGTCGTACAGGTCCGGCAGACCGAGGTCGTGGCCGTACTCGTGGGCGAAGACGCCCAGGCCGCCGTTCTCGGGCTGTGCGGTGTAGTCGCCGACCCAGATGCCGGTGTCACCGATCTGGGTGCCGCCGGCCTTGTTCTCGGCCGGGCCGGTCGCGCCGGCGTTGGTGCCGTAGGCGTACCAGCGGTGCGCCCAGATGGCGTTGGTGCCCTCGGCGCCGCCGCCCGCGGACTCGTCCTCGCCGGCGTGCACGATCTGGAAGTGATCGATGTAGCCGTCGGGCTCGTTGAAGTTGCCGTCACCGTCGAAGTCGTAACGGTCCCACTGGTCGTACTGGGCGAGATCGGCCTTGATCTGCTCGGGCGTACGGCCCTTGGCCTTCTGGTCGGCGGCCCAGGCGTTGGTGCCGTCCTTGATCATGTCCCAGGCGTTGGCGCAGTTGGTCGAACCGCAGTAGTTCGAGCCGTAGCGTGCCTCGTTGTACGGGACCTTGACCCAGTCGGAGACCTCGCCGTCGACCGAGTAGCGCCCCGAGGACGTCTTCTCGTAGTACGTCTTGAGCGAGTTCTTCCCGGCGCCCTCACCGAAGTACAGGTCCTGGAAGTGGGCCTGGTTGTAGTCGGCCTGCCAGGCGGTGCTGTTGTCCTTCTTGGGGTCCGGCTTGGCTATCGTGTTGTGCGCCGGGCCGGGCTTGCCGCCGTACTTCGGGACGGCGGGCTTGGGGCCCGCGCCGTCCGGGTCGAACATGGTCGTGTTGTCGACCTGGTCGCCGAACTCCACCAGGATGGTGAAGATCTTGTCGGTCTTCTCCCGCTGGACCTCGACGTACTTGTTGTCGTCGAGCTTGACGACCTTGGAGCCGTTGCGCGCCAGAGCCTTCTTGTCGCCGGATATGACCTGTTCGAGAGCGGCCTGACGCTGGGCGTCCTGCTGCTTGCTGAACGGACCTTCCAGGTTGTGCGCGTCGCCCTTGGCCGACCCCGGATCCCGGCGGTCAACACTGGCGGCGGCGCTACTTGACGCCTGGTCATCAGCCTGAGCGGTGGCGAAGGCGGATGCGGTGGCGGCGGTTGCGGCCATGGCCACGACAACCGCTCCGGTGCGAAGCGCCCGTCTTTTAATGATCACGTGATGCAGTCCTCCCCGACGCCCGCGGCAGCGGCCTCGGAGGTGTGAAGGGGCCGCGCGCGGAAACGCGTCACAAGTGACGACATTCGACCGGAGTTACGGAAGAAAAGACAGACCTTGACTTGAACAGGCCAAGTGCACTATGCAGGAGTCCATTTCCGCTATCCGGACGATCGCTCTGCGCCGGACCGGCGCGCCAAAACCCCCCAGGGGCGTGCGAGATGACTCCATGCGCCCCCCGTGCACCGGTACCGTGGGTTAGGTGACGCTTACTACCCGTTCCGCTCGGGCATTCACCGTCGTAGAGTCACTTGACAGCGAAACCGTGTCGAGAGACTGCCCACCCGACGTCCCGAGGACGGATACCGCCATGCCGCGTCCCACTGCTGCACAGCTCTCCTACGGTTCGGTGACCGTCGTCTTCTCGACCCTCGCCATGCTGCTGCTGTCCCGTACCGAATCGGGCATCGGCATCGCCGTCATCGGCACGGCCGCGCTCGCGCTCGGTCTGCTGGTGGCCGTCACCGTTCCGCTGCCGGCGCGCAGGAACAGAGCGAAAGCGGCGAGGACAGGGGCCGCGGTGTCCGCACACCGTGGCACCGTCCCCGCCGCTGCCGAACCCGAGGGCCGCACCCTCGACCCCGTACAGGGCAGGATCCCGTCCGCACGCGCCGCGTCGGAGCGGGTGGGCGAGCACTCGCTGAGGCGCTGACAGCCACCGCCGGGAGGGTGCCGACGCCCTCCCGGCCGTCCGTCAGTTGGTGACCACCACCACCGTCTTGGCCGCCTTGTCCTGGAGCCCCTGCTTGTACGGCTTGTCCGTGAACATCAGCACGATGTTGATCAGCCACCACAGGCACGGGCAGCACAGCAGCGCCGGCACCCACAGCACCACGGCCCGCAGGAAGGCGCTGCCGGTATCCGGCACCCTGCCGTCGTTGAGCATCGCGACGCGCAGTTTCAGCAGCCGCTTGCCCAGGGTGCGGCCGTCCTTGTGCGTGAAGTACGTGTCGTACGCGACGTAGACGACCAGGGCGATCAGCGACCAGAGCAGCTGATGCCCGCTGTAGGTCTGGGCGAAGACATCGCTGACGTCGTCGTCGTTGCCGCCGTCCGACATCTCGACAGCGCCGCCCCAGGGCAGCGAGATCAGGTACAGCGGGATCGAGATGATCAGGAAGTCGATCAGCCGGGCCAGGATGCGCTTGCCGGGTTCGGCGAGCGGCGGCATGCCCGCCAGCGGATCCGTTCCGCCGTACTGACCGCCGCCGTACGGCCCCGGGTCGTGCGGGGGCGGGGGCGGCGGCGCGCTGCCGTAGGGCGAGCCCGAGGACGGCGGCGGCTGGGACCCGGGCGGCTTCTTGGAGAACGGGTCGTCCTCGGGCGGCTGACCGGACGTCGGCTGATCGTTGCTCATGCGGGCAGTGCACCCCGCCCCACTGGCGCCCGCAACGGCTCAGGTGCGTTCGGGGGAACGGAATCCGTCCGACGGCCCTCACCCGAAGGGCCGTCAGCCGTGCGGGTCGCTCCCCCGGCCGCTTCCCGGCCGTGCCTCAGCCCGCGACGAAGGTGCGGGCCGCCTTGTCGTGCCAGCACTGGCGCCACGGCCGGTCGATCAGGCACCAGAGCACGTTGACCACGCCGATCACCAGCAGGCCCAGCATTCCGTAGACCAGCCAGCGGCGCAGGGCGGCGCCGAAGCCGGGCGCGTCGTGGGACTCGATGTCGCGTACGTCGAGACCGCAGACCTTCTTGCCGAGCGTACGGCCCCACTTCGCGGTCGGCAGCGCCTCCAGGAGGATGCCCAGCACCAGGAAGGCGCCGAGGGCCGCAGCGGCCAGGGAGGCCGTGGTGGAGTCCACCAGCCAGACCGTGACCGTCTCGCCCGACAGCCTGGCCGCGTCGATCTTCTCGTTGACGTGGTCCGCGGCCCGGGACAGGAGCGGTACGGCGACGGCGCCGGCGAGGGCGCCGAGCACCACCGTGTCGATGAGCCGGGCGGCGAACGGCAAGCGGTTCGCCGCCCGGCTCATCGACA
>NZ_JAELVH010000033.1 GCF_019399235.1 Streptomyces poriferorum | reverse complement strand
CACGCTGGACGCGTCCAGCGGGTCGTCACCCCGGATCCGCAGGAAGCCCGCGCACTGCTCGTACGCCTTCGGGCCCAGCCTGGCCACGTCCTTGAGGCCCTTGCGGGAGCGGAACGGGCCGTTGGCGTCGCGGTGCGCCACGATGTTCTCCGCAAGCCCCGAACCGATTCCGGAGACCCGTGAAAGCAGCGGTGCCGACGCGGTGTTGACGTCGACCCCGACCCCGTTCACACAGTCCTCGACGACGGCGTCCAGCGAGCGCGACAGCTTCACCTCGGACAGGTCGTGCTGGTACTGCCCGACCCCGATGGACTTCGGGTCGATCTTCACCAGCTCGGCGAGGGGGTCCTGGAGACGGCGCGCGATCGAGACCGCGCCGCGCAACGACACGTCCATGTCCGGGAGTTCCTGCGAGGCGAACGCCGAGGCCGAGTAGACGGAGGCGCCCGCCTCCGACACCATCACCTTGGTCAGCTTCAACTCCGGGTGCTTGTCACACAGTTCACCGGCGAGCTTGTCCGTCTCGCGGGACGCCGTGCCGTTGCCGATCGCGATCAGATCGACATCGTGCGCCTTCGCCAGCTGCTCCAGCTTGGCGAGCGACTGGTCCCACTTGTTGGCCGGTACGTGCGGGTAGATGACATCGGTCGCGACGACCTTGCCGGTCGCGTCGACGACGGCGACCTTCACCCCGGTACGGAAGCCGGGGTCGAGCCCCAGCGTGGAGCGCGTGCCGGCCGGCGCGGCCAGCAGCAGGTCGCGCAGGTTGGACGCGAAGACGCGCACCGCCTCGTCCTCCGCCGCGGTGCGCAGCCGCAGCCGCAGATCGATCCCGAGGTGGACGAGGATCCGGGTCCGCCACGCCCAGCGCACCGTGTCACCGAGCCACTTGTCGCCGGGGCGCCCGCGGTCGTTCACCCCGAAGCGCCGGGCCACCATGTTCTCGTAACCGGACGGGCCGGGTGTCTCGGACGGCTCCTCCGGCTCCAGGACCAGGTCGAGGACGTCCTCCTTCTCGCCCCGGAGCATCGCCAGCACCCGGTGCGAGGGCAGCGCGGTGAACGGCTCCGCGAAGTCGAAGTAGTCCGCGAACTTGGCGCCCGCCTCCTCCTTGCCGTCCCGCACCTTGGCCATCAGCCGCCCGCGCGACCACATGCGCTCCCGCAGGTCGCCGATCAGGTCGGCGTCCTCCGAGAAGCGCTCGGTGAGGATGGCCCGGGCCCCCTCCAGGGCCGCCGCGGCGTCCGCGACCCCCTTGTCCGCGTCGACGAAGGCCGCGGCCGCGGCGAGCGGGTCCGTCGACGGGTCGTCGAGCAGGCCCGAGGCGAGCGGTTCGAGACCGGCCTCACGGGCGATCTGGGCCTTGGTCCGCCGCTTCGGCTTGAACGGCAGATAGATGTCCTCCAGCCGCGCCTTCGTGTCGGCGGCCCGGATCTGCGCCTCCAGCGCCTCGTCGAGCTTGCCCTGCTCCCGTACGGATTCGAGGATCGCCGCCCGGCGCTCCTCCAGCTCCCGCAGATACCGCAACCGCTCCTCGAGCGTGCGCAGCTGCGCATCGTCGAGCATCTCGGTCGCTTCCTTGCGGTAGCGCGCGATGAACGGCACGGTCGATCCGCCGTCGAGCAGCTCGACGGCCGCCTTCACCTGTCGCTCGCGTACGCCGAGCTCCTCGGCGATCCTGCCTTCGATGGACGTCGTCACGGTTCTACCGACTCGCCTTCTCCTGCTGGCTGTGCTGGTCGGGCCCGGGCCGCCCGTTCGGGCGGAAACCGGAGCCACTCGCCTGCATTGTGCCGGGTGGCCGCGTGCCGTGTCGCCCGACCACCCCAGTTACCGGCCGCCGTTTTCCGGCAGGTCAGCCGGTCGCGTCCGTCGGAAACGCACCGGCCGCCAGTGCGATGCCGAGGAATCCGCGCCCCAGCTCCGTCAGCCGGGCCACGCCCGCGCCGCCGAGATGCTCGTACGGTGCCAGGTCCATCCGGTCCGTGGTCTCCTCCAGGCCGGTCCGCAGCGCGGTGCCCTCTTCCGTCAATTCACCCTCGGCGGTGAGCAGTCCACGCCCGCGCAGCCGCGCGGACGCGTCCTCCCAGTCGGTGCGCCGCCAGCCGCGGCTGGCCAGGATCCAGCGCGGCGCCATGCCCTTGCCGGTGGCCGTGTGGCTGACCAGGGCCTCCATCGGGTCGAGCGAGGCCGCGAGGAGCGCGGCGAGATGCGCGTCGCCGCGGTGCTCACGCAGGAGTGTCGCGGCGTGCCAGTACGCCAGGTGCGGCTGCTCCGGCACCGGGAGGTCGGCGTGCGCCGCGTAGAGCGGCCGGGCGTGTCGCGTGCAGCCCTCGGTGGCGCGCAGGGCCAGCCGGGCCGCCTCGGCCATCTCGGGGGAGGCGATGACCTCCTCGCCCAGCAGCCGGCGCAGCGTCGAGTCGGCGGCACGCAGCCGCGCTGTCAGGACCGCCTCGGGCGACGCGATGTCCCAGACGGCGGGCACGTGCCTGGCCACGAGCTCGTGGTTGAAGTTGTAGAAGGTGGCGGTGACCGTGCCCGGACCGACCGCGCCCATGGCGGCCGCACGCGAGGCGAAGTAGGCGGCGGACGGATCATCGATCCCGATCCCGCCGAGCTCCTTGCCGAGGTCGGGGGAGAAGTAGAGCGCGGAGTGCAGCGGGTTGAGGGCGTTGTGGCAGCGGCGTCCGGCACGGGGCGGAAGAGTACTCATACCCGCACGTTACCGACTGGTCGGTACGTGTCGGAACCCCAGGGCCCGGTGAATCACGCCGCATCCCGGAATGGCAGGAAAGGTGGGCAACCCGTCATTGCGGCCTTCCATCCGGCTGCCCAGGATGGCTGACATGAAGCAGCGATCCGTCCTCGTCGTCCTCTTCGACGGCATCCAGAGCCTCGATGTCACCGGGCCCCTGGAGGTCTTCGCCGGTGCCTCGGGGTTCCCGGAGGTCACGTACGAGCTGCGCACCGCCTCCCTGGACGGCGCGCCGGTGCGTTCGTCCAGCGGTCTCGTGCTGGTCCCCGACGGCAGCCTCGCCGACGCCGCGACACCCCACACCCTCCTCGTCCCGGGCGGTGAGGGCACCCGCGACCCCGCCCCCGGCCTCATCGACTGGCTGCGCCTGCACGGCCCGCGCCCCGAACGGCTCGTCTCCGTCTGCAGCGGCGCCCTGCTCCTCGCCGCGGCCGGACAGCTGGACGGGCACCGGGTGACCACCCACTGGAACGTCTGCGACCACCTGGCGCGCACCTATCCGGCGGTCGAGGTCGACCCCGAGCCGATCTTCGTACGCGACGGCCGGCTCGCCACCTCCGCCGGGGTCACCGCGGGCATCGACCTCGCACTCGCGCTCGTCGAGGAGGACCACGGCCGGGAGGTGGCCCTCACGGTGGCGCGTCACCTGGTGGTCTTTCTGCGCAGACCCGGGAACCAGTCCCAGTTCAGTGCCCAGCTCACCGCTCAGACGGCCCGTCGCGAACCGCTGCGCGAGGTCCAGCACTGGATCACCGAACACCCCGGCGAGGACCTCTCCGTCGAATCCCTCGCCGCCCGCGCCCGGCTCTCGCCGCGCCACTTCGCCCGCGCTTTCCAGGCGGAGACCGGCATGACCCCCGGCCGGTACGTCGACCGGGTGCGCCTCGAACAGGCCCGCCGGCTCCTGGAGGACACCACCGACGGAGTCACCGGGATCGCGAGCACCTGCGGCTACGGAACCCCGGAGGCCATGCGCCGGGCGTTCCTCAAGGCGCTGGGCACGGGCCCCGCCGAATACCGGCGGCGGTTCAGCCCCCGCCCGGCGGGCGACCCCGCCACCACCACGAAGCAGTTCGCCCACTGACCGGAAGGCAGGCACCCGCCCATGCAGATCGCCATCGTCCTCTTCGACCGCTTCACGGCGCTGGACGCCGTGGGACCGTACGAGATGCTGAGCCGGGCGCCCGGCGCCGAGACCGTGTTCGTCGCAGAGTCGGCCGGCGCGGTGCGCAACGACAGCGGCGGCAGCCTGGCGCTGGTCGCCGACCGGACACTGGACGACGTCCCGGCACCGGACCTGGTGATCGTCCCCGGCGGCCCCGGGCAGAGCGCCCAGATGGACAACGAGACCCTCCTCGGCTGGCTGCGCCGGGTCGACGCGACCAGCACCTGGACGACCTCCGTCTGCACCGGATCGCTGCTGCTCGCGGCCGCGGGACTGCTGACGGGGCGGCGCGCCACCTCGCACTGGCTCGCGCTGGACACACTGAAGACGTACGGCGCGGAGCCGACCGGTGAACGCGTGGTCACCGATGGCAAGTACGTCACCGCCGCGGGCGTCTCGGCCGGCATCGACATGGGCCTCACCCTCCTCGGCCGGATCGCCGGTGACGAGCACGCCCAGGCCGTGCAACTGCTGGCGGAGTACGACCCGCAGCCGCCCTACGACGCGGGATCACCCGAGAAGGCCCCGGCCGCCATGGTCGAGCAGTGGCGAGCCAGGAGCCGCTTCATCCTCGAATAGCTCGAACAGACCGAATAGCCGGCACAGGCCGAGTGGCAGGTCCTGCGCTCAGGCCGGCCAGGTGAAACGGGGCGAGCGGCGCTCCAGAAACGCGGCGACGCCTTCCGCGGTGTCGCCGCTGCGGCGCGCCTGGTCCGCCCAGTGCGCGTCCCGGTCCTCGCGCCCCGCGGCGAACTCCTTGGCCGCCGCCTGGGTCAGCTGCGAACGGGACACCAGCGTCCGTACGTACGCCCCGACCCGCTTGTCCAGCTCTCCCGCGGGCAGCACCTCGTCCACCAGACCGGTCCGCAGCGCCCGGTCCGTCCCGATCAGCTCACCGGAGAACAGCAGGTGCTTGGCGGTCGCCGGCCCGGTGAGCGCGACCAGCCGCCGCGTCGACGAGGCGGGGTAGACGATGCCCAGCTTCGCCGGGGTGACGCCGAACGAGGCCCCTTCCTGCGCGAACCGCAGATCGCAGGCGGCCGCCAGCTGGCTGCCCCCGCCCACGCAGTAGCCGCGCACCGCGGCGATCGTCGGCCGGGGGAAGGCGGCCAGCGCCTCCTCCGCCTCCACGGCAAGCCCCTGCGGGGCGCC
The DNA here is from genome assembly GCF_019399235.1 of Streptomyces poriferorum. GTDB lineage: Bacteria > Actinomycetota > Actinomycetes > Streptomycetales > Streptomycetaceae > Streptomyces > Streptomyces poriferorum. The sequence continues at coordinate 39,333 of NZ_JAELVH010000033.1, read as the reverse complement.
CGAGGGGTCGCGGAGCGAGGAGATGTCCGCGCCGGCACAGAAGGTGTCCCCGGCGCCGGTCAGCACCAGGGCGCGCACCGACTGGTCGGCGGCGAGCCCTTCGAGCAGCAGCGGCAGCGCCTGCCACATCGCGGCCGTCATCGCGTTGCGCTTGGCGGGGTTGCTGATGACGACGGTGGCGACGCCGTCCGTGACGGTGTGCTCCAGCCTGGGTTCCGTACGGTCCATACGCCGGATGCTATCCATGGCGTTCGAACCTATGATCAAGAAGGGGTCGCGAAGCAGGTACGCACCCTGAGGAGTGTCTGGTGGCCGATCCCGTCAAAGAGGGCAGGAAGCTCCACCGCAGTTTCAGCGGTCTGGCCCTGCTCGGCATCCTGCTCGTCGTCGCCGGCCTGGTCGGCCTCGTCTACACGGGCGTCGCGACGCTCACCTCGATGATCCTCTTCGGCTGGCTGCTGCTCATCGGCGGCCTGGTCGGGCTGCTCCACGCGATCCAGTCGCGCGGCACCAGCTACTTCTGGCTGGGCGTGGTGGTCGCGGCGCTGAACATCGCCGCCGGAGTCGTCGTCATCCGCCACCCCCACGGCACCGCCGAGGCGCTGACCATGTTCGCCGCGCTGCTGTTCCTCACGGGTGGGGTGTTCCGCCTCGTCGGCAGCGTCGTGGTGCGCGGGCCCCAGTTCGGCTGGACGCTGCTGCAGGGCGCGTTCGGACTGCTGCTCGGGCTGCTGGTCCTCTTCGACTGGCCGCACAGCAGCCTCTACGTGCTCGGCTGCTTCTTCTCGCTCGCGCTGCTCTTCGACGGGCTGGGGCTCATCGCGATCGGTGTCGGCGGCCGGCGGATCGTGTCCATGGTCTCGGATCAGATGGCGCCCGGCACCGACGCGGACAGCCTCTCGGAGGAAGAGCAGAAGCGGTCCGAAAGCTGACGAAGTCTCGCTGATCCGGTCAAGTTCCGTCGATTGGAGTCGACTTCTGTTCAGTGCTACGGACCGGGCCGACTACGCCCCGCACCCTGTACTCGACGTGCAGTCACCACCGAGTGGAGAGCGGGTACGGACAATGGAGAGCCGCGGGAGTGTCCCCGCCCGGCCCGTGTCGTACGAAGGGGTCTGGCGGTTCACCGCCCCGGCAACGGACGTCTCCGTACCCCAGGCCCGGCACGCCGTACGCGATCTGCTGGAGCGCCAGGGCGTCCCCGTGGACGACGACATCGCCCAGGGTCTGCTGCTCATCGTCTCCGAACTGGCGACCAACGCCGTGAAGCACGCCGCACTGCTCTCGCCCGAGCTCGCGGTCGAGGTCGCCGTGGGCGCCGAGTGGATCAGGGTGTCCGTCGAGGACAACCACCCCTACCGGCCGACGGCCCTGGAGACGGACTACGCGCAGACCGGCGGGCGCGGGCTCCTGCTCGTCCGTGAGATCACCCGGGAAGCGGGCGGCACCTGCGACGTGGAGCACACCGCAGGCGGCGGAAAGGTCATCTGGGCGGCCCTGCCGCTCAGCACACGGCTGTGACCCCTCCGCGCCGGCGGGTCGCGCCTACCAGCCCGCAGACGGTCCGGTCAGCTCCCGGATCGCGGGACGGGCGGCGTCCAGCACCGTCATGAACCAGGCGGAGAAGGGCGCCCGGGCATGCCGCTCGGTCAGCTCCCCGGCCGTCACGAAGGCCGTCTCGCCCACCTCCTCGGGATCCGGCCGCAACTGCTCCTGGGCCATGCCCACGAAGAGGTGGTTGAACTCCTGCTCGACCAGACCCGACGCGGGATCCGGGTGGTTGTAGCGCACCGTGCCCGCCTCGGCCAGCAGCGAGGGCGAGACACCCAGCTCCTCGTACGTCCGCCGGGCGGCGGCGGCGAAGGGCGCCTCACCCGGATAGGGGTGGCCGCAGCAGGTGTTGGACCAGACACCGGGGGAGTGGTACTTGCCGAGTGCGCGGCGCTGGAGCAACAGCCGGCCCTGCTCGTCGAAGAGGAACACGGAGAACGCCCGGTGCAGTTGACCCGGTGCCTGGTGGGCGGCGAGCTTCTCCGCCGTGCCGATGGTGGTGCCGTTCTCGTCGACCAGTTCGAGCATGATCGCTTCTGCTGCGCCGTTCGACGAGTTGTTCGCCGCGGTGGCTGGTGTGGTCGGCATACCCATCCTTCGCTATGGACTCGGCCCCGAGCGCCGGTCCCGTCGAGTCTGCTCAAGTCTGCCGTACAAAAGCGGCTTGTCCGCACTTCGGGTGCTGGCATGTCCGGCCCCGCCGCACCACCCGGGCGCGCCGGGTCCGGACGGCGCGTCAGACCCCGAACGCCGCCGGATACTCGATCGTGCCCCGCGCGACGGCCGCGGAACCATCGAGGACCAGGGCCATCATCGCCTCGTCGGGCACCTCGAATCCCGGCCGGATTCCGTACCGCGAAGCGGGCACGAAACCGAACTTCGGGTAGTACTCGGGATGGCCGAGCACCAGGACCAGTGACTCCCCGCGCAAGCGTGCGGCATCGAGCAGGGCCCGTACGACGGCCTGCCCCGCGCCACGGCGCTGATACGCGGGGGCGGTTGCCACCGGAGCCAGTGCGAGTGCGGGTTCGCCTGCGACCAGGCAGCGGGTCAGCAGGGCGCAGGCGGCGAGGGATCCGTCGGGCGCCTCGGCGACGTACGCGAGCCCGGGCAGCCAGGCCGACGGGTCCTCGCGCAGGGCGTCGACCAGGTCGGCTTCGGCCTCCGTCGGGAACGCGGCGGCGTTGACCGCGTGCACGGCGGCGATGTCGGCAGCGGTTTCGGGACGGGTGGCCCAGCGGATTCCGGCGGGCGGGTGCCCCGGATCGCGATCATGCGGGGAGGAAAGGGAAGGAAGAGGCGAGTCGTCCAGAGAATGGTCGTCGTCGGTCAACGTGGGCAGCCCTTGAGTGATTCGTACATCGCTGCGAAAACCCTACACCGCGGGTTCGCCCGGCCCCGCGTCAGTGGCAGAGCCTCGCCTCGTGCTCGGCGTGGCCGCTCGGCTCCAGCTGGAAGGTGCAGTGCTCGACGTCGAAGTGGTCGCCGAGACAGCCCTGCAGTTCATGGAGGAGCTTCTCGTGCCCGATCGAGTCGAGGAACTCCTGATGCACCACCACATGGGCGGAGAGGACCGGCATTCCCGAGGTGATCGTCCAGGCATGCAGGTCATGGACGTCCAGCACCCCGGGCAGGGCTGTGATGTGGTCCCGCACCTCACTCATGTCGACCCCCGGCGGCGCCGACTCCAGGAGGACGTTCAGCGTCTCGCGGAGCAGCTTCACCGTGCGGGGGACGATCATGAGCCCGATGACCAGGGACGCGGCCGGGTCCGCGGCCTGCCAGCCCGTCGCCAGGATGATGCCCGCCGAGACCAGCACGGTCACCGAGCCCAGGGCGTCCGCCAGCACCTCCAGATAGGCGCCGCGCACGTTGAGGCTGTCCTTCTGCCCGCGCATCAGCAGGGACAGCGACACCATGTTCGCGACCAGGCCGACCAGGGCGAAGGCGATCGTCAGACCGCCCCGGGTCTCGGCCGGGGTGATGAAACGCTCCACCGCCTCGAAGAGCAGATAGCCGCCCACCCCGAGCAGCAGGACACAGTTGGCCAGCGCGGCGAGGATCTCCGCACGGGCGTAGCCGAAGGTCCGGTTCGGCCCGGCCGGCTTGTTCGCGAAGTGGATCGCCAGCAGGGCCATGCCCAGCCCGAGGGCGTCGGTCGCCATGTGGGCGGCGTCCGCGATCAGCGCGAGGGAGCCCGACAGCACACCTCCGACGACCTCCATGACCGCCACGGCGAGCGTGATGCCCAGCGCGATCCTCAGTCGCCCCCTGTACGCGGCGGCCGCCGTGCCGGTGGGCGCGGGCCCTCCGTGCGCATGTCCGTGATCGTGCCCTGCCCCCATGGGGACGCCTCCCGGTCGTCTGCGGACCCGGACGCGAACGGTCCGGGCCCGGGTTGTGCTCTGAAAGTCCCGCCTGCCCTGCGGGCGGACGGCGCTGCCTTCCAAGCACGCCCCGGTGCCCCTCCCGGCGAGCTCTGCCCCGTCGCGTCGTCCAGCACGCACGCGCCTGACGGGGCAGACATCGCCGTTCGGCACTGCCAGTGAACTACGGGTGGGGGGTATTGGGCAACACGGCACTGAACACCGTTGTCAACTGCTCTGACCTGCGGAAATGCTTGCAGGTCAGAGCGGCGGACCGGCCCGCTGGACCGCCTACCCGGCCACCGGGCCGGGGTGGTGCAGCAGCCAGCCCTGCCAGGCCGACTCGACCATCTCGCGCACCCCGCGCCCGGCCGTCCAGCCCAGCTCCCCGGACATCCGCTCGCACGAGGCGACCGCCTTCGCGGCGTCCCCGGCGCGGCGCGGCTCGATCTCCGGCTTCAGCTCGTGGCCGGTGACCTCCGCCACCAGATCGGCGAGCTCGCGCACCGAGACGCCCTCTCCGCGGCCGATGTTCACGGTCAGGTCCCCGGGTCCGTCCTGCGCGGCCAGCTGCCGGGCCACGGCCAGATGCGCGTCGGCCAGATCGGCCACGTGGATGTAGTCGCGGATGCAGGTGCCGTCCGGTGTGGCGTAGTCGTCCCCGAAGATCCGAGGCGCCTCACCGCGGGTCAGCCGGTCGAAGAACATCGGAATCACGTTGAAGACGCCCGTGTCCGACAGTTGCGGCTCGGCGGCGCCCGCCACGTTGAAGTAGCGCAGGCAGCCGGTGGACATCCCGTGGGCCTGCCCGGCCGCCCGCACCAGCCACTCGCCGGCGAGTTTGGTCTCGCCGTAGGGACTGATCGGGACGCAGGGGGCCGCCTCGGTGATCATCTCCGCCTCCGGTACGCCGTAGACCGCGGCCGACGACGAGAACAGGAAGCGCCGCACCCCGGCGGCCGCGACGGCCTCCAGGAGGATGTTCAGCCCGGTGACGTTCTCCCGGTAGTAGAGAAGCGGCTTCTCGACGGATTCGCCGACCTGCTTCTTCGCTGCGAGATGCACCACACCGGTCACCCCGTGCTCCGCGAGCACCCGGTCCAGCAGCGCACGGTCGGCCGCCGAGCCCCGGACCAGCGGCACGTCGTCCGCCAGCCGGTCCGGATTGCCCGTCGAGAGGTCGTCGAGCACGACCACCCTCTCTCCGGCTCCCCTCATCGCCCGCACCACGTGGGCCCCGATGTATCCGGCTCCGCCGGTGATCAGCCATGTCATGGCGGCCAGGTTAGAGGGTCGGGCGACGGGGGCACGGCGTCGCATGCCCGCCCCCTGTGACGCGGGACCCGTGTTTTGTCAGGCGGGGCGGCCATCGACGATGATGATCGCGGACGGGGCCGGATGATGCCGGTCCCCCCGGAACGGAGCACAAACGGGCAGTGAACTCCCGCTTCCGTTCATCCGATAGCCTCTGCCGACATGCCGCCGGCCATATCAAGGGCCGCACTGTCGCGCGCCGACCCGTGTCAGCACCAAGGAGTGAGTTCGTCTGTCGACCGCCATTCTCACAGGTGCTCCGGTACCCGGATCCTCGCTCCATGACGATCTGAGGTCACTGGGCTTCGACGTACAGACCGCCGCCGACGTCACCGAGGCGGCCCGGTTGCTGTCGGCGGTGCCGGCCGAGAGCCGCGTCGCCCTCGTCGACCCCCGCTTCGTCGGTCATGTTCACGCCCTACGGCTCGGACTGACCGACCCCCGCTTCCCCGCCGCCACCGTTCCCGGAGCGCTCACCGCGCAGCCCGAGGCGCGTCCCGCCCTGGTCCGGGCCCTGCGCACCACCACCGAGGCGGTCGGCGCAGGCGTCCCCCCAGGCCCGCCCGGCAACACCGTCACGGTCACCGACCGCACCGTGCCCGGCCGGCTCGCCGCCACCATGGACGCCGAAGGCACCGCGGTCCAGCGCCCGGAGCTCGGCTCGCTCGTCGCCACCGTGCCGGCGGACGGGGCCGCACGCGTCACCGCACAGTCCGCCGTCGCCGCCGTCGACGACGAGGCGGTCCGGCTGCGCGGCGCGGTGAAGGCCCGCGACGGCTTCTTCACCACGTACTGCATCAGCCCGTACTCGCGCTACATCGCCCGCTGGTGCGCGCGCCGCGGCTTCACCCCGAACCAGGTCACCACCGCGTCCCTGCTGACCGCGCTGGTCGCGGCCGGCTGCGCCGCCACCGGCACCCGCGGCGGATACGTCGCCGCCGGGCTCCTCCTCCTCTTCTCCTTCGTGCTGGACTGCACCGACGGGCAGCTCGCCCGCTACTCGCTGCAGTACTCGACGATGGGCGCCTGGCTCGACGCCACCTTCGACCGGGCCAAGGAGTACGCCTACTACGCGGGTCTCGCCCTCGGCGCGGCACGCGGCGGTGACGACGTCTGGGCGCTGGCGCTCGGCGCGATGGTGCTCCAGTCCTGCCGCCACGTGATCGACTTCTCGTTCAACGAGGCGAACCACGACGCGGTCGCGAACTCCAGCCCCACGGCCGCCCTCTCCGACAAGCTCGACAGCGTCGGCTGGACGGTCTGGGTGCGCCGCATGATCGTGCTCCCGATCGGTGAGCGCTGGGCGATGATCGCCGTACTGACCGCGCTGACCACCCCGCGGATCGTCTTCTACGCGCTCCTCGTCGGCTGCACCTTCGCGGCCTGCTACACCACCGCCGGCCGGCTGCTGCGGTCCCTGACCCGCAAGGCCCGCCGCACCGACCGCGCCGCCCAGGCGCTCGCCGACCTCGCCGACTCCGGTCCGGTCGCCGAACTCGTGGCGGCCCGCGGCCCCCGGATCCCCGGCGCCTGGAGCGCCCCCGTGGTGGCGGTCGTCGGTACCGGCGCGCTGATCGCCGCCGCACTGCAGCAGCCCTTCGGCAGCCGGCAGATGATCGCCGCCGCCGTCTTCTACGCGATCTGCTCCGGCATAGCCGTCGCCCGCCCGCTCAAGGGCGCACTCGACTGGCTCGTACCCCCCGTCTTCCGGGCGGCGGAGTACTGCACGATCCTCATCCTGGCCGCGCGCAGCGACATCGACGGAGCGCTTCCCGCGGCCTTCGGCCTGGTTTCGGCGGTCGCCTACCATCACTACGACACGGTGTACCGCATCCGAGGCGGCACCGGCGCCCCGCCGAAGTGGCTGGTGCGCGCGATCGGCGGTCACGAGGGCCGGACCCTGGTGGTGGCCGTACTCGCCGCCGTACTCACGGGGGCCTCCGACTTCACCGTGGCCCTCACCGCCCTCGCGGTCGCCGTGGCACTGGTCGTGCTCGTGGAATCCATCCGTTTCTGGGTGTCCTCCGGGGCGCCCGCCGTTCACGACGAAGGAGAACCCGCATGATCGGCCTCGTACTGGCAGCCGGCGCAGGACGGCGCCTGCGCCCCTACACCGACACCCTCCCCAAGGCCCTCGTGCCCGTGGACGGCGACAAGACGGTCCTCGACCTCACGCTGGCCAACTTCGCCGAGATCGGGCTCACCGAGGTCGCGATCGTCGTCGGCTACCGCAAGGAAGCCGTGTACGACCGCAAGGAGGAGCTGGAGGCGAAGTACGGCCTGAAGCTCACCCTCGTCGACAACGACAAGGCCGAGGAGTGGAACAACGCCTACTCGCTGTGGTGCGCCCGCGAGGTCCTCAAGCGCGGAGTGATCCTCGCCAACGGCGACACCGTGCACCCCGTCTCCGTCGAGCGGACCCTGCTGGACGCGCGCGGCAAGGGCCAGAAGATCATCCTCGCCCTCGACACGGTGAAGAACCTCGCCGACGAGGAGATGAAGGTCATCACCGACGGTGACAAGGGCGTGCAGCGGATCACGAAGCTGATGGACCCGGCCACCGCCACCGGCGAGTACATCGGCGTCACCCTCATCGAGGCCGAGGCCGCCGAGGAGCTCGCCGACGCGCTCAAGGCCACCTTCGAGCGGGACCCGGACCTCTACTACGAGGACGGCTACCAGGAGCTCGTCAACCGCGGCTTCACCGTCGACGTGGCCCCGATCGGCGAGGTCACCTGGGTCGAGATCGACAACCACGACGACCTCGCGAAGGGCAGGGAGATCGCGTGCCGGTACTGACCCGACTCATTCCCTCCCCGGTCTTCGTCGACATCAGCCGGGGCGCCATGGACGACCTCGCCGGTCTCCTCGTCGACCAGCGGATCTCCGCATCCGGCAAGCTCGCGATCGCCATCAGCGGCGGCTCCGGGCAGGCCCTGCGCGAGACGCTCGCCCCGGCCCTGCCGGGCGCCGACTGGTACTGCGTCGCCGGCGGCAACATCGACGCCGCCGTGAAGCTGGCCGACGACATCAAGGGCAAGCGCTACGACGCCGTGGTCGGCCTCGGCGGCGGCAAGATCATCGACGTGGCGAAGTACGCCGCGGCCCGGGTCGGCCTGCCGCTCGTCTCGGTCGCCACGAACCTCGCGCACGACGGTCTCTGCTCACCCGTCGCCACCCTGGACAACGACAACGGCCGCGGCTCCTACGGCGTCCCGATGCCGATCGCCATGGTCATCGACCTCTCGGTGATCCGCCAGGCCCCGGACCGCTTCGTGCGTTCGGGCGTCGGCGACGCGATCTCCAACATCTCCGCGATCGCCGACTGGGAGCTCTCGCACCAGGTCAACAACGAGCAGATCGACGGACTGGCCGCCGCCATGGCCCGTACCGCCGGCGAAGCCGTCCTGCGGCACCCCGGCACCGTCGCCGACGACGAGTTCCTCACGGTCCTTGCCGAGTCGCTGGTGCTCTCCGGCATCGCCATCTCGATCAGCGGTGACACCCGCCCGTCGTCCGGCGCCTGCCACGAGATCAGCCACGCCTTCGACCTGCTCTTTCCCAAGCGGGCAGCCAGCCACGGTGAGCAGGTCGGCCTCGGCGCCGCCTTCGCCATGCACCTGCGCGGCGCCCGCGAGGAGTCCGGCTTCTTCGCCGAGGTCCTGCGCCGGCACGGGCTGCCGGTCGTGCCCGAGGAGATCGGCTTCACCGTCGACGAGTTCGTCCAGGCCGTCGACTACGCCCCGCAGACCCGTCCGGGACGTTTCACGGTCCTGGAGCACCTCAACCTGTCCACCGACCAGATCAGGGACGCGTACGCCGACTATGCCAAGACCATCAGTAGCTGAACTCCGTCCTGTCGTTCACCCCCCGGGCGTCAAGGACCGGCGCAGCGGCGAACACTGGGCGGGCCGGATATACATGCGCGAGGTCTCGCTGCGTGTGGACCGGTACCTGGTGAACACCAAGGTGACGCCCAACCAGCTGACCTACCTGATGACCGTCGCCGGTGTGCTCGCCGCTCCGGCCCTGCTCGTTCCGGGTATCCCCGGTGCGCTGCTCGGCGTCCTCATGGTCCAGCTCTACCTGCTGCTGGACTGTGTCGACGGCGAGCTCGCCCGCTGGAAGAAGCAGTTCTCCCTGGGCGGGGTCTACCTGGACCGGGTCGGCGCCTATCTCTGTGACGCCGCCGTGCTGGTCGGCTTCGGCCTGCGCGCCGCGGACCTGTGGGGCACCGGGCGGATCGACTGGCTGTGGGCCTTCCTGGGCACGCTCGCCGCGCTGGGCGCCATCCTGATCAAGGCCGAGACCGACCTGGTCGGGGTCGCACGCCACCAGGGCGGGCTGCCGCCGGTCAAGGAGTCCGCCTCCGAGCCGCGCTCCTCCGGCATGGCGTTCGCCCGCCGGGCCGCCGGTGCGCTCAAGTTCCACCGGCTGATCCTGTGCGTCGAGGCGTCGCTGGTCATTCTGGTCGCGGCCGTCCTGGACGCGGTCCGCGACGACCTCTTCTTCAGCCGCCTCGCGGTCGCGGTGCTGGCCGGTATCGCCCTGCTCCAGACCCTCCTCCACCTCGTGTCGGTCCTGGCATCGAGCAGGCTGAAGTGAGCTCCCCCATGAAACTCGGCGCGGTCATCATCACGATGGGCAACCGCCCGGCCGAGCTGCGTGCCCTGCTCGACTCGGTCGCCAAGCAGGACGGCGACCGGATCGAGGTGGTCGTCGTCGGCAACGGTTCCGCCGTCCCGGAGGTCCCCGCAGGCGTGCGGACCGTCGAGCTGCCCGAGAACCTGGGCATCCCCGGCGGCCGCAACGTGGGCATCGAGGCCTTCGGCCCGTCCGGTGCCGACGTCGACGCCCTGCTCTTCCTCGACGACGACGGGCACCTGCCGCTCACCGACACCGCCGAGCTGTGCCGGCAGGCGTTCGAGGCCGACCCGAAGCTCGGCATCATCAGCTTCCGGATCGCCGACCCCGACACCGGTGAGACCCAGCGCCGCCATGTACCGCGGCTGCGCGCCGCCGACCCGATGCGCTCGTCACGGGTGACGACCTTCCTCGGCGGCGCCAACGCCGTACGCACCCGGGTCATCGCCGAGGTCGGCCCGCTGCCGGGCGACTTCTTCTACGCGCACGAGGAGACCGATCTCGCCTGGCGGGCGCTGGACGCCGGCTGGCTGATCGACTACCGCGCGGACATGGTCCTCAACCACCCCACGACCGCTCCGTCCCGCCATGCCGTCTACCACCGCATGGTCGCCCGGAACCGGGTCTGGCTGGCGCGGCGCAACCTTCCCGCGCCCCTGGTTCCCGTGTATCTCGGGGTGTGGCTGCTGCTGACCCTGCTCCGCAAGCCCTCGGGCCCCGCGCTGAAGGCCTGGTTCGGAGGCTTCCGGGAAGGGTGGTCGACACCCTGCGGACCGCGACGCCCGATGAAGTGGCGTACGGTATGGCGGCTGACCAGACTCGGCCGGCCTCCGGTGATCTGAGAGGGTTCGCCTCTGGGAGCATGAGGCGTAAATTTTCTTGTCGGGACCTGTCCGCCCTGAGCCGCGCCCGCGACTGGCCGCGCGTTTTGAATACGAGAGTTTCATCTGGTGAGTGACACAACCCATGACGGTGCTGTTGCGTTGAGCACCCCGCCCTCGGTCGATGACGGCCTGAGCCCAGCCGGTCTGGCCACGAAGTACGGCCTGACGGTCAGCGGCGCCCGGCCCGGGCTCTTCGAGTACGTGCGCCAGCTCCGCGGGCGACGCCACTTCATCATGGCGTTCTCCCGGGCCAAGCTGACCGCCCAGTACAGCCAGGCCAAGCTGGGTCAGTTGTGGCAGGTGGCCACCCCGCTCCTGAACGCCGCGGTCTACTTCGTCATCTTCGGCCTGATCCTCGGCACGAAGAAGGGGATGGAACCCGAGGTCTTCATCCCCTTCCTGGTGACAGGGGTCTTCGTCTTCACCTTCACCCAGAGCTCGGTGATGGCCGGGGTCCGAGCGATCTCCGGCAACCTCGGCCTGGTGCGGGCGCTGCACTTCCCGCGCGCCTCGCTGCCCATCTCGTTCTCGCTCCAGCAGCTCCAGCAGCTGCTGTACTCGATGATCGTGCTGGTCGCGGTGACCGTCGGATTCGGCAGTTACCCGCGGCTGTCCTGGCTGCTGGTGATTCCCGCGCTGGTCCTGCAGTTCTTCTTCAACACCGGGCTGGCGCTGATCATGGCGAGGCTCGGGGCCAAGACGCCCGACCTGGCCCAGCTCATGCCGTTCGTCATGCGGACGTGGATGTACGCCTCCGGCGTGATGTTCTCCATCCCGGTGATGCTCGCCGACAAGCCGGCCTGGATCGCCGATGTGCTGCAGTACAACCCGGCGGCCATCTACATGGACCTGATCCGTTTCGCGATGATCGACGGCTACGGCTCCGAGAACCTGCCGGCGCATGTCTGGGTCGTGGGTCTCGCCTGGGCGCTCCTGGTGGGCGCGGCGGGCTTTGTGTACTTCTGGAAGGCAGAGGAGCGGTACGGCCGTGGCTGAGGACAACACCGCGGGGCGCATCCCCACCGTGATCGCCGACGACGTGCACATCGTGTACCGCGTCAACGGCGGCGGCGGTGGCAAGGGCGGCGCCACCGCGGCACTGAGCCGGATACTGCGCCGCGGCAAGGGCGAGGAGCGGGGTGTCCGCAAGGTGCACGCCGTGCGCGGCGTCTCCTTCACCTCCTACCGCGGCGAGGCCATCGGGCTCATCGGTACGAACGGCTCCGGCAAGTCCACCCTGCTGCGGGCCATCGCCGGACTGCTGCCGACCGAGAGCGGCAAGGTGTACACGGACGGACAGCCCTCGCTGCTCGGCGTGAACGCGGCGCTGATGAGCGATCTGACGGGCGAGCGCAACGTGGTGCTCGGCGGGCTCGCCATGGGAATGAGCCGCGAGGAGATCCGCGAGCGATACCAGAGCATCGTGGACTTCTCCGGCATCAACGAGAAGGGCGACTTCATCACCCTGCCGATGCGGACGTACTCCTCCGGCATGGCGGCCAGGCTGCGCTTCTCCATCGCGGCCGCCAAGAACCACGACGTCCTCATGATCGACGAGGCGCTGGCGACCGGTGACCGCAAGTTCCAGATCCGCTCCGAGGAGCGCATCCGGGAGCTCCGCAAGGAGGCCGGCACCGTCTTCCTCGTCAGCCACAGCAACAAGTCGATCAGGGACACCTGCGACCGGGTGCTGTGGCTGGAAAGGGGCGAACTGCTGATGGACGGTCCGACCGACGAGGTCCTGAAGGCGTACGAGCGCGAGACGGGCAAGTAGGGCGTCACCGAAGTCGCGTACCGCAGCGGCCTTTGCCGGAGCCTTCCGGCAAAGGCCGCTGTGCTGCTCCCGGATCGTCGGCGGCGTCCGGGCCGTCCACGGCTCGTCGTACGGCGCCCGGCAAGATCTCCTCCCGCCGGATGACGTCAATTTCCTTGCACAAGGGGAAAGTTGACAAGGCCAAGCGCGCAGGTGTTGCGCGCCCCACACCCCGGCGTATGGATGAGCGTTGTACAACGTAAGCTGTACCGGTGCTGATTCGTGGCAAGTGGGGCGATACCGCCTGGGGGGACGGCTGGTCGTCGGCCCCCGCACTCGGGAGAGCGGGCGGCGTGTCCGGAATGGGATGTTTTGGGTCAGCAGTGTAGAACGGGAGATGTGACGGCTATGACGGAAGATCTCCAGCTCCGAGGTGCTCACGCCGTCCTCGCGCAGGGCGGTCCGCAGTGACCCGTACCCCGCAGGCGCGGCTTGATTCCGCCGTACCCGGAACCCTTGACAAGGCAGCCGACGAGAACTTCCCGGTGGCCCCCTTCTTCCTGCCGCGCGCCTGGCGCGACGACCTGATGGCCGTCTACGGCTTCGCCCGGCTCGTCGACGACATCGGTGACGGCGACCTCGCCCCCGGCGGCGCCGACGCCCGGCATCTCGGTCTCGACCGGGCCGGGGGCGAGGACCGGCTCGCGATGCTCGACGCGCTGGAGACGGACCTGCGCCGGATCTTCGCCGCCACCGGCGAGACGCCGCACCACCCCCTCCTGCAGGCACTGCGCCCCACCGTGCGGCGCCGCGCGCTCACTCCCGAACCCTTCCTCGGCCTCATCGAGGCCAACCGGCAGGACCAGAAGATCCGCCGCTACGGGACGTACGAGGAGCTCCTCGCCTACTGCGAGCTCTCCGCGAACCCCGTCGGCCGCCTCGTGCTCCAGCTGACCGGCACCGCCAGTCCCGAGCGCGTCCGCCGCTCCGACGCCGTCTGCACGGCGCTGCAGATCGTCGAGCACCTGCAGGACGTGACCGAGGACCTCGGCCGTGACCGGATCTATCTCCCGGCCGACGACATGGCCGGATTCCATGTCACCGAATCCGACCTGGCGGCGCCCTCCGGGAGCGCATCGGTGCGGGCGCTGATCGCGTACGAGGCCGAACGTGCCGGAGATCTGCTGAATGAAGGCACCCCTCTGGTGGGTAGCGTCCACGGCAGGCTCAAGCTGCTTCTCGCCGGATTCGTGGGAGGGGGGCGTGCCGCCCTCACCGCGATCGCGGCCGCCGGGTTCGACGTACTGCCCGGACCCCCCAAACCCACCAAGCCCAGCCTGCTGCGCGAGGTGGGAGTTGTTTTGCGAAGAGCGCGTAGAGAGGGGTGAGCCGGACCGTGGAGGGACAGACGACGTACATGTCGGCACCGGTACAGGCCGCATACAGTTACTGCGAGGCGGTCACCGGACAGCAGGCGCGTAACTTCGCGTACGGCATCAGGCTGCTGCCCGTCGAGAAGCGGCAGGCCATGTCGGCCCTGTACGCGTTCTCCCGGCGGGTCGACGACATCGGTGACGGCGAGCTGGAGCCGGAGACCAAGCGCGTCCGACTGGAGGGCACCCGCGCGGTGCTGGACCGGATCCGTGGCGGAGCGGTCGACGAGGACGACACCGACCCGGTGGCCGTCGCGCTCGCCGACGCCGCCCGCCGCTTCCCGCTGCCGCTCGAAGGGCTCGACGAGCTCATCGACGGCGTGCTCATGGACGTGCGCGGTGCGACCTACGAGACGTGGGACGACCTCAAGATCTACTGCCGGTGCGTCGCCGGCGCCATCGGCCGCCTCAGCCTGGGCGTCTTCGGCACGGAACCCGGCGCGCCGGGCACGGAGCGCGCCGCGGAGTACGCCGACACGCTCGGCCTCGCGCTCCAGCTGACGAACATCCTGCGTGACGTGCGCGAGGACGCGGGCAACGGGCGGACCTACCTGCCCGCCGACGACCTCGCCAAGTTCGGCTGTTCCGCCGGCTTCCACCGGGCCACTCCGCCGCCCGGCTCCGACTTCGCCGGGCTCGTCCACTTCGAGGTCCGGCGCGCCCGCGCCCTCTTCGCCGAGGGCTACCGCCTGCTGCCGATGCTCGACCGGCGCAGCGGCGCCTGTGTCGCGGCCATGGCCGGCATCTACCGGCGGCTCCTCGACCGGATCGAGCGCGACCCCGAGGCCGTGCTGCGAGGCCGGGTCTCGCTCCCGGGCCACGAGAAGGCGTACGTGGCCGTGCGCGGCCTGTCGGGCCTCGACGCACGCCACATCTCTCGCCGCACGATCAGGGGGCGTGTCTGAATGCCTCACGCGGACATCTCGCGCACCATGTGCATCATGGATGATCACTCCGTGCGGCGGGCAACCCTCTGCCGTGCGCATGCGTCCCTGACTGAACAGACCTGGCGAGAGGGGGACGCATGACGGACGACACCCTGCGTTCCTCGCGCGCGGTCGTGATCGGGGGCGGGCTCGCCGGTGTGACGGCGGCCCTGCGGCTGGCCGACGCCGGGCTTGACGTGACCCTGCTCGAAGGACGGCCCCGCCTCGGCGGCCTGGCCTTCTCCTTCCGGCGCGGCGAGCTGACGGTCGACAACGGCCAGCATGTCTATCTGCGCTGCTGCACGGCCTACCGCTGGTTCCTCGACCGGGTCGACGGGGCGGCGCTGGCGCCGCTGCAAAACCGTTTGGACGTGCCCGTTCTCGACGTGGGACGGCTTGCGGGCCCCCGCCTCGGGCGGCTGCGCCGCAACGGCCTCCCGGTCCCGCTCCACCTCGCCGCCGGACTCGCCGCCTATCCGCACCTCTCGCTCGCCGAGCGCGCGAGCGTCGGGCGGGCCGCGCTGGCCCTCGGCCGGCTCGACCCGGACGACCCCGCACTCGACGACATCGACTTCGGCAGCTGGCTCGCCCGGCACGGCCAGTCGCCCCGCACCGTCGAGGCACTCTGGGATCTCGTCGGCGTGGCCACGCTGAACGCCACCGCACCGAACTCCTCGCTCGCGCTCGCCGCGAAGGTTTTCAAGACCGGCCTCCTCTCCGAGCCCGGCGCAGCCGACATCGGCTGGGCCTCCGTGCCGCTCGGGGACGTCCACGACACCCTCAGCCGCAAGGCCCTGGACTCCGCCGGCGTCCGCACCGAACTGCGGACGAGGGCCGGCGCGCTCACCCGTACCGACGACGGACGCTGGGTGGTCGACACCGGCGCCGAACGGATCGAGGCGGACACCGTCGTGCTGGCCGTACCGCAGCGCGAGGCCCATGACCTGCTGCCCGAGGGCGCGATCGACGCACCGGAGCGGCTGCTGGAGATCGGCACCTCGCCGATCCTGAACGTGCACGTGGTCTACGACCGCAAGGTGCTCAGGCAGCCTTTCTTCGCCGCGCTCGGCTCGCCGGTGCAGTGGGTCTTCGACCGGACCGAGGCCTCCGGCCTCACCGGCCCGGGCCAGTACCTCGCGGTCTCCCAGTCCGCCGCCCACGAGGAGATCGAGCTGCCCGTCGCCGAGCTCCGCGCGCGCTACCTGCCCGAGCTGGAGCGGCTGCTGCCCGCCGCCCGCGGGGCCGGGATCAGGGACTTCTTCGTCACCCGGGAGCGGACGGCGACCTTCGCGCCCGCGCCCGGCGTCGGCCGGCTGCGACCGGGGACGCGCACCCGCGTCCCCGGTCTCTTCCTGGCCGGCGCATGGACCGCCACCGGCTGGCCCGCCACCATGGAGGGCGCCGTCCGTAGCGGTGCCGGCGCCGCGGATGCCGCACTCCTGGCGCTCGGCCGCCCCCACGAACATCCGCTGCAGGAGGCGGCATGAGCAGTACCACCGGAACAAGAGGAGAGTCAGTGACCCCGGCGAATCCGGCTTCCGACACCGTGGCGGAGACCACGGACGTCACCGCGCTTCTGGAGCGCGGACGGGCCCTTTCCGCGCCGGTGCTCCGGGCCGCCGTTGACCGGCTCGCACCGCCCATGGACACCGTGGCCGCGTATCACTTCGGCTGGATCGATGCCCAGGGCAGGCCCGCCGACGGCGACGGCGGCAAGGCCGTCCGCCCGGCGCTGGCCCTGCTGTCCGCGGAGGCGGCCGGCGCCGCCGCCGAGGCCGGCATCCCCGGCGCGGTGGCCGTCGAACTCGTGCACAACTTCTCGCTGCTGCACGACGACCTGATGGACGGCGACGAGCAGCGGCGCCACCGCGACACGGTGTGGAAGGTGCACGGCCCCGCCCAGGCGATCCTCGTCGGCGACGCCTTGTTCGCCCTGGCCAACGAGATCCTGCTGGAGCTCGGCACCGTCGAGGCGGGCCGCGCGGCCCGCCGGCTGACCTCGGCCACCCGCAAGCTCATCGACGGGCAGGCCCAGGACATCTCCTACGAGCACCGCGAGCGGGTCACCGTCGAGGAGTGCCTGGAGATGGAGGGCAACAAGACGGGCGCCCTGCTCGCCTGCGCCTGCTCCATCGGCGCGGTGCTCGGCGGCGCCGACGACCGCACCGCCGACGTCCTGGAGGCGTACGGCTACCACCTCGGCCTCGCCTTCCAGGCGGTCGACGACCTGCTCGGGATCTGGGGCGACCCGGAGTCCACCGGCAAGCAGACCTGGAGCGATCTGCGCCAGCGCAAGAAGTCCCTGCCGGTCGTCGCCGCGCTCGCCGCGGGTGGGCCGGCCTCGGAGCGTCTGGGTGAACTGCTCGCCGCCGACGCGAAGAGCAACGACTTCGACAGCTTCTCCGAAGAGGAGTTCGCCGCCCGTGCGGCGCTCATCGAGGAGGCGGGCGGCCGCGAGTGGACCGCCCAGGAGGCCCGTCGTCAGCATGCGGTCGCCATCGAGGCGCTGCATGGTGTGGACATGCCCGAAACCGTGCGGGCGCAGCTCACGGCGCTCGCGGACTTCGTCGTCGTACGAAAGAGATGATGACCATCTGCTCCATATGACTCGCAGTCGCCGGCCGGCGCCCGTCACGGGCGCCGGCCGACGGAGACCCCAGCACAGCAGAGGACCAACTGCACGAAGGGGAAGCCATGACAGCGACGACCGACGGAAGCTCCGGGGCTGTGGACCCCCGAGCAGCCTCGGCCAGTAATCCGACAACCGAATCAACCATCGCCGCGGACGACGTACTCGCCGCCGCGCGGCGGGCCGCGGAACGCTCGGTGGAGCACCTCCTCGGCAGGCAGGACGAGCAGGGCTGGTGGAAGGGCGACCTCGCCACCAACGTCACCATGGACGCCGAGGACCTCCTGCTCCGGCAGTTCCTCGGAATTCAGGATCCCGCCACGGTCCAGGCGGCCGGCCGCTTCATCCGCGGCGAACAGCTCGGCGACGGAACCTGGGCCACCTTCCACGGCGGCCCCGGGGACCTCTCCGCCACCATCGAGGCGTACGTCGCACTGCGGCTGGCGGGGGACCGCCCGGACGAACCGCACATGGCCCGCGCCGCGGGATGGGTCAGGGAGCAGGGCGGCATCGGGGCGAGCCGCGTGTTCACCCGCATCTGGCTGGCCCTCTTCGGCTGGTGGAAATGGGACGACCTGCCGGAGCTCCCGCCCGAGCTCATGTTCTTTCCCAAATGGGTCCCGCTCAACATCTACGACTTCGGCTGCTGGGCCCGCCAGACCATCGTGCCCCTCACCGTCGTCTCCGCGAAACGGCCGGTGAGGCCCGCGCCCTTCGCCCTGGACGAGCTGCACACCGACCCCGGCGAACCGAACCCGACCCGCCGCCCCGCCCCGGCCGCCAGCTGGGACGGCGTCTTCCAGCGCCTCGACAGGGCGCTGCACGTCTATCACCGGTTCGCCCCGCGCCGGCTGCGCCGGATCGCCATGAACGCGGCCGCCCGCTGGATCATCGAGCGCCAGGAGAACGACGGCTGCTGGGGCGGCATCCAGCCACCCGCCGTGTACTCCGTCATCGCCCTGCATCTGCTCGGATACGACCTCGACCACCCGGTGATGCGGGCCGGACTCGAATCCCTCGACCGGTTCGCGGTGTGGCGCGAGGACGGCGCCCGCATGATCGAGGCCTGCCAGTCCCCGGTCTGGGACACCTGCCTCGCGACCATCGCACTCGCCGACGCCGGGGTCGGCGCCGACCACCCCGCGCTGGTGAAGGCGGCGGACTGGATGCTCGGCGAGGAGATCACCCGGCCCGGCGACTGGTCGGTACGCAGGCCCCAACTGGCCCCGGGCGGTTGGGCGTTCGAGTTCCACAACGACAACTACCCAGATATCGACGACACCGCGGAGGTGGTCCTCGCGCTGCGCCGGGTCCGCCACCCGGACCGGGCGCGGATCGAGGCCGCCATCGAGCGCGGCGTCCGCTGGAACGTCGGGATGCAGTCCCGCAACGGCGCCTGGGGTGCCTTCGACGCCGACAACACCAGCGCGTTCCCCAACCGGCTGCCGTTCTGCGACTTCGGCGAGGTCATCGACCCGCCGTCCGCCGACGTCACCGGGCACGTGGTGGAGATGCTCGCCATCGAGGGCCACTCCGCCCACCCCGCGACCCGGCGGGGCATCGAGTGGCTCCTCGCCGAACAGGACGCGGCCGGCGGCTGGTTCGGCCGCTGGGGCGTCAACTACGTCTACGGGACCGGGTCGGTGGTGCCGGCCCTGGTCGCCGCCGGACTGTCCGCCTCGCACCCCTCGATCCGGCGCGCGGTCGGCTGGCTGGAATCCGTCCAGAACGACGACGGCGGATGGGGCGAGGACCTGCGCTCCTACAGCGAGGACAAGTGGATCGGCCACGGAGCCTCGACGGCGTCCCAGACCGCCTGGGCGCTGCTGGCGCTCCTGGCGGCCGACCGGCGCGACACCGTGGCCGTCTCACGGGGCGTCGCCTGGCTGACCGACACCCAGCAGGCCGACGGCTCCTGGGACGAGCCGTACTTCACCGGGACCGGGTTCCCCTGGGACTTCTCCATCAACTACCACCTCTACCGGCAGGTCTTCCCCCTGACCGCACTCGGACGGTACGTGCACGGCGACCCGTTCGCCGGCCGCACGGCGGTCCGCGAGGGGGCCTGATGGGCGATGCCCCGGGGCCGGCCGGCCCCACCGCCCCGCTGCTCATCGCCTGTGCGCTGGGCATCGAGCATCTGGCCCTGCGCACCGGCAGGGCCAGGGCGGGCACCGCCCCGGGCCCCGTGACCGTACTGCGTACGGGCATGGGGCCGAAGGCGGCCGAAACGGCCGTGGCGAAGGCGCTCGGCGAGGGCCGGGCAGCCGGCGCCGCCGTCATCGCCTCGGGGTTCTGCGCCGGGCTCGCACCCGGTATGCACCCCGGGGACCTGGTGGTGGCCGACGAGACCCGGACAGCCGGGACGTCGGACGCCTGCACCGGCACTGAACTCCTCGCCGACGCACTCGCCAGGGCCGTACCCGGACGCACCGTCCACACCGGTCCGCTGACCGGCTCCGACCATGTCGTACGCGGGCATGAGCGGGCCGGTCTGCGGGCCACCGGAGCGATCGCGGTGGACATGGAGTCCGCCGCGACCCTGCGCATCGCCCTGCGGTCCGGACCACGCCCGGTTGCGGCCGTACGGGTGGTCGTGGACGCTCCGGAGCATGAGCTCGTCCGCATCGGCACGGTCCGCGGTGGAATATCGGCTTTCCGCGTTCTCCGTGCCGTCCTGCCGGCTTTCTATGAATGGCACCGATCTTTGCTGCTCCCCAGGAGGTGAGCTAGATGGCCATGCCGCTCCGTCAGTCCATCAAGGTTGCGACGTACCTCATTGAACAGAAGCTCCGAAAGCGGGAGAAGTTTCCGCTGATTGTCGAGCTGGAGCCGTTGTTCGCCTGCAACCTCGCCTGCGAGGGCTGCGGGAAGATCCAGCACCCGGCCGGAGTCCTCAAGCAGCGCATGCCGGTGGCCCAGGCCGTCGGCGCCGTGCTCGAATCGGGCGCCCCGATGGTTTCCATCGCCGGCGGCGAGCCGCTGATGCATCCGCAGATCGACGAGATCGTCCGACAGCTGGTGGCGAAGAAGAAGTACGTCTTCCTCTGCACCAACGCGATGCTGATGCGCAAGAAGCTCGAGAAGTTCACGCCCTCGCCCTACTTCGCGTTCGCCGTCCACATCGACGGCCTGCGCGAGCGCCACGACGAATCGGTCGCCAAGGAAGGGGTGTTCGACGAGGCGGTCGCGGCGATGAAGGAGGCCAAGCAGCGCGGCTTCCGCGTCACGACCAACTCCACGTTCTTCAACACCGACACACCCCAGACCATCATCGAGGTCCTCAACTTCCTCAACGACGACCTGAAGGTCGACGAGATGATGATCTCGCCCGCCTACGCCTACGAGAAGGCACCCGACCAGGAGCACTTCCTGGGCGTCGAACAGACCCGCGAGCTGTTCAAGAAGTCCTTCGCGGGCGGCAACCGGGCCAGGTGGCGCCTGAACCACTCGCCGCTCTTCCTGGACTTCCTGGAAGGCAAGGCGGACTTCCCGTGCACGGCCTGGGCCATTCCGAACTACTCCCTGTTCGGCTGGCAGCGGCCCTGCTACCTCATGAGCGACGGGTACGTACCGACGTACCGGGAGCTCATCGAGGAGACGGACTGGGACAAGTACGGCCGCGGCAAGGACCCGCGCTGCGCCAACTGCATGGCGCACTGCGGCTACGAGCCCACCGCCGTCCTCGCCACCATGGGGTCGCTGAAGGAGTCCCTGCGCGCGGCGCGGGAGACCATCGGCGGGAACCGGTGACGTGATGACCGCGGGAGAGCCGGTCGTACCGGCTCTCCCCGTTCCGCCGGCCCGGCAGCTCTCGGGACACCGCCCCGTGCGGCGCGTCCGGGCCGGGCCGGCGGCAGTCGGTGGGAACGCGCACCGGGGGTCCCAGCCGTCATCGTGAGCCGACAACAGGACCAGAGAGGGGGCCCGGGCATGACGCTGCTGCAGTCCATCCGGGGGCCACACGATCTCAAGGCACTGAACGAACCACAGCTCGGCGAACTCGCCGAAGACATCAGGAAGTTCCTCGTCCAGGCAGTGGCCAGGACCGGTGGCCATCTCGGCCCCAACCTCGGGGTGGTGGAGCTCTCCATCGCCCTGCACCGGGTCTTCGACTCCCCGGTGGACCGGATCCTGTGGGACACCGGCCACCAGAGTTACGTACACAAGCTCCTCACCGGGCGGCAGGACTTCTCCAAGCTGCGCGGCAAGGGCGGCCTCTCCGGCTACCCCTCGCGTGCCGAGTCCGAGCACGACGTCATCGAGAACTCGCACGCCTCCACCGTGCTCGGCTGGGCCGACGGTCTCGCCAAGGCGAACCAGCTCCTCGGCCGCCCCGGCCACGTCGTCGCGGTCATCGGCGACGGGGCGCTCACCGGCGGGATGGCCTGGGAGGCGCTGAACAACATCGCTGCCGGGGACCGCCCGCTGATCATCGTCGTCAACGACAACGAGCGCTCCTACGCCCCGACGATCGGCGGCCTCGCCAACCACCTCTCCACCCTGCGTACCACCGACGGATACGAGCGCTTCCTCTCGTGGGGCAAGGGCGTCCTGCAGCAGACACCCGTCATCGGGCAGCCGCTGTACGAGTCGCTGCACGGCGCCAAGAAGGGCCTGAAGGACTTCATCGCCCCGCAGGGCATGTTCGAGGACCTCGGCCTGAAGTACGTCGGACCGGTCGACGGCCACGACACCGCGGCTGTCGAATCCGCGCTCCACCGCGCCAAACGCTTCCACGGCCCCGTGCTCGTGCACTGCATCACCGAGAAGGGCCGCGGCTACCTCCCCGCCCTGCGGGACGAGGCCGACCGCTTCCACACGGTCGGCGCGATGGA
Organism: Streptomyces poriferorum; assembly: GCF_019399235.1. GTDB lineage: Bacteria > Actinomycetota > Actinomycetes > Streptomycetales > Streptomycetaceae > Streptomyces > Streptomyces poriferorum. Next base: position 16,995 of record NZ_JAELVH010000033.1, on the reverse strand, counting down.
CCCGCTGACCTGCGCCCCGCTCGCACCCGCGGCCGGCCCGTCCTGGACCTCCGTGTTCGGGGACGAGATCGCGTCGATCGGCGCGGAGCGTCCGGACGTCGTGGCCCTCACGGCGGCCATGCTGCATCCCGTCGGCCTGACGAAGTTCGCCGAGGCGTTTCCCGGCCGGGTCTGGGACGTCGGGATCGCCGAGCAGCATGCGACGGTCTCGGCCGCCGGACTGGCGACCGGGGGACTGCACCCGGTCGTCGCCGTGTACGCCACGTTCCTCAACCGGGCCTTCGACCAGCTGCTGATGGACGTCGCCCTGCACCGGTGCGGCGTCACGTTCGTGCTCGACCGGGCCGGGGTCACGGGGCCCGACGGGGCCTCCCACAACGGCATGTGGGACATGTCCGTCCTCCAGGTCGTGCCCGGCCTGCGGATCGCCGCGCCGCGCGACGCCGACCGGCTGCGCGCCGCACTGCGCGAGGCCGTCGACGTCGACGACGCACCGACCCTGATCCGGTTCCCCAAGGAATCGGTGGGGGAGCCGGTCCCCGCGACCGGCACCATCGGCGGCATGGACGTCCTGCACCGCGCCGAGGACGCCGACGTGCTGCTGGTCGCGGTCGGCGTGATGGCGCAGGTATGCCTCCAGGCCGCAGATCTGCTGAAGGGCGCCCGCATCCGCTGCACGGTGGTCGACCCCCGCTGGGTCAAACCGGTCGACGAACAGCTCGCGCCGCTCGCGGCGCAGCACCGCCTCGTCGCCGTCGTCGAGGACAACAGCCGGGCGGGAGGCGTCGGCTGGGCCGTGGGGCAGGCGCTCCGGGACGCCGGGGTCGACGTACCGCTGCGGACATTCGGCATTCCCGATCAGTTCCTCGCCCACGGGAAGCGGGCCGAGATCCTGGCCGACATCGGGCTCACACCGGTCGAGATCGCGGGCCGGATCAGTGCCGCGCTGGCCACCGGGGGCGCGGCCACCGGCAGGGGACACCACGCCCGGGGCAACGGGCACAAGGGGAGCGGAGCATGAAGGACGACGGGCCCAAGGGCTTCGATGTGGCGCGGCTCCTCGCGGAGCGCGGCGCCGAACGCTACGAGCTGCACACCAAGCACCTCAACCACCAGCTCCCGCGCATGCTGCACACCATCGGCTTCGACAAGGTCTACGAACGGGCCGAGGGCGCGCACTTCTGGGACGCGGACGGCAACGACTACCTGGACATGCTCGCCGGTTTCGGGGTCATGGGGCTCGGCCGGCACCACCCCGTCGTACGCAAGGCGCTGCACGACGTCCTGGACGCCTCGCTGGCCGACCTCACCCGCTTCGACTGCCAGCCGCTGCCGGGACTGCTGGCCGAGAAGCTGCTCACGCACAGTCCGCACCTGGACCGGGTCTTCTTCGGCAACAGCGGCACGGAGGCGGTGGAGACGGCCCTCAAGTTCGCCCGGTACGCCACCGGGAAGCCGAGGATCCTGTACTGCGCGCACGCCTTCCACGGGCTCACCACCGGCTCGCTCTCGGTCAACGGCGAGGCCGGCTTCCGGGACGGGTTCGCCCCGCTGCTGCCCGACACCGCCATCGCGCTCGGTGACCTCGACGCGCTGCGCCGCGAGCTGAAGCGGGGTGATGTGGCGGGCCTCGTCGTCGAACCGATCCAGGGCAAGGGCGTGCACGCCTCGCCGCCCGGGTTCCTGCGCCAGGCACAGGAGCTGCTGCACAAGCACAAGGCCCTGCTCATCGCCGACGAGGTGCAGACCGGCCTGGGCAGGACCGGGGACTTCTACGCGTACCAGCACGAGGAGGGCGTGGAACCCGACCTGGTGTGCGTCGCCAAGGCGCTCTCCGGCGGCTACGTACCCGTCGGGGCGACCCTCGGCAAGGACTGGATCTTCAAACGCGTCTACTCCTCGATGGACCGGGTTCTGGTCCACTCCGCGAGCTTCGGTTCCAACGCCCAGGCGATGGCGGCCGGACTGGCGGTCCTCGCCGTGATGGAGGACGAGGAGACGGTGGCGCATGCGCGCCGCACCGGTGACCTGCTCCGCGAACGGCTGGCCGCGCTCGTCGGGCAGTACGAGCTGCTGCACGAGGTGCGGGGGCGCGGGCTGATGATCGGCATCGAGTTCGGCCGGCCGTCCTCGCTGAAGCTGCGCAGCCGCTGGACCATGCTGCAGGCGGCCCGCAAGGGACTGTTCGCGCAGATGGTGGTCGTGCCGCTGCTCCAGAAGCACCGGATCCTGACGCAGGTCTCCGGCGACCACCTCGAAGTGATCAAGCTGATTCCGCCGCTGGTGATCGACGAGGCGGACGTGGACCGCTTTGTCGCCGCGTTCACGGCCGTGATGGACGACGCGCACAGCGGCGGCGGCCTGATGTGGGACTTCGGGCGGACCCTGGTGAAGCAGGCCGTCGCCAACCGCTGACCCGCCCGGCCGGTCTGTGCCGGGGAGTTTGCCTCGGAGGCAAGAAATTTGCCTCCGAGGAAAGGTCCTGGCCCAATGGAGGCATGAATCCTCCAGAAGGAGGGGCGGCCGACGAGCTGCCCGGGGTCGCACCGCGCCTGCGCGAGCTGCGCCGCAGCCGTGGTCTCACTCTGGAGACCGCCGCCCAGCGGGCCGGACTCTCGCCCGCCCACCTGTCCCGGCTCGAGACGGGCCGGCGCCAGCCCTCGCTGCCGATGCTGCTCGGACTCGCCAGGATCTACGGTACGACGGTCTCCGAGCTGCTCGGCGAGATTCCCCCGGAACGTGACGCGGTCGTCCGGGGCCGCAGGTTCGAGGGCGCCGAGGCCGACGGCTGGATGTACCAGCAGGCCGGCGGTCCGGGCCGGGCGATGCAGGCCCTGCGCGTCCGGGTCCCGTACGGCGCGCAGGGGGACCTGGTGCGCGTGCACCCCGGCGAGGAGTGGCTGTACGTCCTGGCCGGGCACCTCAGGGTGACGCTCGGGGAGACGGTCCATGACCTCGCCCCCGGCGACAGCGCGCACTTCGATTCGCTCACACCGCACCGGATCGCGGCCCTGGACCGTGACGGCGCCGAGCTGCTCTTCGTCCACACCCTGCTGCAGAGCCCCGCCGCCGAGCTGTGTCTCGGCAGCGGGATCCACCGTCGCTGAGGCGCTGTCCCCGCCACCGGCCCGCCGGTCGCCAGAGAGGACCTGTCATGTCCGATTCCGAGAACTACGACCCGCTCGGCCCCGGCCGGCCCAAAAACTACGACCCGCAGGAGAAGAAGATGCCCCGCGGGCTCGTCATCAGGCTCTTCGCCTACCTGGTGGCCGGGCACGTCATCGCGGGCTTCCTCTATCTGCTGTTCGCCGTGGGGATGCACAACCAGTAGGAAGGCGGGCGGACGTGCCGTAGCGGGCCGTCACCGAGGCATCCGCTCCGGCCGAGCCGCTGGGCGGACAGGCGTGGCCGCGGAGCCCGCCCGGGTGGTCAGCCCGCGTCGAGCAGGCGCTCGCGCAGCCGCTCCCGCGTCTCGGGGCTGATCCTGAGGCCTTCGGCGAGATAGCGGTCGGTGCCGCCCCAGGTCTCGTCGATGGTGGTGAAGGCGGCGGCGAGGTAGTCGGGGTGGGCGCCGAAGAGCGGATTGAGCAGCTCCATCACCTCGGGCGACATCCCGGCGGCCGAGGTGTCGCTGCGGCGGACCTTGTAGCGGCGGTGCGCGTCGTTGGACTTGAGGTAGTCGGCCTCGATGGCCTCGCGCTCGACGCCGACGGCGAGCAGGGACACCGCGATGGAGAGACCCGCGCGGTCCTTGCCCGCGGCGCAGTGCATCAGGGCGGGCACACTGTCCTCGGCCAGGGCGTGCAGCACCCGGCTGTGCTCGGCGGTGCGGTCCAGGATGATCCGGCGGTAGGAAGCGACCATGCGGTCCGTCCCCTTTCCGTCGGCCAGGATCGACCGCAGTTCGTTCATGTTGCCGTCCCGCACCATCCGCCAGAACTCCGCGCCGTCCGCCGGGTCGCTGAGCGGGATGTTCACGTTGCGCACGCCCGGCAGCTCCACGTCCACGCCGTCGAGCTTGTGGTCGGCGCCGTTGCGGAAGTCGAAGACGGTGTGCAGGCCGAGACCGGTGAGGAACGCGGCGTCCTCGGTCGTGGCGTGCGCCAGGTGACCGCTGCGGTAGAGCCGCCCGTACCGCACCCGGCGGCCGTCCGAGGTGGGCAGGCCGCCCACGTCCCGGAAATTGCGGACACCCGCCAGTTCGGGCTCCGTCGACGGGGTCTGCGGCAGCTGCTGCGTCACGGTCACTCCTGGGGGGCTCTGCCGCCGGCGCGTGTCGCCCGCGGGTCCACTCTCGTGACGATACGACATTGATTCCTCAGGCAATCATCTTGGTCATACCCGCACTTCGGGCCTGCGTGGCGGTCCGCCCGACGGGTCTCTCCGCCCGGCCGCGCGGACCCGGATCCACGCTGACAGTCCGACGGGAGGGAGGCGGCGAGCATGACATGTCCGTATTGGGGCTTTTAGTTGAACATGCCCTACTTCTACGGTAGATGATCGCCCTCTCGTGAGCGGGATCATATCCGTGACGGTGTGTGGCGGCGGAGCGGCTGGGCATTCCATGCGCGGCGCGGAAATCCAAGATCCGTAATCCACGGAGTGTGACCGGAATTCCTCGCCGAATTTCAGGCACGGAATCCCGCACGGAACCCGTGGCTTGTTTCCGCCGTCCCGGCTCGCTTACGTTCGCTGCAATCCGGACGGACCGCCTAATCCTGCCGCCGCCCGGAATTCGAACCCACTCACCGCGTGGCAGGAGCGGGGGAACCAGGTAAGCCGCCGACCGGGAAACCGGACGGCTCGGGGTGAAGTCGCGCCAGCCGCGACCGGACATCTCCAGTCCGAACCCGACAGCTCACCTCGCAGGCGCCGGAGAGGAAAACCTTCATGCCCATACCGGGTAAGCACCGTCGTCCCAAGTCCAGCACCATCGCCCGTGGCGTCGTCGCCGCGAGCGCCGGCGGAGCCGTCATCGCGCTTCCGCTGCTCGGCGCCACCGGTGCCCACGCCGCGGAGCAGTCCGCTCCGGCCACCTCGAAGTCGGCCGCCGCTCACGCCACCCCGGCCAAGCCGGCCGCGAAGAAGCAGGCCGGCACCACGTCCTACTCCGTGGTCTCCGGCGACTACCTGTCGAAGATCGCTGCCGAGCACAAGCTCAAGGGCGGCTGGGAGAAGCTGTACCAGGACAACCGCAAGGTCGTCGGCGACGACCCGAGCCTGATCTTCCCGGGCATGAAGCTGACCCTCGGCGGCAAGGCCTGGGGCCACGCCTCGACCACCTCCACGGGCGCCACCACCCCCTCGAAGGCCCCGGCCAAGACCGAGACGAAGGCCTCCACGACCTCGGACTCGTCCTCCTCCGACGACTCGTCGTCCAAGGAGACCTCGGCCCCGGCCACCCAGAGCAACGACTCCGGTTACGTCCACCCGGTTCCGGGCAACCACACCACCGCCTACCGCGCCTCCGGTGCCAACTGGTCCAGCGGCAGCCACACCGGCATCGACTTCCCCGTGTCCACCGGCACGAGCGTGAAGGCGATCACCTCCGGCACCGTCGTCACCGCCGGCTGGGGCGGCGCGTACGGCAACGAGGTCGTCATCAAGCACGCCGACGGCCACTACTCGCAGTACGGCCACATGTCCTCGCTCTCCGTCTCGGCCGGCCAGACCGTGACCGCGGGCCAGCAGGTCGGCCTGTCCGGCTCCACCGGCAACGCCACCGGCCCGCACCTCCACTTCGAGGTCCGCACGGGTCCGGCGTACGGCTCGGACATCGACCCGATCGCCTACCTGGCGTCGCACGGCATCAACGTCTGACCGGGGCAACACCGGTCCGGTGAACCGGGCCTGGGCAATGCATGGAGGGACGGTGCGCGGCGGCGCACCGTCCCTCTGCCTTTGGCTGTCCGCGCCCGGAAGCGGCACGCGGTCCAGGGCGGCTGCAATGGGCGGTGGCCGTTCTTATTCCCCCTTTACCAAAAACTGACCGGGTGGTCTATCTCACCACCCGTCAACCCCTTATTACGGTCGCGTAGGTCACATTCGGCGGTGCAGGATATGCCCTTGTGGCAGACGATTCGAACAACATCCAGCAGGGCGTCATCAACCAACGGGGCGTCATCGGGTCGTACGCGGCGATTGGCGACAGCTTCACCGAGGGAGTCGGTGACCCCGGCCCGGACGGAACCTTCGTCGGCTGGGCGGACCGGTTCGCGGTCCTTCTCGCGGACCAGCTCCCGGACCCCGGTGCGGCGGCAGGCACCGCTCACGGAAACTTCAGGTACGCCAATCTCGCCGTACGAGGACGCCTCCTCGACCAGATCGTCGAGGAGCAGGTGCCGCGCGCCAAGGAACTCGCCCCCGATCTGGTGAGCTTCTGCGCCGGCGGCAACGACATCATCCGGCCGGGCACCGATCCGGACGACGTGGCCGAACGCTTCGAGCGAGCGGTCGCCGACCTCACCCGGTCGGTCGGCACCGTCATGGTCACCACCGGCTTCGACACCCGCAACGTGCCCGTGCTGCGCCATCTGCGCGGCAAGATCGCCACGTACACCGCCCATGTACGGTCCATCGCCGACCGCTACGACTGCCCGGTCCTCGACCTGTGGTCCCTGCGTTCGGTCCAGGAACGGCGCGCCTGGGACAACGACCGGCTGCACCTGTCGCCCGAGGGCCACACCCGGGTCGCGCTGCGCGCCGCCCAGGTCCTCGGCCTCGACGTGCCCGCCGATCCGGACCAGGAGTGGCCGCCGCAGGCCCAGCGCGGCACGCTCGAAGTACGGCGCGACGACATCCACTGGGCACGCGAGTACCTGGTCCCGTGGATCGGCCGACGGCTGCGCGGTGAGTCCTCCGGCGACCACGTGGAGGCCAAGCGGCCCGACCTGCTGCCGCTCTGAGGGGCGTCCCGCAGTTCTCAGTCGCCCCTGGTTTCAGTCGCCCCGGGCGGACGGGGCGACCGAGGGCAGCGGCATCGCCGGTATGCGCTCCAGTACCCCGCCGGCGAAGACGTCGTACAGCGGCAGCGTCTCCAGGTGCACGTAGCCGATGTGGCAGTCGCAGACGGCGAGCGGACAGGCCCGGGGGCCCAGCGCCGCGCGGTAGCTGCCGTCGTAGAGATTGCCGAGCTCCGCGCGGACGAAGTGGCAGCGGCGCACCGTGCCGTCGCCGTCCACCGAGATCACCGACTCACCGGTCCGGCAGGGCAGCCCCGCCGAACGGTGCGGGTGCCGGCTGTACGGGAACAGCGGGTCGATCGCCGTCCACCGGTCCGCCTCCTCGTCCGTGTAGGTGTGGCCCTCGGCGGCGTTGACCCAGAGGTAGACCTCCTCGGGCAGGGCCGCCCGTAGTCGCCGCGCCTCGTCGAGGTGACCGTCGAGCCCGACGATCCCCACGCTGTGGCGGATCCCCAGGGCCACCAGCTCCCCGCACCGCCCGAGGAACCGCTCGTACGGTGTCTGGCCCGGGTGGTACGTGCACCAGAGCGCGATCTTGTCGCGTCCGGCGGCACCGGCCGAGGCCAGCCACTGGGTCCGGCCGCCGAGGTTCGTCTGGACCGCCACCCGGCGGACGTGCGGCAGCCGTGCCAGCTCGACCACCGCCCGGCGGTACCAGGAGCGGACCAGCCCCTCGCCCCACGGGGTGAACAGCACGGAGATCCGGTCGCCGGTCTGCGCCGCCGCCCACGCCGTGAAGCGCTCCAGCGCGGCCCGGTCGGCCCTCAGCTGCTCCCGGCTGTCGCGGCGCTTGGCGAACGGACAGTACGGGCAGTCGTAATCGCACGACGCGAGCGGACCGCGGTAGAGGATCGTCAGGTCCATGCGAGGCTCACTTCAGGTCGTACGCGGCCATCGCGGCCCGTACGGCAGGGGAGAAGAGGTCGGGGCCCAGCGCGTCGGAGTGGGCGAGGCCTTCGGGGGACAGGCGCAGCAGGCCGGCGGCCGACGCGCCGCGGTCGAGCCAGCCCCGGGCGTCGAACCGGGCGAGCTCCTCGGTGAAGTCCTCGTCCGGGTCCGTACCGAACCGTTCGCGGTACTCGGACACGCGCAGCCCCTCGGCCTGCAGGACGGACTGCAGGAGATGACGGCGGCGCGCCTCGTCGGCGTCGGTGAACCTGCCCACCTCGGCGTGCGAGAAGTCCTCGGTGGCCGTGTAGCCGTCGATGATGGCCCGCACCTCACGCATCTCCACCGCGTAGTCGAAGGAGTAGTGGAGCCGCGACGTGTACGAGCGGGCGCCGCAGCCCAGGCCGATCATGCCGTCGGTCTGGCATGCGTAGTCGTCGGGGCCCCCGGCCCGCGGGGCGTCGGCGCGGCGGAACATCCGCATGGACACCTGCTCGTAGCCGCGGGCGAGCAGATGGTCGCGGCCGGCCCGGTACAGCCGCAGCCGCTGCTCGTCCCAGGCCACGTCCGCCGCGGCCTCGTCAGCGGCCCCGAGCCGGCCCAGCCCGGTCAGCGGACGGACGTAGAGCGGGTAGAGGTACAGCTCCTCCGGCCGCCACTGGAGCGCGGCGTCCAGCGAGGTGCGCCAGCTCCGCTCGGTCTGGCCGTCGATGCCGTAGATCAGGTCGATGTTCAGGACCGGGATGCTGCTGTCCCTGATCAGGCCGAGGGCTCTCTCCACGTCGGCGCGCCGCTGCGGACGGACCGCGGCCCGGGCCTCGGCCTCGACGAAGCTCTGTACACCGATGCTGATCCTGGTCGTCCCCCGGTCCGCGAGGACGGCCAGCCGGTCGGCGGTCGCCGTCGACGGCGAGGTCTCCACGGACAGCGGCACGGACCGCAGGTCGGCGCCCATGCGCTTCTCCGCTATGTCGCACAGCCGCTCCAGCTCGCCCGCGGTCAGGAACGTCGGCGTGCCGCCGCCGAACGCGGCTGCGGCGAAGCGCACCGGCTCCCCGTCGCCCAGCGCGTCCCGTACGGCGGTCGACTGGCGGTCCAGCGCGTCGAGATAGCGGGTGGTCAGCTCGTCGGGCGCGCCGATCCGCGTGAAGAGGTTGCAGAAGCCGCAGCGGACCTCGCAGAAGGGTATGTGGAGGTAGAGCGAGAGCGCGGCCTTGCTCTCGCCCGCCCACAGGTCACTCAGTGCGGGCCGCCCGCCCGGGTGCCCGGCGAGCCTGCCGTACGCCGTCTTGTGCGGATAGGCGTAGACGTAGCTTCGGTACGGGCGGGTGGTGTGCGGAATGGTCATCGTGCGGTGGCTCCCGGTTCCAGGAAGAATTGCGCGTACGGAACGGTCCAGACCGACTCGTGACCGAGCCGGTGACCGGTGTAGCCGTCGTCGCCGTACGCCGTGCCGTGGTCGGAGCAGACGATGGCGAAGGCGCGGCGGCGGCTGCTCGCGGCGGCGAAGAGACGCCCGATGTGGGCGTCCACGTACTCCAGCGCGGCCGCGTGGGTGGCGCGGCTGTCGCCCGCGTCGCGGGTCGCCCCGGGCCGGTGGAACCAGTTCGGCTGGTGCAGAGCCGACACATTGACGAAGAGGAACAGCCTTTGGCCGGACGGGAGTTCCCGGACGACCTGCTCGGCGCGGGACACCTGCGCCTCGAACGACGTGGGCGAGGCCACACCGAACTCCGGCTCCCAGTGCGCCTCCTGGAACAGCCCGGGCAGCACCGAGCCGAGCGGTGCCTGCCGGTTGAAGAACCCGACGCCGCCGATGCACACCGTGCGGTATCCCGCCCCCGCGAGCGCCGAGACCAGGTCGGGCGCATCGAAGACGAACGTGCGCTCCGCCGTGGTCTCGCTGCCGGCGAAGCGTGCGGCGAACAGCCGGGGATGCGGCCCGGGAGCGGCCGGCGTGGGCAGGAATCCCGCGAAGATCGCCTGGTGGGAGGCGTAGGTGAAGCTGCCCGGGGCATGTCGCTCCTCCCAGACGCCGCCGGGCAGATGCCGGGCCAGATGCGGGATGCGTCCGGCGGCGGCGAGCTCCGCCGCGACGTCGTACCGCAGCGTGTCCAGGGTGACGAGCAGCAGATCGTGGCTGCCCACGACCTCGCTCATGTCGGGGTCGACGGCGCCGCCCGCGAGGCCGGGAGAGGGTTCAGGGTGTTGCTCTGGCACGGTGGTTCCTTGCTCGGTTCAGTACGGCGGCGACCTGCGCCGCGTAGGTGTCCAGGCCCTCGGCGCCGCTGCCCGGCAGACCGGTCAGTCCCGGCAGCAGATCACCGAAGGCGTTGACCTCGCCGACGGCGAAGCGCCGCCAGCCGGTGGCGGGCAGCAGATCGACGCCCACGCACAGCGTGTCCGGGAAGGCGGCGGCCGCCCGCTCGCACACGGCCAGCGCCTCGGCCCAGCTGCCGCCCGCCGCCTCGACGGCGGCGCGCGCCTCGTCGAGGTCGCCGCGTGCACCGCCGAGGTGCAGGTTGGTCATGGGGGAGCGGCTGGTGCGCACGACGGCGTGCGTCGCACGGCCGTCGACCACCACGACCCGCAGATCCGCGGCCCGGCCCCGCTGCGAGGCCTTCGGCAGCCAGCGTTCGATGTGCAGACCGTCCGGCGCGAGTGCGTCCACGATCGCCGCGACCTCACGCTCGGTGGTGAGACGGCGGACCCGGAGCGAGTTGTAGAGCGGGCCGGCCGGGTCCCGCTCGACCGACGTGGCCGCCCGGATCCTGCCTGGACCGGCCGTCTCCACGGCCATCACCCCGGAGGCGGAGGACCCGTGCGCCAGCTTCACGAACACCCGCGGCAAGCGGTGGTCCGCCATGAGCGCGCGGACATCGGCCCAACCCCGCACCGGACGCCCGCCGGGCCCAGACGTCGGCGATGCGGGCACCGGGACGCCCGCGGCGTCCAGGACACCGTGACACCTGCGCTTGTCGAACAGCACCGCGATGTCACCGGGGGTGTCCAGCAGGAGCGCGCCGGCCGCGGTCGCGGCGCGCGACACGTCCCGTACGGCAGAGGTGAACCGGGCGTACCAGAGGGCCGAGCCCTCCACCCGTGCCGGGTCGTCGACGCCGCGCAGCAGACGGTCGACCTCGGGGTCCTCCCCGGGCGACTCGATGCGCACGGTCTCCCCGGTCAGGAAGTCCGCCTTCCCCCGCAACACGTCGAGCCACGGCAGCGTCCGGGCCCGCGGCAGCCCGGCGGCGCTCACGGCGTCCTGGAAGAGGCCGATCCGGCGGTTGCCGGGGTTGCCGACGACTGCCAGACGCGGCGAGCTACTCGCTGACCGCGACATAACGGGGCTCGTCGTCCTCGGGATCCCAGTAGTCCGCTGCGTCGAGATCGACGTGAACACCCTCGCGGGCGCACATCTCCCGGATGCGGGACATCACCGGATCGGTCAGGTAGTGGTGGTGCAGATCCAGCGAGGTCAGATGGGTGAGCGGCTGACCTTCGAGAAGAGCCAGGGCGCCCGTGTCGCTGAGCGTTCCCATGGCGAGCGAGAGCGACTCCAGCTGCGCGACGACCGGGGCGGACGCGACCGCCGCCGCGATCTCGTCCTGGATCTCGCTGTTCTGCAGACCGAGATGGCGCAGCCGGGGAAAGCCCGCGCCGGAGAGGACGGGCCTCATGTCCTCCACCGTGGCGTCGCCGCCGTACCACGCGGCACCGAACCAGAGCTCCAGCCTTTCCAGAGCGGGCAGTTCACAGGCGCCGACGGCCCGGACCACATGGCCGGGCAGGCCGCCGGACTCGAACCTCAGCGACCTCAGCGCCTGATGCCGCAGTGGACGCAGCTGGAGCTTCTCCTCCTCGGGGACGGGATCCCCGCCGCCGCGCACCACCAGTTCCCCAAGGCGGGGAAACGCCTCGATGAGGCCGGTGACGTCCGACATCTCCAGCCACGACACCTCGCACTCCTCGCCCGTGACATCGGCGAGGAACAGCGCACGCAACGCCGGAAAGCGGCCCGCGTCCTTCGCGATCAGCTCCGCGACGGGAGCGAAGGAGCTGTAGTCGTCCGGCCACCAGGGACCGATCAGCAGAGCATGGACTCCGCCGGGGTCGACCGTGTCCAGGAAGTACTGCCAGATCTCCGGGAACGCGGGCCCCTCCCAGGTGCAGTCCAGCCGCCAGGCCACGGAGTCCGCCCGGGGCAGTGCTGCCGGGTCCGGTCCGCCCTCGCCCGGCGGCGGCAGGGTGAAGACGGGAAGACCGTGGAACGTCCCGGGATGTTCGATGTCCGTCATCGCGTCATCACTCCGACGCCGTGACGTACCGGCCTGCCGCGCCCCGGTCGCCCCATGGCTCGCAGCGCTCCGACAGGTCCACCCGCACGCCGTGCGGTTCCAGGGCCTCCGTGACCCGGCGCTCCATCGGCTCGGTGAGGAAGTGGTGGTGCAGGTCGAGAGCGTCGAGATGAGTGAGCGGCTGGCCCTCCAGCAGTGCTGCCGCGCCCTCGTCGCCGAGGGTGCCGCAGGACAGATCGAGGGTGCGAAGCCGGGCCACGAGCGGGGCCGAGGCGACAGCGGCCGCGATCTCGTTCTCCACCTCGCTGTTGCGCAGACCGAGATGGTGCAGGGCCGGGAAACGTGTCCCCGACAGGAGCGGCGCCAGATCCGCCACATCGGCGTCGCCCCCGTACTCGGAGACACCCAGCCACAGGTCGAGCCGCTCCAGCGACGGCAGTTCACTGTCCAGCACCCCCCGCACCACCTCCACCGGCAGCCCGCCGGCCTCAATGGTCAGTGAGCGCAGCCTCTCGTGCCTCGTGGCCGGGAAGACGAGCTTGGTTCCGCCGCGCACCCCCAACTCCACCAGCGCGGGAAAGGCGGTGAGCAGCGCGGTGACATCACTCTGCTCGATCCAGGAGATCTCCGCCTCCTCCGACGTCAGATCGCCGACGAACACAGCTTCCAGCGACGTCAGCCGCTCGGCAGCGGCGATGACGAGACCGATCGGATACGACGACCTCTCCTCGTACGACTCGCCCCACTGCCCGATGATCAGCGCGCGGACACCGGCCGGGTCCACCTCGTCCAGGAACGCGGTGAACTCCTGCTCCCAGGTGCGGTCCTCGTCCTCGTACGGCTCGATCGAGACGCGCCAGGCCGCCGCATCGGCGGCCGGCCCGGGGCTGTCGTTCGTCCCGGACTGGAAATCGACGGCCGGAAGGCCGAGCAGCTCGTGCAGGTGGTCCGCATCGGACATGGCTCCGGGCTCCTGATGACGGCGACGGATTGATGTCCGCAAGGTCTATCAAGGCCCACTGACAACGGGACGACCGGGCCCGCCGGCCGGGTGGGTCGGACAGGACATTGAGGGGGCCTCTGGCCAAACTCCTGTCAGGTCATGTTCCACCTGGCCGGAGCAATGGAGAACGGGTTCTGGCAGCCGGACAGAACAGTCGCAGGACGGCCCGGCGGGACGTCAGTCAGACCCTGAGCCACGACCACCGGAACCCGCCACGAGTATCGATGTCAGACCCCCGTCGTAGCGTTTTCCACGTGGTCGGCACAGCGGGTGCCGCCGCGGAGGGGAGACGTCCGTGTACCGGCAGGGCGACGTACTGATCATGGCGCTGGAGGAGTCCGCGGTGCCCGCGAACCTCCTGGAGGCGCCGGGCGAACTGCGCGACGGGCGCGGCCGGCTGGTGCTCGCGCTCGGCGAGGTCACCGGACATGCGCACGCGGTGCCGGGACCGGGGCGGCTGATCAGGGAGGGCGGAGTGTTCGGCCCGATGCTGCTCCACCTCCCCGACGGCGGACGCGTGGTGCATGAGGAACACGCGGTGATATCGCTGCCGAAGGGCTGGTTCCGGGTGGTGCGCCAGCGCGAGTACGCACCCGGGGCGGTCCGCATCGTCGCCGACTGACGGTCCGTAGACCTCCAGCAGCTCAAGACCAGCGGGATTCCGTGATCACGGAACTCCGGGATCACGGGACACAGGCAAACAGGGGACGGGGAAACCGATGGAGTACGTGGACTCATGGCGAGCGGTGGCGGCGGCGACCGGCGCGGCGGACCGGGCGGCAGCCGAGGACGGGGTACGGCTCGCCTACCGCGGCGCGGGGCTGGCCGAGCCGGTCGAGTTCGTCTGGGCCGATTCGCCCAGGGCCGCCGTCGAGGCGGTGGAGAAGCTGAAGGACCCGGGGCGGTCGGTCCGTGACGACGTACGGACCCGGCCCTGGGCGGGCGAGCGGCGCCGTATGTACGACGAGTTGGGCCCGGCCGGCTGGTCCGCGCTGTGGTCCGCCACCGGTGCCCAGCTCTGGGAGACCACGTCGGCGCTCGCCGACCGCATACGGGCGGGGGTCGTGGCGGACCTCACCGTGAAGCCCGAGGACGCGTCGGATGTCCGGCTGGTGCTCATGGACGCCGTGCTGGGCCAGCACGACGCGGCCTGGCTCGCCGCCTTCGACGGCAGGGGCGGCCGGCTCGACGGACTCGCGGCCGTCGCGAGGAACGCGGGCTGGTGGTGGCCCTACGAGCGCACCGTGGTGATGAGCGAGCGTCCTGAGACGCTGCACCGCGACGAGGCGGGCCGACTGGACAGCGGCGCGGGCCCCGCACTCGCCTACCGCGACGGCTTCGCCCTGTACGCCTGGCGCGGCATGCCCGTGCCGGCCGAATTCCTCGCGGAGCTGGGCGCGCTGACTCCCGAGCGGATCCGCGCCGAGGAGAACGCGGAACTGCGCCGCGTGATGCTGGAGTTCTACGGGTACGACCGCTATCTGACCGAGTCGGGGGCCGAGCCGGTGCACCGGGACGAGACGGGCGTTCTCTGGCGGATTCCGCTCGACGGCGACGAGGACGTGGCGATGGTGGAGGTCGTCAACTCCACTCCGGAGCCGGACGGGTCGCATCGCACGTACTGGCTGCGGGTGCCGCCGCGCACGAGGACCGCGAAGGAGGGCGTCGCGTGGACGTTCGGGCTTCAGGGCGATACCTACGCTCCTCTGCGTCAGACCTGACGCGCATCTGTGGGGCGCCGTGGTGAGCCGCTGCCGAGCCGGGGGCGAACCGGGGTCGAGCCGGGGTCGAGCCGGGGGCGAGCCGCCAACTGCTTTCGCGCCGTGGTCGAACTGCGGCGAGCTGCCGTCGAGTCGCGGTCAAGTCGCGGTCGAGTCGCGGTCGAGCCGCGGTCAAGTCGCGGTCGAGTCGCGGTCGAGCCGCCGTCAATCCGTCAGGGTCGCGTGGTCGATGCCCAGTTCGCGGGCGAGCGCCTCTTCGGTCCACTCCAGCATCGTGGCCCGGGACAGCGGACCCGCGTACGACGTCATCTGCACCGCCAGGCCGTCCAGCAGCGCGGTCAGCCGCCAGGCCACGGACATCGGGTCGTCGCACTGGAACTCGCCCGCGGCCGCGCCCTCTTCGATGACCTCGGCCAGCTCCGCCTTCCACTGCTGGTCGAGATCGCCTGCGACATTGCGCAGCGCCGGGTCGCGGAGGGAGGCGGTCCAGCCCTCGATCCACAGCCGCCAGCCCTTGGCCTGGCCCGTCGGTGCGTACCAGCGCACGGCGGCGCGCAGTCTGCGGACCGCGGTGGTGCGCCGGCTCAGGAGCTTGCGCAGATGGGCGAGATCGGCTTCGGCGGCGTGCGCGAACGCGGCGGCGACCAGCTTCTCCTTGGTGGAGAAGTGGTAGAGCACTAGGGCGTTGCTCACTCCGAGTACGGACGCCACATCGGCGATCCGTACGGCCGCGACACCCCGTACCTCGATCTGCTCGACGGCAGCCCGCAGCAATTCCTCGCGCCGCTCCGCCACACCCAACCGGACTCTTGCCACGGCGTCACCCTAACCAATGCCCGTTCCGGGCAGGCCGGGGCGGGGCGGGAGACGGGGCCCCGCCGCCGGTCGCACCGCGCCCCGGGGTCAGCGGAACCACCCGAAACGGTCGGCAATCAACGGCAACCGGTCGGCGACGACGGCGTGGGCCGCCGCACGCGGCGTGCAGCCGTCGGCCGCGGCGCGGGCCAGCACGAGTTCGATGAGGGCGCTCATGGAGTGCCGGATGTGGGCGAAGGCCTCGTCCGCGTCGGCGCCGATGTCACCGAACAGGGTCCACCACCACCAGGCGTTGGTACCGGAGTTGACGACCACATCGGGAAGCACCGTGATCCCGCGCGCGGTGAGCAGCGCCTCCGCTTCCGGCAGGACCGGCATGTTGGCCGCCTCGACGACCCAGCGGGCCGTGATCCGGGCCTGGTTCGTCAGGTCGACGGCATACGAGACGGCGGCGGGTACGAGCACGTCCACGTCCTGGTCCAGCCAGGCGTCGGCGGGCAGTTCCAGGTCGGTGCCGCGCAGCACGCCGCGGTCCACCGTGCCGTAGGCGTCCCGGGCGGCCAGGAGTGCCTCGACGTCGAGACCCGCAGGATTCGCGATCGTCCCCTTGACGTCCGCGACGGCGACCACCCGCAGGCCGGCCCGGGACAGGAACCGGGCGGTCGCCCCGCCCATGGTGCCGAGCCCCTGGATGGAGACCCGGGCGTCGCTGTGCGGGACCCCCGCCCCGTCCAGCGCGGCGAGCGCGCACTCGGCGACTCCGCAGCCGCCGGCCAGCTCGTCCAGGCCGATGCCGTCCACCTCGACGGCGAAGGCGTCGGCCAGCCGCCGGCGCGCCCCGGCCTCGTCGTCGAGCAGCGGATAGACCGCCTGGACGGTGGAGACGAGCCCGGCCTCCGCGGCGGCCCGGTCGACCAGGTCCTGGGTGAGCCCGAGGTCCTCGCCGGTCGTCCAGACGCTCTCCACGTACGGACGCATCGCCCGCAGGTAGCGCACCAGGATGCCGTACGCCGCCGGATCGCGGGGGTCGCAGTCGATGCCGCCCTTCGCGCCGCCGAGCGGTATGTAGCGCGCCCCGGTCCGGTCCGCGTCGAAGTGGAGCGCTTCCTTCATGGTCATGCCGCGGGCCAGGCCGGCCACCTCGTCCAGGGTGCAGCCCGCCCGCATGCGCAGCCCGCCGCTCGACACCCCCCGCACCAGCCGGTCGACCACGAGGTGACCCTGGCGGCCCGTGACGTGGTCCGTCCAGGTCAGCGAGATCAGCGGGGCGGGCGGGGACACCGGTGGTGTCGTCATCGGGGGTCTCT
>NZ_JAELVH010000339.1 GCF_019399235.1 Streptomyces poriferorum | reverse complement strand
GGTTCCTGGGGCGCGCTGTCCATGGGCTGCGCCTGCGGCGGCGCCGGCTGCTGAGCCCGTTCCAGGAAGCGGAGGAGCTCCACCGGGAACGGCAGCACCAGGGTGGAGTTCTTCTCCGCCGCCACCGCCACCACCGTCTGGAGCAGCCTCAGCTGCAACGCTGCGGGCTGGGCCGACATCTCCGACGCCGCCTCGGCCAGCTTCTTGGACGCCTGGAGCTCCGCGTCCGCGTTGATGACCCGGGCGCGCCGCTCACGGTCGGCCTCCGCCTGGCGGGCCATGGAGCGTTTCATCGTCTCCGGCAGCGAGACGTCCTTGATCTCGACCCGGTCGATCTGCACGCCCCATCCCACCGCGGGGCTGTCGATCATCAGCTCCAGGCCCTGGTTGAGCTTCTCCCTGTTGGAGAGCAGATCGTCCAGATCGCTCTTGCCGATGATCGAACGCAGTGAGGTCTGCGCCATCTGCGAGACGGCGAACCGGTAGTCCTCCACCTCCACGACCGCGCTCGCGGCGTCGACCACCTTGAAGTAGATGACCGCGTCCACCCGCACCGTGACGTTGTCCCGGGTGATCCCGTCCTGCGCCGGCACAGGCATGGTCACGATCTGCATGTTGACCTTGCGCAGCCGCTCGACGCCGGGCAGCACCATGGTGAATCCGGGCCCGCGCACATCATTGCGGAGCCGGCCGAGCCTGAGCACCACGCCCCGCTCGTACTGCTTGACGACCCGGGCGGCCGCCGCCGTGTACACGGCACCCGCCGATACCGCCGCGACCACTGCGATCAAGAGCTCCTGGACCATGACGGCCCCCTGCCATCCGGAAACACCGGAACGAACGTGCACCTCATACCGAACGAAGCGCTATTACCACGTTATGCCCCCTTTGGGCAGCGGGCGAACCTCCGCCGGTCCTCCCGTCCCCCGCCCGGCCGTCCCCGGATGCCGGGCCCGCCGGGAGCGGGCAGGGTGACCAGCGTCAGCACGTCGCTCCGCCGCGTACGGGGTGACGTGACGGAGTGCGTACGGATGAGCCGGACGAGACAGACGAGGACCCGCCCATGCCCGTGATCGACCACCGACGCCGCCGTCTCGGCATCGCCGCCGGGACCGCGCTCCTGACCCTCACCGTCGCGGGCTGTTCGGGCCTCGGCCGGACCGCTGTCGGCCCGGTCATCTACACGACCGAGCGGGACGCCGTGATCATGGTGAACAGTCCCTCGGTGAAGGGATGCCACCGGCTCGCCCCCGCGGGAGCCAAGGAAGTGCTCAACGAGACCCTGATCGACATCATCCTCTACCGCACGCGGGACTGCACCGGCCCGGGCACGACGTACCTGGCGACCACGCTCTCCGACGTCAACGCGCCCAGCGCGCTCCCGTGGCGCAGTTTCACCACCGTCCACTGATCCACCGGACGCCGGTCCACCGTTCACCGATCCTCAGGTCGCCGGTCCACCGGACGTCGATGCGGATGTGCACCGGGTGGCGGCCCCGACGGGTCGCGCACCCGGTGCACATCCGCACCCGTGTCGGCCTCACGCACCGCGGCGGACCCGTGCGACCAGTGCCGCCGTTCCGTCCCGGCGGTCCCGGGCGATGAGGACCATCACCACGACGAGCACCGCGGGCATCACCGCGTTCGGCGGGTCGAGCAGCGTCAGCTGGACGACCGAAGCCCCTGCCAGCAGCCCGCAGAAGGCGATGGCCGCCACCCCGGCGAGGACGGGGATCAGCAGGGCCACGGCGCCGGCTGTCTCCAGGCCTCCGATGACGTACATCGCACCATGGCTCCAGCCCATCCGGTCGAAGGACTCGATGGCGGACTCGTGGGCGATCAGCTTGGCGATTCCACTGAAGCCCAGGAACAGGGCGAGGACGTACCGCGACACGCTCAGCGCGACGGCACCCCGGCCACGGCGCCCGGTTGCGGCGGAGACGGAAGCGGAAGCAGGACCGGCTGCGGCAGAGGGCGAGGCGGGGGCGGCGGACGGGGATACGGGCGTCGTGATCTCGGACATGGCGGTCTCCTCGGGGAAGCGGTGCGCGGTGTCGCTCACACCAGGTCAGACCGGCTCCCCGCCGAGAACTCATCGCTCCGACGCCCACGGATTCACTCTGACGCCAAGCTACTTGGGAACGGCCCTCACCCATATGCCGTCCTCGGTGAGATAGCGGTCCACCCGCAGCCCGGCCGCGTCCAGGTGGCCCTCGAACTGCTCCTTCGACAGCGGCCGCGAGAGGAAGGTCTGCGTCCAGCGGACATCCGGGAACTCGTACACGCAGAGCACCGAGTCCACCCCGTCGCCGACGGGTTCCGCGGAGACGATCCGGATCGTGTATCCCGCCGGGTGGACGCGCTCGCGCGGCAGGCCGACGTGGGAGTCCTCGCCCTCGCGCTGGATGAGGACCGCCCCGCCGTCGCGCACGTATCTGCGGCAGGTCCGCAGCAGCCCCTCCCTCACCCGGTGGTCGCCCGAGTGCACCAGGAACGACGCCAGCATGACCACGTCGAACGTCTCGTCACCGAGGTCCAGTGACTCGATGGGGCTGCACACCGTGCGCGCGCCGCGCACCTGCTCCAGCATCTGCGCCGACTCGTCCACCGCCGTGACGTCGAAACCGCGGTCGACCAGAGGATGCGTCACCCGGCCGGCACCGCTGCCCAGTTCCAGAATGCTCGATCCGGCGGGAACGGCGGCGGCGATCACGTCCGGTTCGTCGTTGACCGCCAGCCGTCGGTACAGCTCGACCGCGCAGCCGTCCGGAGTGATCTCACCGGGCCCCGTCCCCGAATATCCCTCACGCACCAGTCGTTCGCTCATACTCGGCCGAACGAACGGTCGGCAGCTGCCGTTCCCCCGCCTCGTACCTGCCCATCGGAGTCCACCGTCCCCCCGCCTCATACCGAACGGCGGGCGACCAGTGCCGCGTTGAGGTGCTGGAGGTCCATGGGCCGGGCCGGGGAGAGGCCGGTCAGCCGGCCGATGCGGCGGATGCGGTAGTCGACGGTGTTCGGGTGGACGTGCAGCGCGGCCGCCGCCGCCCTGCGGTCCAGGCCGTGCGCGAGGTACGTCTCCAGCGTGTGCAGCAGCTCCGGCTTGGCCTCCAGCGGGTGCAGAAGCCGAGCGAGGCCGTTCAGTGCCCCGCTCGGCCGGCTCAGCTGGTACTCCAGCAGGACGTCGGCCAGCCGGTACAGGCCCGCAGGCCTGCCCGTGCGGGCGACGAGGCCGACGATCTCGGTGTTGCGGGCCACGGCGGCCGGCACCGCCGCCGGTTCCGTGGTCTCGGCCGCCGCGGTGACCGGCACACCCGCGGCCCGGGTGGCTTCGGCGATCAGGCCGGCCAGCCCGCCCGGCCCGCTCCACGGCGGCGGTTCGGCGACGGGCAGCAGGACCGTGCCGCCCGTCTCGTCGAGAGCGGTCAGCGCGGGCGTGCCGGCGAACCGGTCCAGGGCCGTGCGGATCCGGCGGATCTTGCGGCGGGCCGCCACTCCCGCACCGGGCCCCGGGGCCTGGCCCACCTCGTCGTCGTGCGTACCGAGCGCGAGCGTCATCGTCAGATACCGGGCAGCCGGGCGCAGTCCGGTGCGCCGGGTGAAGTCTTCCAGGTCCTCGCCCGTCAGCAGGGCGGCCATCAGGGCGTGCCGGCCACCGTGTTCCTGACTGTCGAGGATCTGCCGGGCCTCCAGATACGCGCCGCTCACCGCGGAGGTCAGCTGCTGCTGGAGGACCATGATGCGGTCCATGATCTCCAGGACGGCCGGCAGGTCTCCGGGCCCGGCGTCCTGCGCGGTCTCCTCCCAGCACATCGCGATCCCCACCTGGTACGCGGTGAGGATGGCGTCCAGCGGCACGCCCTCCTCCGCACGCTGGGCCGCGGAGTCGCGCTGCTGGGCCAGTTCGGTGTCGGTGGCGGGTCTGCGGTGTTCGACGACGTCGGCGAAGAGCCGGAGATTGTGCTGGACGATGTCCGCGATGTCGCCCGCGATCTCCTCGTGCGGCAGCTCCGCGTAGACCGGCAGATCACTGAGCAGCCGGGCGACGACGCGGGTGGTCAGGGCAGGGGCGCGGGCCCTCAACTGGGCTGCCACCGGGCGGTCTCCGATGCACAGCGGATGCCGCACATCGGCTCCGCGGCACGCCCCTGGGCCCCGCAGGGCGGCCCGCTCTTTGTCATGCGTCACAAAAGCCCCCGCGGAAGTCTGCGTTACCCACCAGTTAAACGACGGCGTCCGAGTCTGCATGATGACCGGCGACACCCGCCATGCCTCTCCCGCCCCCACCGGAGGTTGCCGTGAACTCAACGCGTACCGAAGCACTCTGTCGAATCGTCAGAACATCGGCGGCCGCGATCGCCCTGGCCGGCCTGGGCCTCGCCACCGGCGCGTCCGGTGCCTCGGCGGCAGCCGACGACACCACGTCGTATGTCGCGCTCGGCGACTCGATGGCCTCCGGGCCCCTCATCCCGGACATCACGGGTCCCGTGGCCTGCGGCCGCTCCACGCACAACTACGCGCACGAGCTGGCGGCGAGCATTGGCGCCTCGCTGCGCGACGTCACCTGCAGCGGGGCCAAGTCCAAGCACATGACGGAGAAGCAGTCGCTCTCCCTGCTCGACATCCCGATGGGCTCGGCGGCCCCCCAGTTCGACGCGCTGCGCCCGGACACCGACCTGGTGACCCTGACGATCGGCGGGAACGACGCCGGTCTGGTCGGCATCGCGCAGGACTGCATGCAGCTCGACCCGACCGCCACCCCGTGCAAGGACAAACTGACCGAGGGCGGCGTCGACCAGGTGGCGCAGCGGATCGCCGAGTTCGCGCCCCGGCTGGCCGCAGTACTGGACGGCATCCACCAGCGGTCGCCGCAGGCCCGGGTGATCGTCACCGGCTACGGGCTCTACATCAAGCCGGGGGGCTGCTGGCCGCTGCAGCCCGTGCTCCCGGTGGACGCCGACTTCCTCCAGGGCAGCGTCGACCGGATGAACACGGTGATCGCCGAGCAGAGCGCCGCGCACGGCGCCGAGTACGTCGACGTCGCCACCCCGAGCAAGGGCCACGACGCCTGCCAGGCCCCCTCGGACAAGTGGGTCGAGGGGTACGTGCCTACGGCGGCGGCCGCCCCGCTGCACCCCAACCGGCAGGGTGAGGCGGCGTACGCCCGCATCATCGGCGCACACCTCCAGGGGAGCTGAACCATGCGGCAGCGGCTGCTCCACGGCCTGCTCGCGGCGGCGCTCGGCGCGGCCGCCCTGCACGCCCCGCCCGCCCACGCGGCCCGGGCGGGCCACCCGTCGGCCACGGGCTGCGATCCGCTGGCGCCCGCGGAGTGCCTGCTGCCGTTCCCGAACGACTGGTACACCCGGCCGGACCCGGACACCGAAACGGGCCGCCGGGTGGACTTCGCCGCCGCGGTACTGCCCCGCGCCACGACCGGGCTGCCCATCGACCCGGCCGCCTGGAACCGGTCCGACGGCTTCTCCCCCGGCTCCGCCCTGATCGCCCAGGTGCCGGGCCTGGACCTGGCGGTGAGCGGCGCGGCCCCGCTCACCGACATCGGCCGCTCCCTCGACCGGGACGCCCCGGTCGTCCTCCTGGACACCACCACCGGTGAGCGGTGGCCGTACTGGGCCGAACTCGACGCCAACGCCACCGACCCCGCGCGCCGGGCCCTGCTGATCCACCCCGCCCGCAACCTCCACGACGGCCACCACTACGCCGTGGCCCTGCGCCGTCTCAAGGACTCCGCCGGCCGCGCGGTCCCGGCGGGCGCCGCGTTCGCCGCCGTCGCCGGCCGGCGGCTGCCGGCCCATGACCCGCTGCGCGCCCGCCAGGACCGCCTCCGCCCCTCCCTCGCGGCCCTGCGCAGGGCCGGGGTCACCACCGAAGGGCTCAACCTGGCCTGGGACTTCACCGTCGCCTCCACCCGCAGCCTGACCGGCGACCTCTTCACCATCCGCGACGACGCGTTCCGCCGCCTCGGCAACCGCTCGCCCCGCTTCGCCGTCACCGGCGTCACCGACTTCACCGCCGCCCAGGACGCCCGGATCGCCCGCGAGGTCACCGGGCAGATCACGGTACCCAGCTATCTCGGCCTGCCCGGCGGCCCGCCCGGTTCCGTACTGAACCGCGACCGCGACGGTGTCCCCCGAAGGCTTCCCCTCAGTACCCAGCCCGCCACGTTCCGCTGCGAGAT
>NZ_JAELVH010000338.1 GCF_019399235.1 Streptomyces poriferorum | reverse complement strand
GGGCATGGGAGGGACTCCACAGACCCTCCCCCGCGCCCCCGCGTTCTCTCCGCGCTTCCTCCGCCCTTCCTTCGCGCGGCGTTCGCCTCCCGCTCACCCGGCCCGCCCCTTCCGTCACTCGCGCCGCCCGGCTTCCCGCCGTCCCCCGCGTGTGGCCGGTACGGACAACAATCCCGCCATACGGACGTCCGGCCCTTAACGGTAGGGATGCGGCGAACTACGCTGGGTTTACTGATGTTCTCAGCAGGGCGGCATATTCCTCGGGGCTCGGCCAAATGCGTGTGCGGCCGGAGTGCCGGGGTTCGTCCCTGGGGAGAACCCGGTACGAATGCCGCGCGCCGCATCGGTGACGCGGCTGCCGTCTGTGTGTCGAGGGGTGGCGCATGTCCAGGGAGCAACGCGGACCGAACGACAAGCTCGGAACCGTTCTCGCCCTCGCGGGAATCAGCAACGCCGGGCTCGCCCGGCGGGTCAACGACCTCGGGGCGCAGCGCGGACTGACACTTCGGTACGACAAGACCTCGGTGGCCCGGTGGGTCTCCAAGGGCATGGTGCCGCAGGGCGCCGCGCCCCATCTCATCGCCGCGGCGATCGGCGCCAAGCTCGGCCGGCCGGTCCCGCTGCACGAGATCGGGCTGGCCGACGCCGACCCGGCGCCGGAGGTCGGGCTCGCGTTCCCCCGCGATGTGGGTGAGGCGGTCCGTTCGGCGACCGAGTTGTACCGGCTGGATCTGGCCGGGCGACGGGCGGGCAGTGGCGGGATCTGGCAGTCGCTGGCGGGTTCGTTCTCGGTGAGTGCGTACGCGACCCCCGCGTCCCGCTGGCTGATATCCCCCGCCGACCCGTCGGTGGCCCGCGCCTCGACGGCGGCGGTGGCGGCGATCCTGGGCACACACAGCGGTACGCACGGCACAGAGGGCGCGCAGGGCGCATCAGGGGCGCAAGGGACGTCGAACGCTCCCGGTGCCGCACTTCCGCCCGGCGCTTCGCTTCCTCCCGGTGCTCCGCTGTTGTCCGGGCACAGCCTGTCGATCCCCGTCCAGCCGGGCCCGGATTCCGCGCACGCCGTATCGCCGCTGCGGGTCGGCCACAGTGACGTGTCCAAACTGCGGGAGGCCGCTCAGGACGCGCGCCGCTGGGACTCCAAGTACGGCGGCGGGGACTGGCGTTCGTCCATGGTCCCGGAGTGCTTACGGGTTGACGCGGCACCGCTGCTGCTGGGTTCGTACAGCGACGAGGTCGGCCGGGCGCTCTTCGGCGCAGCCGCCGAACTGACCAGGCTCGCCGGATGGATGGCCTTCGACACCGGCCAGCAGGAAGCGGCCCAGCGCTACTACATCCAGGCGCTGCGCCTGGCACGGGCCGCGGCCGACGTACCGCTCGGCGGCTATGTCCTCGCCTCCATGTCCCTCCAGGCGACCTACCGCGGCTTCGCCGACGAGGGCGTCGACCTCGCGCAGGCGGCGGTCGAACGCAACCGCGGCCTCGCGACGGCACGCACCATGAGCTTCTTCCGCCTCGTGGAGGCCCGGGCCCACGCGAAGGCGAACGACGCACCGGCCGCAGGGTCCGCGCTGAAGGCCGCCGAGGGGTGGCTGGAGCGCTCCAGGGACGGCGACGCCGACCCGTCGTGGCTCGGGTTCTACTCGTACGACCGCTTCGCCGCCGATGCCGCGGAGTGCCACCTCGACCTCAAGGCGCCGCGGCAGGTGCGGCGCTTCACCGAGCAGGCGCTGTCCAGGCCCACCGAGGAGTTCGTCCGCTCGCACGGTCTGCGGCTCGTCGTCTCGGCCGTCGCCGAACTGGAGTCGGGAAACCTGGACGCGGCCTGCGCGGCGGGCACCCGGGCCGTGGAGGTCGCGGGCCGCATCTCGTCCGCACGGACCACCGAGTACGTGCGCGACCTGCTGCACCGGCTGGAGCCCTACGGGGACGAGCCGCGCGTCGTCGAGCTGCGGGAGCGCGCCCGCCCGCTGCTGGTCGCCCCCGCGTAGCGGGCCCGCACCGGCCCGGTTCCGGGAGAGCCACGCCCGGCCGGGCCGGCACGGGATTCACCACGGGATCCGCCACGCTGTGCCCGCATGGGTTTGAGTGCGTTGTCAGTGGGTCAGTGCACTATCGGGGTGGGAGGTGGCGTGATGATGACGCACGCGGCGTACGACTGCGACGTGCTGGTGATCGGCGGCGGGATCGTCGGCCTGTCGGCCGCGTATGCGATCACGCGGACCGCACCGGGCACGCGGGTGACCGTGCTGGAGAAGGAGTGGGGCCCTGCGCGCCACCAGACCGGGCGCAACAGCGGGGTGATCCACAGCGGTATCTACTACCCCCCGGGCTCGCTGAAGGCGCGGTACGCGGTGCGCGGCGCGGCCGAGATGGTCGACTTCTGCCGGGAGCACGGCATCTCCCACGCCGTGACCGGGAAGCTGATCGTCGCGACCGGCCGCGACGAGCTTCCCCGGCTGCACGCCCTGGTGCAACGCGGCCGGGAGCACGGGCTTCCGGTGAGCGAGCTGGGGCCCGCGCAGATCGCGGAGTACGAACCGCGGGTGCGGGGTCTCGCCGCGATCCGGGTGGGCACGACGGGGGTGTGCGACTTCGGCGCGGTCGCCGAGCGGTTCGCCACCGAGGTGCGGGGCGGCGGCGGCCTGATCAGGTTCGGTGCCGAGGTCACCGAGATCGACCGGCGGCCGTGGGGCGTCGCGGTGCGGACGGCGGACGGCCTGGTGGTGCGGGCCCGGGTGCTGGTCAACTGTGCGGGGCTGCACTGCGACCGGGTGGCGCGGCTGGCAGGGGACGACCCGGGGATGCGCATCGTGCCCTTCCGGGGGGAGTACTACGAGCTGGCCCGCCCCGAGCTGGTGCGCGGCCTCGTCTATCCGGTGCCCGACCCTGCGTTCCCGTTCCTCGGCGTCCATCTGACCCGCGGCCACGACGGCAGCGTCCACGTCGGGCCGAACGCGGTACCGGCGCTGGCCCGCGAGGGATACGGCTGGCCGGTCGTACGGCCCCGTGAGCTGCTGTCCACCGTGAGCTGGCCGGGTTCCTGGCAGATCGCCCGCAGACACTGGAGGTACGGGGCGGGCGAGGTGCACCGCTCGCTGTCGAAGCGCGCGTTCACGGCGGCCGTGCGGCGGCTGCTGCCAGAGGTGAAGGAGGACGACCTGCGCCCCTCCCCCGCCGGGGTCAGGGCCCAGGCGGTGCTGCGGGACGGCACCCTGGTGGACGACTTCCTGATCCGGGAGGCCCCGCACACCGTGCACGTGCTCAACGCCCCGTCGCCCGCCGCAACGGCCGCGCTGCCCATCGGGCGGGAGGTGGCACGCAGGGCGCTGCTCCGGGCACAGGGGACGGGGTGGAAGCCGCCCGCCGTAGAATCAGGGCATTGTGTCTGAGCCCTTGAACCCCTCCCCCGCGACGCCCGGCGACGCCGCTGCCGAGACGGACAGCACGCTCCCCTCCGGGACGCACCCCACCGATCCGCCCGCCACCGGGCCGGACGGCACGCACCCCACCGATCCGCCCGCCGATCCGCCCGCCATCAGGTCGGACGGCACGGCCTCCACCGGTGCGGACGACGCCGCGCCCGCCACCGCCGGAATCCCGGACGAACTGCGCGCCGCGGCCCTGGACCGTGCCCGCAGGCTGCGCCAGGAGCCCCGCTTCCCCGGCGGCCCCGCGGCCGATCCGGCCGGTTCGCACCACGAGCGCCGGATCCGCAGCTTCCAGCCGCGCCGCAGCCGGGTCACGCCCGGCCAGCAGGACGCCCTGGAGCGGCTCTGGCCGAAGTGGGGCCTGGACATCGACGGGCTGCGCGTCCTCGATCTGCCCGAGCTGTTCGACGGGCTCCCGGTGGTCCTGGAGATCGGCTTCGGCATGGGCGAAGCCACCGCGCAGATGGCCGCCGACGACCCGGGCACCGGAATCCTCGCGGTCGACGTGCACACCCCGGGCCAGGGCAACCTGCTCGGTCTCGCGGACCGGAACGGCATGTCCAACATCCGGGTGGCCAACGGTGACGCGATCATCCTGCTGCGCGAGATGCTGGTGCCGGACGCGCTGGACGGGCTGCGGGTGTACTTCCCCGACCCGTGGCCCAAGTCGCGCCACCACAAGCGCCGGCTGATCCAGCCGGAGTTCCTCGACCTGGCGGCACAGCGCCTGAAGCCGGGAGCGGTCCTGCACTGCGCGACCGACTGGGAGCCGTACGCCGAGCAGATGCTGGAGGTGCTGACCGCGCACCCCCGCTTCGAGAACACGGCGGCGGACGGCGGCTATGCGCCACGGCCCGCGTTCCGGCCGCTGACCCGGTTCGAGGGACAGGGCCTGGACAAGGGCCACGTGGTGCACGACCTGCTCTTCGCCCGCAGCTGACGGGGGCCGGGGACTGGGCGGCCTCCGGGGCGGGGGCCTCCGGGACCGGGCGACCTCCGGGACCGGGCGGCCTCCGAACCGGGTCGGCTCCGGGACCGGGTGGCCTTTCGCGGTCATGGGAGCGGACCACGCGCCATGGCCGTTGTCAGTGCCGCTCGTTAGGGTCGTGGGGTGTCCGACGGGTCTGTTCAGCAGCAGCGACAGTCTCAGCCGGCCGTCCCGTCGCTCGAGGAGCAGCTGGCCGGCGGCGAGGCCCTGACCGCTGTGCCGGACCGGAGCCAGTGGCGTTACCGCCCGCGCCGCGTCGGCATGCTGTGGCGGAGCAGGACGCTCCGCGTCGTCGCCGTCTTCACCGTGCTGGCGCTCTGCGGCCTGGTGATCCTCGCCCTGGTCCGCGACCAGACGGGGACGCACGGGTTCCTCGTCGGGCTGGGCCTGGCCGTGCTGCCCGTCCCGGTGCTGATGACGGCGTTCCGCTGGCTCGACCGGGTCGAACCGGGACCGTGGCGCAACATGCTGTTCGCCTTCGCCTGGGGCGCCTGCGCGGCCGCCCTGGTCGCGATCCTCGCGAACTCCTTCGCGACGCGGTGGATCGCCACGGCCACGGCCGACCCGGGCAGCGCTGACACTCTGGGCGCCACGGTCATAGCGCCCGTCGTGGAGGAGAGCGCCAAGGCAGCGGCCGTGCTGCTGCTCTTCCTTTTCAGGCGACGGGACTTCGGCGGGATCGTCGACGGCGTGGTCGTCGCCGGCTTCACCGCGACGGGTTTCGCCTTCACGGAGAACATCCTCTATCTGGGCACCGCCTTCGGCGAGGACCAGCAGCTCGGCTCGGGGTTCGTCTCGGTGACCGCGGCGACGTTCTTCGTACGGGCGGTCATGTCGCCGTTCGCCCATCCGCTCTTCACCGTGCTGACCGGCATCGGTTTCGGGATCGCCGCGGGCAGTGCGCGCCATCAGCGGGTCCGGCGCCTCGCGCTCCCGCCGCTGGGGCTGCTCCTCGCCATGGGCATGCACGCCCTGTGGAACGGGTCGTCCTCGTTCGGCCCGTACGGCTTCTACGCCGTGTACGGGGCCTTCATGGTCCCGGTCTTCGGGCTGGTGACCTGGCTGGCGGTCTGGGCCCGCCTGCGCGAGCTGCGCACCCTCGGCACCGAACTGCCGGAGTACGCGGCGGCCGGCTGGCTGTCTCCCGCCGAACCCTTCGCCCTCTCCTCGATGCGAGCCCGCGGCATGGCCAGGGACATCGCACGCCGACGCGCGGCGGCAGCGGCGGCCGAAGGCCCGTACGGCAGGCCGCACAGCCACGCCCGCCACCCGGCATACGCTCCCGCGCACGCCCATGGCCCGGCGCACGCCCACCCTCCGATATCCGCCGCGGGGCGGAAGGAAGTGAAGGCCCGGGGCAGGGAAGCGGCCCGGGCGGTGGCCGAGTACGAGTCGTTCGCGACCTCACTGGCCTTCCTGCGCCGCCAGGCCCGCCGCGGCACGGCGGGCCCGGACTTCGCCGAACGCGAGCGGGAGTTGCTGCACCACCTGTGGCAGCGCAAGGAGACCGCCCGCCCTGCCCTGACCTTCGCGGCCCAGGCCACGGGCCGCCTGCGCCCCCGTTCCGCGCCCGCGGCACACCGTCCGTACCCGCACACGGCGCACGCGCAGCCCACGCACCCGTACGCCGGGCAGCCCTACGGCGCGCCGCCGTACGCGAACGCGCCGTACCACCCGCTCCCCGGCCCGTACGCGAACCCGCCGTACTCCCCGTCCCATCCCCCGCACACGAACCCGCAGGGATACGGCCAACAGGAGGGCTAGGCCGGCTGGGCCGGGAAAACCAGGCCGCCCGGAGGACTAGGCACTGTTTCTCGGA
>NZ_JAELVH010000337.1 GCF_019399235.1 Streptomyces poriferorum | reverse complement strand
GGTGGCCGCGGCGGCGGGGCTGGTGCGGACCGGTGAGTGGGAGGACGGGGAGGAGCGGTGGCGGCGGGGTGAGCGGTGAGCGTGGTGACGTCAGGCGTCGGACGGGCTCTGTTTCACCCGGCCGGCCTTGATCAGTTCGGCGACGTCGAGGCTGACTGCGGCGCCGATCGAGTCGGGAAGCGGGGCCTCCTGGCCGGGGGCGTAGACCTCGTGGCGGTCGTACGTGCCGCCGACGGGTTCGGTGAGGACGTGGACCCGGCTGTGCTTGCGGTCGAGGATCACGTAGACGGGGATCTTGGCCTCGGCGTACGCGGCGACCTTGTGGCGCAGGTCGCTTCTGTAGTTGCTGGAGGTGACCTCCAGGACGAGGCGGAAGACGGCCGGGTCGTAGCAGTTGTTCTCGAGCCTGTGCTCGTCGAGATCGGCGTCGACGAGCGCGAGGTCGGGGATCGCGTAGTCCTCGGGGCCGCCCGGCAGCCAGAGGCCGATGCCCTGGAGGAGCCTCGACTCCTCGCCGTGGAGTCCTGCGGCGAGGAACGGGATCATGAGTGTGGTCAACGCGTCCGCGTGCGGGCCGTCCGGGGGTGGGGCCACGGTGATGACGCCTCCGATGATCTCGACTCGACGTCCGGGAAGCTGCTCCGCGAGCTCGTTGGCTTCTTCGAGCAACGACAGCTCCGGCTCGTCTTCACAGGGGTGCTCGACTGCTGCTGCAGACATTGCGGGCCTCCTGGAATGGCTGGTGTCGAGACCATCATCGTAGGGCGGAACGGCCGCAGAGCATGGTTCTGGCATATGCCACTCGGCCGAGTGAAGCAGAAACGGCCCTGCGCACACGGGCGTGTGCGCAGGGCCGTTCTCAGGTGCGGAGGCGTTACAGCTTCTCGATCACGTAGTCGATGCACGTCGTCAGCGCCTGGACGTCCGACGGGTCGATCGCGGGGAACATCGCCACGCGCAGCTGGTTGCGGCCCAGCTTGCGGTACGGCTCCGTGTCGACGATGCCGTTGGCGCGCAGCGCCTTGGCGATGGCCGTCGCGTCGATCTCGTCCGCGAAGTCGATCGTGCCGATCACCTGCGAGCGCTTCGCCGCGTCCGTGACGAACGGGGTCGCGTACTTCGACTCCTCGGCCCAGCCGTACAGGTGACCGGAGGAGGCGGCCGTGCGGCCGGTGGTGAACTCCAGGCCGCCCTGGGTGTTCATCCAGGTCAGCTGCTCGTTCAGGAGGAAGAGCGTGGCGAGCGCCGGGGTGTTGTACGTCTGGTTCTTCAGGGAGTTGTCGATCGCCGTCGGCAGCGAGAAGAACTCCGGGATGTGCCGGCCGGAGGCGTGGACGCGCGCAGCGCGCTCCAGGGCCGCCGGGGAGAAGACGCCGATCCACAGGCCGCCGTCGGAGGCGAAGGACTTCTGCGGGGCGAAGTAGTAGACGTCCGTCTCGGCGATGTCGACCGGCAGGCCGCCCGCGCCCGAGGTGGCGTCCACCAGGACCAGGGAGCCCTCGTCGGCGCCCGCGACGCGCTTGATGGGCGCGGCGACACCGGTGGAGGTCTCGTTGTGGGTGAAGGCGTAGACGTCGACGCCCGCCTCGGCCTTCGGGTCCGGGTGGGTGCCCGGGTCGGAGGCGATGACGGTCGGGTCGGCCAGCCACGGGGCGAGCTTGGCGGCCTTCGCGAACTTCGACGAGAACTCGCCGAAGTTGAGGTGCTGGGACTTCGACTCGATCAGACCGTGCGTCGCGATGTCCCAGAAGGCGGTGGAGCCGCCGTTGCCCAGGATCACCTCGTATCCCTCGGGGAGGGAGAAGAGGTCGCGCACGCCGTCACGTACCGCGCCGACCAGGTTCTTCACCGGGGCCTGGCGGTGGGACGTACCGAGCAGAGACGTACCGGTGGCGGCCAGCGCGTCGAGCGCCTCCGTCCGCACCTTGGAAGGACCGGCGCCGAAGCGTCCGTCGGCGGGCTTGATGTCAGCGGGAATCTGGATGTCGGCCACGAGTCGGAGCGTAGCCGCTCGGTGGAGCGGCCACGCACCCTGTCCGTCGGATGAGACAGGGGATCCGACTGGTGAGCGTTGGAGGTATGTCCGTACGAGCCCCGGTCCGGCGCTGAGGGTTCCGTCCTCAAACGCCGGACGGGCTTGGGTGGCCCAGGTCAGCCCAGGTCAGCCCAGGTCAGCCCAGGTCGACCGGGAGGTCGAACAGGTCGTTCTGGGTGACGATCGGCTTGTTCCGCAGCTCGGAGGCCGGTACGGCCAGCTCCAGCTCCGGGAAGCGCTCGTACAGGGCGGGCAGCGCGACGCCCGCCTCCAGGCGGGACAGCGCCGCGCCCGGGCAGACGTGCGGGCCGTGGCCGAAGGCGATGTGGCGGTTGGGGGACCGGGCCGCGTCGAACTCGCCGGCGGTCGGGCCGTACTGCGCCTCGTCCCGGCCCAGCGCGCCGAAGGACACGATCAGGGCCTCGCCCTTGGGGAGGACCTTCTCCCCGACGGCCACGTCCTCCGTCGCGAAACGGATCAGGACGTGCGAGGTGGGGGTGTTCCAGCGCAGCGTCTCCTCGATCACGTTCTCCCACGGCAGCTCGCCGGAGAGGACCTGCTTGCGCTGCTCGGGGTGGGTCTCCAGGGCGACGACGGCGTTCACGATCAGGCTGATCGTCGTCTCGTGGCCCGCCGCGATGATCAGCTGGAGGGTGTTGACGATCTCCTCGTTGGTGAGGTGGTCGCCGTCCTCGGAGGCCGCGATCAGGGCACTGGTCAGGTCGTCGCCCGGCTCGGCCCGCTTCGCGTCGACGATCTTCGTGAAGAGCGTGCCGAGGTCCGCCATCATCTGAGGGACCTCCTCCGGCGGCGTCTGCGTCGAGAAGAACTTCTCGAAGAGCTCCTTGAGGCGGGGGTGGTCGGCGCCGTCGACGCCCATCAGCTCGCTGATCACGTTCATCGGCAGCGGGTAGGCGAACTCGGCCTTCAGGTCGACCTTCTCGCCCTTGGGCAGGGCCGCGAGCCGGTCCAGGCTCGCCGTCGTCAGCGCCTCGATGCCCGCGCGCAGCCGCTCCACCCGCTTCACGGTGAGGGCCTGCGCCACCAGGGTGCGCAGCCGGCGGTGGTCGGCGCCGTCGACCGTCAGCATGGAGCGGCCCGGGTTGGCCAGACCGATCAGCGGCCAGTCCATGGGGATCTCGCCGCGCTGCCAGGCGCCCCAGACGTTGATGTCCTTCACGATGCGGGAGTCGGTCAGCAGCTGCCGCGCCTCCGCGTGGTGCGTGACCGCGTAGCAGTGCACCCCGCCGGGCAGCTCCACCTCGGCCAGCGGGCCCGCGGCGCGCAGGGCGGCGCTCTCGCCGTCGAGGTCGGCGACGAACGGGTCGAGGGCGATGCGGGTCATATCTGGCCTCCGGAGGCGGAACCTGTGGCGGGGGTGGGTGTGAAGGCGACGGGCAGATCCGTCAGGCCCCGCAGCCATGGGGAGGGGCGCCGGGTGAGCTGCTCGACGGGGACGGCCAGGTCGATGTCCGGGAGGCGGTCCAGGAGGACCTCGATACCGGTACGGGCGATGACCTCGGCCGTCTCCTGGGCCGGGAACGGGCAGCGGTGCTCGCCGTGGCCGAAGGAGAGGAACGCGTTGTTTCCGCCGGTGAGCGCGGAGCCGTCGGTGCGCACCTGCGGGTCGGCGTTGGCGGCGGCGAAGCCGAGGACCAGCAGGTCGCCCGACTGGATGTGACGGCCCCCGAGGTGGGTGTCGCGGGAGGCCCAGCGGCCCGCGATGTTCTGCGTCGGGGTGTCCTCCCACAGGACTTCGTTCATGGCCTCGGCGACACTGTGCCGGCCGCCGGAGAGCGAGGCGGCGAACCGGTCGTCGGTGAGCATCAGCCGCAGCGAGTTGCCCATCCAGTCCGCGGTCGGCTGGTGGCCCGCGGCCATCATGACCATGAGGTCCTGGGCGACCTCCTCGTCCGTGAAGCCGCCGGGGTCGGCCAGCATCCGGGTGGCTACGTCGTCACCGGGTTCGGCGTGCTTGTCGGCCAGCAGCTGGAACATCGACATGCCGAGGTGCTGCTGCCCGGCCAGGGCGCGCTCCCGGCCGTCGATCATGTCGTTGATCGAGCCGACGAGCGCGTCGCCCACTTCGTCGCTGAAGCCGTAGATCCTGGCCAGGATCCGGGCGGGGAGCAGCATCGCGTACTCGGCGATGATGTCGACCGAGCCCTTGGAGCAGAACCGGTCGATCAGTTCGTCGGCGAACTCCTCCGCGTACCGCTTGAGGGCGAACGGGTCGACCGCCTCCAGGGCGTTGCTGATCATTGCGGCGCGCTCGACGTGCCGCGGACCGACCGTGTAGAGGATCGAGGGCTGCTTGCGGCCGATCATGGGCAGCAGCGGCCAGTCGGCGGGGATGTTCTCCCACTGGGTCCAGAGGTCGGAGTCGCGGCTGAACAGCACCGGGTCGCTGGTGACCTGGTGCAGTTCGCGGTAGCCGAGGACCAGCCAGGCCGGGACGTCACCGTCCAGGACGATGGGGGCCACGGCGCCGTGGTCGCGGCGCATCTCCCGGTACAGCTGGGTGGGTTCGGTCTGGAACCGCGGACCGGACAGCGGTACGCGGCCGTGCGCGGGGCAGCCCGGGGGTGGTTCTGGCGGCTGGGTCACGGGGTGGGCTCCGGGGTCTTCTCCGGAGCGGTTTCCGGACGGGTGGCGGCGGCGGAGGAGGAGACGGTGGAGCTGACCGTGCGCCGGGAGAGGGCGTAGAGGTGCTCCACCAGCGTGATCAGGACGTACTTGCTGGAGGACCGGTCCCGGGCGTCGCACTCCACGAGCGGAACGTCGTCCGACAGGGCGAGCGCCTCGCGGATCTGCTGCTCGGTGTGGAGCGGGCCGCCGAAGTCGTTGCACGCCACGATGAACGGGGTGCCGTGGTGCTCCAGGCGGTCGATGGCGTACCAGGAGTCGGCGAGGCGCCGGGTGTCGACGAGGACGACGGCTCCCAGGGTCCCGGAGAACAGCCGGTCCCACAGGAACCAGAAGCGTTCCTGTCCGGGTGCGCCGAAGAGGTACAGCACGGAGCGCGCGTCGAGCGTGATCCGGCCGAAGTCGAAGGCGACCGTGGTGGACGTCTTCGACTGCACCCCGTCGAGGTGGTCGACGGCCTCGCCCGCACGGGTCATCGTCTCCTCCGTGTTGAGCGGACGGATCTCGCTCACGGATCGGACCATGGTGGTCTTGCCGACCCCGAAGCCGCCGACGACGACTATTTTCAGTCCGTTGTCGGCCGTGGCCTGCAGGGCGGCACGGTCAGAGGTTGCGGAGTCCAACGAGCACCTGTTCCAGGATGTCGGGGTCGGGGAGCCGGTCCGCGACACGGGCGGTACGGGGGTGGCGGGCGCTGATCCGGCCGGTGTCGAGCAGGTCGCACAGCAGGATGCGCACGATGCTGACGGGCAGGTTCAGTCCGGCGGCGAGTTCGACGACCGCGGTGGGCCGTTCGCACATCCGCAGGATCGTGACGTGCTCCGACTGCATGCCGGGGGCCGGCTCGCATTCGGAGACGACCAGCGTCACCAGGTCGAAGGCGGCCGAATCGGACCGGCTGCGGCCACCGGTGAGGGTGTACAGCCGGTCCGGGTCGTCGTCCCTGCCGGGGCGGGGGCGGGGAGTCATACGGTCGCGGTCTCGGAGGCCGGGACGGAATCGCGCGGCGGGGCGACGAGGTGCTCGCCGAGCTGCTCGACGAGCTCGCTCATGTTGTGGCCGACGAGGCCGACATCGGCGGTGTCGGAGGCGACGACCGCGAGGTGGGCGCCTGCCCCCGCCTCGACGATGAACAGCACCCCGCCGTAGAACTCGGCCATCGCGGAGCGTACGCCGCCGGTGCCGTCACCGAACTCGACGGACGCGCCGTGCGAGAGGCTCTGGATTCCGGCCGAGATCGCGGCCAGCTGGTCCGCCTGGTCGACGGAGAGCTCGGGGGTACGGCACAGCTTGAGGCCGTCCCTGGAAAGCACGAGGGCGTGACGGGCGCCGGGAGTGCGCTCAAGGAGCCCCTCCAGCAGCCAGTTGAGCTTCTCGTCGGTGGTCGCGGTCATCGGGTGTTGCCTTCCGGGTGCGGGGAGTTGGGCCGTACGGCCTGGCGGAAGCTGCTGAAGCGGGCTGCCTGGGCCTTGGCGTCGGACGTACGGGGCCGGGGGGTGGAGCCGTCGGCCGTCTCGGCCTCCGACGCTTCGGAGGCCGCCCGTGCGCGGGACTCGGCGGCGGCCAGGGTGCGGCCG
>NZ_JAELVH010000336.1 GCF_019399235.1 Streptomyces poriferorum | reverse complement strand
CCCCCACCCGGTTGCCACCGCGAACCCGCACCCGACACCACCCGCCCCACGCGACGCCGGAACCCACCACCGAACGCTCATCCGAGCAACCCGCCGCACAATTCAACACTTGTCAAAAACCCTTCACCCAAAGGACGTTGACCAGTCATGCGCGGCCAATTAACTACCCGTAGGTAAGGTTTAGGCTCGCCCTATGCGCCGAGCCAAAATCGTTTGCACACTAGGACCCGCCACCGACACATACGACCAGATCAAAGCCCTGGTCGACGCGGGAATGGACATCGCCCGCCTCAACCTCAGCCACGGCACCTACGCCGAACACGAAGACCGCTACCACCGCGTACGCAAAGCATCCGACGAAGCCGGCCGCAGCGTCGGTATCCTCGCCGACCTTCAAGGCCCGAAGATCCGCCTCGGACGCTTCCGCGAAGGACCCGTACTCCTTGAACGCGGTGACGACTTCACCATCACCGTCGAACCCATGGAAGGCGACCGCCACACCTGCGGCACCACCTACACCGGCCTCAATGCCGATGTCACCGCAGGCGAACGCATCCTCATCGACGACGGCCGCGTCACCCTCGAAGTCACCCACGTCGACGGCCCCCGCGTCCACACCACCGTCATCGAAGGCGGCATGGTCTCCGACCACAAAGGCCTCAACCTCCCCGGCGTCGCCGTCTCCGTCCCCGCCCTCTCCGAAAAGGACATCGAAGACCTCCGCTGGGCCCTGCGCACCGGCGCCGACATCATCGCCCTCTCCTTCGTCCGCAGCGGACGCGACATCGAGGACGTCCACCGCATCATGGACGAGGAAGGCCGCCGCCTCCCCGTCATCGCCAAGGTCGAGAAGCCCCAGGCCGTCGAGAACATCGACGACATCGTCGCCGCCTTCGACGGCATCATGGTCGCCCGCGGCGACCTCGGCGTCGAAATGCCCCTGGAACAGGTCCCGATCGTCCAGAAGCGCGCCATCAAACTCGCCAAGCGCAACGCCAAGCCGGTCATCGTCGCCACCCAGATGCTCGACTCGATGATCGACAACTCCCGCCCCACCCGCGCCGAAGCGTCCGACGTCGCCAACGCCGTCATCGACGGCACGGACGCGGTGATGCTCTCCGGCGAGACGAGCGTCGGCAAGTACCCCATCGAGACGGTACGCACGATGTCCCGCATCGTCGAAGCGGCCGAGGAGGACATCCTCGCCAAGGGCCTGCCCCCGCTCACGGACCGCAACAAGCCCCGCACCCAGGGCGGTGCGGTCGCCCGCGCGGCAGCGGAGATGGGCGACTTCCTCGGCGCGAAGTTCCTGGTCGCCTTCACCCAGAGCGGCGACACGGTCAAGCGCCTCTCCCGCTACCGCTCACCCATCCCGCTCCTGGCCTTCACCCCTGACCCGGCCACCCGCTCCCAGCTGAACCTCACGTGGGGCGTGGAGACGTTCCTGGGTCCGCACGTGGACTCGACGGACGCGATGGTGGCGCAGGTGGACGAGGAGCTGCTGAAGATCGGCCGCTGCCAGAAGGGCGACGTGGTCGTCATCACGGCAGGCTCCCCGCCGGGCGTCGCGGGCTCGACGAACCTGGTGCGCGTGCACCACATCGGCGAGGACGACAGCCCGAAGTAGGGGGCTGGCTCAGTATTTCGGCCCGACGTGTGCATCCATGAGGGCTACGGATGCCCGTCGGGCGACGGAGATGTTGTACTCCTTGCCCGCGCGGGTGCAGTGAGTCCACTCGATGCCGAGCTTGTCGAGGGTGTCGGTGTAGAGCCGCCGGATGTCGTCCGAGACGTTGGTGAACCAGTACCGCGGATACTCGTACCGCTTCCGCGCGCCGCCCACCATCCTGGTGGTCCAGTTCATGTTCCGGCAGCCGTCGGAGTGGATGAGTCCGCGGATGAAGTCCCAGGGGTAGGCATCGACGATTTCCTGCTGCCAGGGTTCGAGGGCGATGAGACGGTCGTGCTTCTTGCCGGGGCCATGCTGAGGGAAGAGGCACCACAGGTGCTTCGAGTACATCTTCACCTCGCGACATCCCTTTCGGCGCACCCTGCAGACGGAGTTCTCGGGAAAGACGGCGCGCATGGCCTCCTCGCACTGGTCCATGAGCCCGGGCCAGGAGTCGGCGCACGTGATGGACAGGCTGGGCGTCTTCATGGCCCTGTTCTGGATGATGTGCCCATCTCCGAGGTAGAGGCCGAGGAGGTAGGCATAGGCGGCCTGGTCGAGTGCGTCGTCACAGCGAGGGCAGACGGAGCGATGAGGACCGGGACACTCGCCGCGCTTGGCGCGATCCATGTGTTTCCAGTAGCTGATGGTGCCCGTCGGCACGTTCAGCTTCCGAGCCACGTCCGCATTCCGTGCACCACCCCGGAGAAGGGTGAGTGCTTTCTGTCGCATTTCGGTTCCGTGGTGGTTCACACGACCACGATGGGCGATCGACAGCTACTGCGTGCAACGAAAAGCGGATGTTCACGAGAACGTGAACATCCGCTTTCCGGAGTGGTGCCGGGTATGGGATTCGAACCCACATGTCCTTTCGGACAGAGGTGTTTGAGACCTCCGCGTCAGCCAATTGCGCCAACCCGGCTTGGTAACCGGTCAGAAGTGTACCTGGTAAGAGAAGCGCACAGCAGGTAGGTAGGCTGCTTCGCAGCAGTACCTGCCCTGAACCAAGGAGCCCCGTGACCACCCCCGAGTCGCCCCAGCCCGTCGCCGACGACGACAAGTCGCACGTCCCGCCGCTGACGACCCGCGTCGTCATCGCCGAGGACGAGGCGCTCATCCGCCTCGACCTCAAAGAGATGCTCGAAGAAGAGGGGTACTCGGTCGTCGGTGAGGCCGGAGACGGGCAGCAGGCCGTCGAGCTGGCCCGGGAGCACAAGCCGGACCTGGTCATCCTCGATGTGAAGATGCCGGTCCTCGACGGCATCTCCGCCGCGGAGAAGATCGCCGAGGAGTCCATCGCGCCCGTCCTGATGCTCACCGCGTTCTCGCAGCGCGACCTCGTGGAGCGGGCCCGGGACGCCGGGGCGATGGCGTACCTGGTGAAGCCGTTCAGCAAGAGCGACGTGGTGCCGGCCATCGAGATGGCGGTGTCGCGGTTCGCGGAGCTGAAGGCGCTGGAGGGCGAGGTCGCGGACCTGTCGCAGCGGCTGGAGACGCGGAAGCTCGTGGACCGGGCGAAGAGCATTCTGCAGACGGACTACGGGCTCTCGGAGCCGGCGGCGTTCCGGTGGATCCAGAAGACGTCGATGGACCGGCGGCTGTCGATGCAGCAGCTGGCGGAGGCGTTGATCGAGGACGCCGAGGAGAAGAAGCGGGCGGCCGAGTAGCCGTACCCGTACGCGTACATGAAGAAGGCCCGCGCCCCGGACATCCGGGGCGCGGGCCTTCTTCGTACGGACGTCAGTCCTCGCCGAGGTACGCCTTGCGGACGGACTCGTCGTGGAGGAGGTCCGCCCCGGTGCCGGAGAGGACGATCTTGCCGATCTCCATGACGTGGCCCTGGTCCGCGAGGGAGAGGGCGGCCTGGGCGTTCTGCTCGACGAGCAGGATCGTGGTGCCCGAGGCCTTGAGCTCGACGATGGTTTCCATGATCTTCTGCATCATGATCGGGGAGAGGCCCATGGAGGGCTCGTCGAGCATGAGCAGTTTGGGCTGGGACATGAGGGCGCGTCCCATGGCGAGCATCTGCTGTTCGCCGCCCGAGAGGGTTCCGGCGGCCTGCTTCCGGCGTTCCCCGAGGATGGGGAAGAGGTCGTAGGCGCGCTGGATGTCCTTCTCGATGCCTGCCTTGTCGTTGCGGAGGTAGGCGCCGAGGAGGAGGTTCTCGGTGATCGTCAGCCGGGGGAAGATGTGGCGGCCCTCGGGGGAGTGGGCGAGGCCCAGGGCGACGATCTTGTGTGCGGGGATGTTGGCGAGTGGCTTGCCCTCGAAGAGGATGCGTCCGCCGATGGGCTTGAGCAGTCCGGAGAGGGTGCGCAGGGTGGTGGTCTTGCCGGCGCCGTTGGTGCCGATGAGGGTGACCACCTGGCCGGCGTCGACGCTGAAGGAGATGCCTTTGACGGCTTCGATCTTGCCGTAGGCGACGCGGAGGTCCTCGACCTCGAGCAGTGCGGTCATCGGGTGTCCTCCTCCTCGGTGGTGGTGGTGTCCTTGGGGCTGGTGCCGGTGCTTGCCACCGCTTCCGCTTCCGCCGCTTCGACTTCGGCGACTTCTTCGGCGCCGGGGGCGCCTTCGAAGGGGGTGCCGAGGTAGGCGGCGATGACGCGTTCGTCGCTCTGGACGACTTCGGCGGTGCCTTCGACGAGCTTTTCGCCCTGTACGAGGCAGGCGACGCGGTCGCTGAGGTTGAAGATGAAGCGCATGTCGTGCTCGATGACGAGGACAGCGATGCCCTGGTCCCGGATGGCGAAGATGAGTTCTTCGGTGACGCGGGTTTCCTGGGGGTTCATGCCGGCGGTGGGCTCGTCCAGGAGGAGGAGGCCGGGGTCGCTGGCGAGTGCGCGGGCGATTTCCAGCTTGCGCTGGTCTCCGTAGGGGAGGTTGCGCGCGAGGTGGTCGGCCTTGTCCTGGAGGCCGATGAACTCCAGGAGTTCCATGGCGCGTTCGTGGCTGGCCTGTTCGGCCTTGGTGAAGCCGGGGAGGCGCAGGAGTGCGGACCAGAGGCCTTCTTTGGTCCTGGTGTGGCGTCCGACGAGGACGTTCTCCAGGACGGTCATGTTGGCGAAGAGCCTGATGTTCTGGAAGGTGCGGGCGATGCCTGCCTTGGTGACGAGGTGGGGCTTGGGCGGCAGGACGGTGCCTTTGTAGCTGACCTTGCCCTCGGTGGGGACGTAGAGGCCGGTGAGGCAGTTGAAGAAGGTGGTTTTGCCGGCGCCGTTGGGGCCGATGAGTCCGACGATTTCGCCCGCGTTGACGGTGAGGTCGACGTTGCGTACGGCGGTGAGTCCGCCGAAGCGCATGGTGACGCCGCTGGCGTCGAGGACGGTGGTCGTGGTGTTCGTGGTGGTGGTCATGGTGGTCACGCCCCCGCCTTGGTGATGCCGGCGTCGGCTTCTTCGGGCTGCCGTGGTTCGGGTACGAGGACGGGTTCGTCGTTCTCGTGGAATTCGAGTTGCTTGCGGCGGTCGGCGATCAGGCCTTCGGGGCGGAAGCGCATCAGGAGGATGAGCGCGATGCCGAAGAGCAGGAGCTGGTAGTCCTGCATGAACTGCAGCTTGGCCGGGATGAGGTAGAGCAGTGCGGCGCCGATGAAGGGTCCGCTGAGGGTTCCCATGCCGCCGAGGATGACGGCGGCGAGGAGGAAGGCGGAGTTCGGGGGCACGGGGCCGGCGAACTGGTACTGCTCGGGCGTCACGGTGTAGCTGACGTGTGACTGGACGGTTCCGGCGAGTCCGGCGAGGGTGGCGCCGAGGGCGAAGGCGAGCAGTTTGAGCCGGAAGGCGTTGATGCCCATGGCGGTGGCTGCGGTTTCGTCCTCGCGGATGGCGACCCAGGCGCGGCCGATGCGGGAGTCCCCGGAGCGGCGGAAGACCAGGACGACGACGGCGGTGACGACGAGCAGCAGGAGGTAGTAGTTGGCCGGCCTGCTGAGGGTGAAGGGGCCGATGTCGTGGCTGAGTCCGAAGTCGATCCCGAAGAGGTTGAGGTCGGGGATGCTGGGGATGCCCTGGGAGCCGTTGGTGAGGTCGGGTCCGCTGTTGCCGTTGAGGTTGTTGACGGTGACGCGGAAGATCTCTCCGAAGCCGAGGGTGACGATGGCGAGGTAGTCGCCGCGCAGTCGCAGGGTCGGGGCGCCGATGAGGACGCCGAAGATCAGTGAGACCGCGGCTCCGGTGAGGACGGCGGCCCAGAAGGGGAACTGAACGCCGATGGCGGAGAGGGGCGCGCCGGAGACGAGGGCGGCGGTGTAGGCGCCGACGCCGAGGAAGGCGACGTAGCCGAGGTCGAGGAGGCCGGCGAGGCCGACGACGACGTTGAGGCCGAGTGCGACGGTGGCGAAGATGAGGATGTTCGCACCGATGAGGGTGAATTCCGCGGTGTCCTGGGTGAAGGGGAAGCAGAACGCTGCGACCAGGGCTGCGATGAGGGTGACGTTGCGGTGCTTCGTGGTCAGCGCGGTGATGCGGGCGATGATTCCGGCCCGCGTGAGTGCGGTGAAGGTGAAGCCCGCGGTGATGAGGAAGCCGATGAACTGTTCGGATTCCTCGGTGGGGATGTCGATGCAGTAGGTGAAGACGTACAGCGCGACGGCGAAGGCGGCGGTGATGATGAGGATCTCGCCCCAGCCGGGGAGGGGCTTGGCGCGGCCGACGGACGGTGCGGCGAGGCTGTTGCGGAAGCGCTGCCAGGCGTTGGCCGGGGGGCCGTCGGCGGGGAGCGGTTCGTCGCTGGGGAGTCCGAGTGCGGCGAGGAAGGCGATGAGTGCGCCGATGCCGCTGACCCAGGCTCCGGGTTCGAGGTTGACCACGCCGCCGAGTTCGTAGGCGATGGCACCGATGGTGTAGCCGGTGGTGCCGAGGGTGGCGAGGGCGAGGAGGCGTACGGGGCTGTTGGTGCCGCCGGGGGTGAGCCAGCGCAGGCCTCGGATGCCGTATCCGCAGAGGGTGAAGAGGAGGGTGAGGATCGCGGCGGTGAGGGTGAGGATCTGGAGGCCGCCGGGGTAGCCGGTGACGGTGAGGTCGCCGGGGAATTCGGAGGTCCAGGTCCAGGGTAGGAAGGTGCCGGCGAGTGCGACGGCTGCGCCTGTGGCGGTGGCGATCCGGGCGATCGGTGCGGGCAGCGGGATGAGTGCTTTCTGGGTGGTCATCCGTATCACGCCCTGTCCGCGACGCGTTCGCCGAGCAGGCCCTGTGGCCGGAGCAGCAGGACGACGATGAGGAGGACGAAGGCCCATACGTCCTTCCAGGCGCCGCCGCCGAAGAGGTCCATGCCGGGGACGTCGCTCATGTAGCCGGTGGCGAGGGATTCGGCGACGCCGAGTACGACTCCGCCGAGCATGGCGCCGTAGATGTTGCCGATGCCGCCGAGTACGGCTGCGGTGAAGGCTTTCAGGCCCATGATGAAGCCCATTTTGAAGCCGATCTGGCCGTTCTTGAGCCCGTAGGCGACGGCTGCGACGGCTGCGAACGCGGCACCGATGGCGAAGGCCATGACGATGATGCGGTCGGTGTTGATGCCCATGAGCTTGGCGGTGTCGGGGTCCTGCGAGGTGGCTTGCATGCCGCGGCCGGAGCGGGTCTTGGAGACGAAGAGGCCGAGGGCGATCATGCAGACGGGGGCGGCGATGAGGACGAAGAGGTCACCGCGTTGGATGTGGGCGCCGAAGACGTCGAATGCTTCGCCCTTGAACTGGGGGAAGGGTCGGTCCTTGGTGGCGTTGGGGTACCACTTCCAGATGGCCTGCTGGAGTGCGAGGGAGAGTCCGATCGCGGTGATCAGCGGGGCGAGCCTGGGGGCGGTGCGCAGGGGGCGGTAGGCGAAGCGTTCGGCTGCGACGCTGATGGCGACGGAGCATATGACGCCGCCGATGATCATGAGCGGGACGATTGCGAGGAGGTTGGAGCCGGCCGGCATCCAGAGGTACACGGTGAGAGCTCCGAAGCCTCCGATCATGAAGATCTCGCCGTGGGCGAAGTTGATGAGCTGGATGATTCCGTAGACCATCGTGTAACCGATCGCGATGAGTCCGTACATCGCGCCGAGGATGAGTCCATTGGCCAGCTGTTGCGGCAGTTCGTGCACCGCAGGGCCTCCGTGGAGTGGTTCGGATATGGCACCGCGCGGGAGCGCTCGTAGCGCTCCCGCGCGGTCTGGTGTCAGTCAGGGAGTGACCGGGAGCTTGTTACGGCTTGTAGGCCTCGCTGAGCTTGGAGGCCCACTTGCCGCCGTCGACCTGGTAGGCGGTCATCATGGTGTTGGTGGTGTCGCCGTACTCGTCGAAGGAGACGGGGCCGGTGACGCCTTCGAAGCTGACCTTGCTCACGGCTTCGAGGACCTTGGCGCGGGAGTCGTCGGGGAGCTTGCCGTCGTTGGCTGCGACGACGGCCTTGACGGCCTCGATGATGGCCCAGGTGGCGTCGTAGGTGCCGCCGCCGTAGGCCTCGTAGGCGTCCTTGTATCCGGCGGTCTTGTAGTTCGCGATGAAGGTCTTGGCGGATTCCAGCTCTTCGACGGGCTTGCCGACGGAGGTGGCGATGTCGCCCTGGGCCTTCTTGTTGAGCTTGATGAAGTCGGCGCTGTACATGCCGTCGCCGCCCATGAGGGGGATCTGGACGCTGTCCTTGAGCTGCTGGCTCAGGGGTGCGCCGGCGGGGTACTCGCCGCCGTAGTAGACGGCCTTGGCGCCGGACTTCTTGACCTTGGTGACGACGGCGTTGAAGTCGCGGTCGTCGGGGTTCACGTGGTCGGATCCGGCGATCTTGCCGCCGAGGCCGGTGAACGTGGCCTTGAAGGAGGCTGCGAGACCGGCGCCGTAGGGCTTCTGGTCGTCGATGAGGTAGACCTGCTTGATCTTCGCGTTGTTGTACAGGTACTTCGCGGCGAAGGCGCCCTGGATCTGGTCCGTGGTGGCGGTGCGGAAGTAGGTCTTGAAGGGGCGCTTCTTGTCGCCGGTCTTCCAGTTGTCGCCCTGGGTCAGCTCGGTGCCCGTGTTGGCGGGGGAGATCTGGGTGAGGCCGGCGTCGTTGAGCGGCTTCTGCATCGACTGGGAGACGCCGGAGTTCAGGGGGCCGACAACGCCGAGGACCTTTTTGTTGTCGATGAACTTGGTGGCGTTCTGCTGGCCGACGGAGGGCTGCGCCTGGTCGTCGAGGGGCTGGACCTCGAAGGTGATGCCCGGGACCGTCTTGTCCTTGTTGGCCGTCTTGGCGGCGAGGTCGGCGGAGTTCTTGATGCCGAGGCCGAGGGCGGAGAGGTCGCCGGTCAGCGGGGCGTCGACGCCGATGACGACGGTCTGGTTGCCGCTGCTGGTGTCGCTGCCCTTCTTGTCGTCGTCGCGCGACCCGCAGGCGGTGAGTGTCAGTGCTCCTGTGGTGAGCACTGTGGTGAGGATGAGCAAAGAACGGTGTCGCACGAAAAGTCCTTTCCCTGGCGCGGCCTCCTCTGCTTGAGGTGCCGTGTCGTTCGCCGGGCCGTACTGGTTGGTACAGGGCCGTGCTGCAGACGCGCCCGGCGGCGCGGTGACTGGCGGTGACTCTAAGGGC
Organism: Streptomyces poriferorum; assembly: GCF_019399235.1. Classification (GTDB taxonomy): domain Bacteria; phylum Actinomycetota; class Actinomycetes; order Streptomycetales; family Streptomycetaceae; genus Streptomyces; species Streptomyces poriferorum. The sequence goes on along the minus strand of NZ_JAELVH010000336.1, from coordinate 1,460 downwards.
AGGGGTGGGGGTCGGGGATGGGGGTGGAGCAGGATGTGACTGTCTTGTTATGCCCTTGAGCAAGGCTTGAGGTGGCTGTGTGGACATGTACGTCTTTGCACCGGACGGTGAAGTGACCGCATGCTGAGAACGCGCAGCTCTGCTAAGGGGCTTGAGGCGATCTTGGTGCTGTCGCGTGGTGGGGGGTGTGTGGAGGCGTGGGTGGGCGCGCCTGAGTGCCCGGTGCCTGCGGGGCCGGGTTCGTTGTGGGGCGTCGGGCGGGTGCACATTGCGGGATTGTTACGCAGTGTTACATCCGGGGTGGTGTGGTCGACGCGGTGTGGTGGGTGCGCGGGCGGGTTGTGGCAGATGAGTGGGCCACGGAACGTGCTGGATGGTCAAGGGTGTTGGCTGTCGCTGATGTGCAAGTTCTGTGTGTGGGGCGGTGGTTGTGCCCGGGTATGGCACTGCCCGGCTGGATTCGGGATCCGGCCGGGCAGTGGTGGTTCGGGGTGGTGCGAGGTCAGGAGGCGTCGCCCTTGGGGAGGTCGCGCAGGAGGCAGGTGAGGCGGGCGGTGCAGACCCGCTTGTCCTGTTCGTCGGTGATGACGATTTCGTACGTGGCGGTGGTGCGGCCGCGGTGTACGGGGGTGGCGGTGCCGGTGACGAGGCCGCTTCGTACCCCTCGGTGATGGGTGCAGTTCAGGTCGACGCCGACGGCGATCTTGGTGGCGCCGCCGTGGAGCATGGAGCCGATGGATCCGAGGGTCTCGGCGAGGACGGCGGAGGCGCCGCCGTGCAGGAGTCCGTAGGGCTGGGTGTTGCCTTCGACGGGCATGGTGGCGACGACGCGGTCCGCGGAGGCTTCGATGATCGTGACGCCCATGCGTTCGCCGAGGTGGCCTGCGGAGAAGAGTGCGGGCAGGTCGACGCCGAGGGCGGCGTACTCGTCGATGATCTCCTGGGGGAACTGGGGTGTGGTGTGCTCGCCCATGGGTCCGGCTCCGATCGTCTGCGGTGGTTCGCTGCTGTGCGCACGTTCTTGTGTGTGCACTGTTCTTATCAGACGACTGAGCGGGCGCTTAGTGCGCCTGCTCCCGAGGGTGTCAGTGTGTGTTCTCGAAGCGCACCACGACGGACTTGCTGGCGGGGGTGTTGCTGGTGTCGGCGGTGGAGTCCAGGGGGACCAGCACGTTGGTCTCGGGGTAGTACGCGGCGGCGCAGCCGCGGGCGGTGGGGTAGTGGACGACGCGGAAGCCGGGGGCGCGTCGTTCGGTGCCGTCCTTCCATTCGCTGACGAGGTCGGTGTAGGTGCCGTCGGTGAGGCCGAGGGTGGTGGCGTCGTCGGGGTTGACGAGGACGACGCGGCGGCCGCCCTTGATGCCGCGGTAGCGGTCGTCGAGGCCGTAGATGGTGGTGTTGTACTGGTCGTGGGAGCGCAGGGTCTGCAACAGGAGGCGGCCTTCGGGGAGTTCGGGGGG
>NZ_JAELVH010000335.1 GCF_019399235.1 Streptomyces poriferorum | reverse complement strand
CCCCATGCCCACCCCCCACGATCCGTACGTCAGGGTCCGCGGCGCACGCGAGCACAATCTGCGGGACGTCCGGGTCGACATCCCGCGCGACACCCTCACCGTGTTCACGGGCGTCTCCGGGTCCGGGAAGTCCTCACTGGCCTTCGGGACGATCTACGCGGAGGCCCAGCGCCGCTACTTCGAGTCCGTCGCGCCCTACGCCCGGCGGCTCATCCACCAGGTGGGCGCACCGAAGGTCGGCGAGATCACCGGGCTGCCGCCGGCGGTCTCGCTGGAGCAGCGCCGGTCCGCGCCGGGGGCGCGGTCGTCCGTCGGTACGGTGACGACCCTGTCCAACTCCCTGCGGATGCTGTTCTCGCGGGCCGGCGAGTACCCGCCCGGGGCGGAGCGACTGGACTCGGACTCCTTCTCGCCGAACACCGCCGTCGGCGCCTGCCCCGAATGCCACGGTCTCGGCCGGATCCACCGCACCACCGAGGAGCTCCTGGTCCCCGACCCCGGGCTGTCGATCAGGGCCGGGGCGATCGCGGCCTGGCCGGGGGCGTGGCAGGGCAAGAACCTGCGCGACGTGCTGGACGCACTGGGCTACGACATCGACCGGCCGTGGCACGAACTCGATCCGGCCGACCGTGAGTGGATCCTCTTCACCGACGAGCAGCCGGTGGTCACCGTGCATCCCGTGCGCGACGCGGGCCGGATCCAACGCCCTTACCAGGGTACGTACATGAGCGCGCGGCGCTATGTGATGCACACGTTCGCCGACTCCCGGAGCCGCCCGCTGCGGGCCAGGGCCGAACGTTTCCTGACGAGTGCGCCCTGCCCGGTCTGCGGGGGCAGCCGGCTGCGGCCGGAGGCCCTGGCGGTGACCTTCGCGGGCCGTACGATCGCGGAGCTGGCGGGCCTCGCGCTCACGGAGCTCGCCGAGGTGCTCTCGGCGGCGGGCGGGGACGACACCGCCCGGGTGCTGACGGGGGACCTGCTGGCCCGGATCGGGACGGTCACCGAACTGGGTCTGGGCTATCTCAGCCTCGACCGTACGGCTCCGACGCTCTCGTCCGGCGAACTCCAGCGGCTGCGGCTGGCCACCCAGCTCCGGTCGGGGCTCTTCGGCGTCGTCTACGTCCTGGACGAACCGTCTGCCGGGCTGCATCCGGCGGACACGGAGTCGCTGCTGGCGGTGCTCGGCCGGCTCAAGGAGGCCGGCAACACGGTCTTCGTCGTGGAGCACCAGATGGATGTGGTGCGGCAGGCGGACTGGCTCGTCGACGTGGGGCCGCTGGCCGGTGAGCACGGCGGCCGGGTCCTGCACAGCGGACCTCCGGCCGCTCTCGCCGACGTCGCGGAGTCGGCGACGCGGCGCTTCCTCTTCGACGACGCCCCCGCTCCCGTACGCGAGGTACGCACGCCCTCGGGGTGGCTGCGGCTGCACGGGGTGAACCGGCACAACGTGCGCGGCGTGGACGCCGCCTTCCCGCTCGGGGTGTTCACGGCCGTCACCGGGGTCTCGGGCTCGGGGAAGTCGACACTGGTGGGCCAGGTTCTGGCGGGTGCGCTGGCGGACCGGCAGGCCTCGGACGCCGGGGAGGAGCAGGTGGAGCGGCCGGCGCCCGGCTGCGCCTCGGCGGAGGGGCTGGCCGCGGTGGACCGCCTGGTCCAGGTCGACCAGCGGCCCATCGGCCGTACCCCCCGTTCCAACCTGGCCACGTACACGGGGCTGTTCGACGTCGTGCGCAAGCTGTTCGCCGCGACCGCTGTGGCGCGCGAGCGGGGCTACCGGGCGGGCCGGTTCTCCTTCAACGTGGCGGGCGGGCGGTGCGAGACCTGTCAGGGCGAGGGGTTCGTCTCGGTGGAGCTGCTGTTCCTGCCCAGTACGTACGCGCCCTGCCCCGACTGCCACGGAGCGCGGTACAACCCGGAGACGCTCGACGTCACCCTGCGGGGGCTGAACATCGCCCAGGTGCTGGACCTCACGGTGGAGTCGGCGGCCGGCTTCTTCGCGGACACGCCCGCCGCCGGACGCAGCCTGCGGACGCTGCTCGATGTGGGCCTCGGCTATCTGCGCCTCGGGCAGCCGGCGACGGAGCTGTCCGGCGGCGAGGCGCAGCGGATCAAGCTGGCCGCGGAACTGCAGCGCGCCCGGCGGGGCCACACCCTGTATCTGCTCGACGAGCCGACGACCGGGCTGCATCCGGCCGATGTCGAGGTGCTGATGCGGCAGTTGCACGGGCTGGTCGACGCGGGCAGCACCGTCGTGGTGGTGGAGCACGACATGGCCGTGGTGGCGGGGTCCGACTGGGTGATCGACCTCGGCCCGGGCGGCGGCGACCGCGGCGGCCGGATCGTGGCGGCCGGGCCGCCGGCGGAGGTGGCCCGGGCCGAGGACGGCCGCACGGCCGCATACCTCCGAGCTGCGCTCCCCCGGGACTGAACGCCCCGCCAAGTCCAACTTCCCTGCACTCCAAGCGAGTTAAGTGCCAGGGCAGCGGCTGGACATGAAACAGTAAAGAACGTTGACAGTTATCTGGTCCAGACCAATCATGGGCATGCCTCACGGCAATCCGTCCGCTGTCCCACCCCGCTGGGAGCTCCCCCATGAGACGTCCAAGAAAAGTCGGCGCCGTCCTCGGCGCCTTGGCCACCGTCGTCGCGTCCGCAGGCCTGGTCCTCGGATCAGGCGCCGGCGCACAGGCCGCCGCAACCGCCGCAACCCCCCTGCCCGCACACGTCTTCGCCCCGTACTTCGAGGCGTGGAACGGCGACAGCCCGGCCGCGCTCTCCCAGGCGTCCGGCGCGAAGTACCTGACCATGGCCTTCATCCAGACGCAGGCCCGCGGTTCCTGCACCCCCTACTGGAACGGCGATTCGGGCACCCCCATCGCCTCGTCCGAGTTCGGCGCCGACTTCACCACCATCCGGTCGCGCGGCGGTGATGTGATCCCGTCGTTCGGCGGCTACGCGGCCGACAACGGCGGAACCGAGATCGCCGACAGCTGTACGAGCGTCGACTCCATCGCGGCGGCGTACGAGAAGGTCATCACGACCTACGACGTGTCCCGCCTCGACATGGACATCGAGGACAACTCCCTGGAGAACAGCGCCGGCATCGACCGCCGCAACAAGGCGATCAAGAAGGTCCAGGACTGGGCGGCCGCCAACGGCCGCTCGGTGCAGATCTCGTACACCCTGCCCACCACCACGGGCGGGCTGGCCGAGAGCGGCCTCGCGGTGCTGGAGAACGCGGTGTCCAACGGCGCGAAGGTCGACGTCGTGAACCTCATGACGTTCGACTACTACGACGGTGCCGCGCACAACATGGCACAGGACACCCAGACGGCGATCACCGGCCTCAAGGGCCAGCTCGCCGATCTGTATCCGTCGAAGACCGACGCCCAGCTCTGGGGCATGACCGGCATCATCGAGATGCCGGGCATCGACGACTACGGCCCCGCCGAGACGTTCACCACCGCCGATGCCACCCAGGTCTACAACTGGGCCGTCTCCAAGGGCGTCAGCACGCTGTCGTTCTGGGCACTCCAGCGCGACAACGGCGGCTGTCCCGGCACCGGCGGCAGCGACACCTGCTCCGGCATCGCGCAGGACACCTGGTACTTCAGCCACACGTTCGCCCCGTTCACGAGCGGCGGCAGCGGCCCGGTGACGGACGACTACTCGGTGGCCGTCACCCCCGCATCGGCGACGGTTGCACCGGGCGGTTCGGCCACGGCCACCGTGAAGACCGTGGTCACCTCGGGGAGCGCCAAGACCGTCGCACTGACGACGAGCGGGGCGCCGGCCGGAGTGACGGCTTCGCTGAGCCCGGCGTCGGTCACCGCAGGGGGCACGTCGACGCTGACGGTCAGCGCCTCGGCGTCGGCCGCACCCGGCACGTACACCATCAACGTGACCGGCGCTTCGGGCACGCTGAGCCACTCGGCCCCGTACACCCTGACCGTCTCGGGTCCGGGCGGCGGCACCGGATCGCTGGTCAACGGCAACTTCGAGACCGGCTCGCTCGGTCCCTGGACCTGTGAGTCCGGCGGCGCGGTCGTCTCCACCCCGGTGCACGGCGGTACGCACGCCCTCGCCGTCGCGGCCACCTCCTCGCAGACCGGCGAGTGCACCCAGACGCTCACCCTGGCGCCCAACACCAAGTACACGCTTCAGGGGTGGGTGCAGGGGAACTACGGCTACCTCGGTGTCCGGGGCGGCGCGTCGGCGAACACCTGGGGTTCGTCGAGCGGCTACGCCAAGCAGTCGGTGGCCTTCACCACCGGCGCGAGCGGCACGGTGACCGTCTATCTGCACGGCTGGTACGGACAGGGCACGGTCTACGGGGACGATCTCTCCGTGACCTCCTGACCCTGCCGGCGGCATACGGACTTCCCGGTCCCGGGGGCGGGCGGCCTCCGGGACCGGGAACCGGCACGAGCGCTCAGCGGTGGACCTTGCGGGTCGCCCGCAGCCACTCCTTGTTCATCGCGGAGATCGACGGCAGCGGGATGCCCTTCGGGCAGGCCGTGGCGCACTCGCCGGTGAGCGTGCAGCCGCCGAAGCCCTCGCTGTCCATCTGCCCCACCATGTCCAGGACCCGCGTCTCGCGCTCCGGGGCGCCCTGCGGCAGAACGTTCAGGTGGTTGACCTTCGCCGAGGTGAACAGCATCGCCGAGCCGTTGGGGCAGGCGGCGACGCAGGCTCCGCAGCCGATGCACTCGGCGTGCTCGAAGGCGAAGTCCGCGTCCGGCTTGGGCACCGGTGTCGCATGCGCGTCGGGTGCCGTACCGGTCGGGGCCGAGATGTAGCCGCCGGCCTGGATGATCCGGTCGAACGCCGAACGGTCCACGACCAGGTCCTTGACGACCGGGAAGGCCGAGGCGCGCCAGGGCTCGATGTCGATCGTGTCGCCGTCCTCGAAGGACCGCATGTGGAGCTGGCACGTGGTGGTGCGCTCCGGGCCGTGGGCGTCGCCGTTGATGACCAGGCTGCACGCGCCGCAGATGCCCTCGCGGCAGTCGTGGTCGAAGGCGACGGGGTCGTCGCCTTCGAGGATGAGCTCCTCATTGAGGGTGTCGAGCATCTCCAGGAACGACATGTCCTGCGAGATTCCGTCCACCTCGTAGGTGGACATGGCGCCGGGGGCTCCGGCGTTCTTCTGGCGCCAGACGCGCAGGGTGAGCTTCATGCGTAGCTCCGCTGAGTGGGGTGGACGTACTCGAAGACGAGGTCTTCCTTGTGCAGGACGGGGGCTTCGCCGGTGGCGGCGAACTCCCATGCCGCCGCGTACGAGAACTCCTCGTCCCGGCGGGCGGCTTCGCCGTCCGCGGTCTGTGACTCCTCGCGGAAGTGGCCTCCGCAGGACTCCGCGCGGTGCAGGGCGTCGAGGCACATGAGCTCGGCGAGCTCCAGGTAGTCGACGATGCGGTTGGCCTTCTCCAGGGACTGGTTGAACTCGGCGCCCGTTCCGGGGACCTTGATGCGGCGCCAGAACTCCTCGCGGATCTGCGGGATCCGGCCGAGGGCCTTGCGCAGGCCCTCCTCGGTGCGGGCCATTCCGCAGTACTCCCACATGAGTTCACCGATCTCCCGGTGGAAGGAGTCGGGGGTGCGGTCGCCGTCGACGGCCAGCAGCAGGTTGAGCCGGTCCTCGGTCTCGGCGACGACCTCCTCCACGGCGGGGTGGGAGGCGTCGACCTCGTCGTGGTGCGGGTTGCGGGCCAGGTAGTCGTTGATGGTCGACGGCAGGACGAAGTAGCCGTCGGCGAGGCCCTGCATCAGCGCGGAGGCGCCGAGCCGGTTGGCGCCGTGGTCGGAGAAGTTGGCCTCGCCGATCGCGAACAGGCCCGGGATCGTGGTCTGGAGGTCGTAGTCGACCCAGAGACCGCCCATCGTGTAGTGCACGGCCGGGTAGATCCGCATGGGGGTCTCGTACGGGTTCTCCGCCGTGATCTGCGCGTACATGTCGAAGAGGTTGCCGTACTTCTCCTCGACCTTGGCGCGGCCCATCCGCTCGATGGCTTCGGCGAAGTCCAGGTAGACGCCCTGGCCGCCGGGGCCCACGCCGCGTCCCTCGTCGCAGACGTTCTTCGCGGCGCGGGAGGCGATGTCGCGGGGCACGAGGTTGCCGAAGGCGGGGTAGATGCGCTCCAGGTAGTAGTCGCGCTCGTCCTCGGGGATCTCGTTCGCGGGGCGGTCGTCCCCCTTGGCCTTCGGCACCCAGATGCGGCCGTCGTTGCGGAGCGACTCGCTCATCAGCGTCAGCTTGGACTGGTGCTCGCCGGTGCGCGGGATGCAGGTGGGGTGGATCTGGGTGAAGCAGGGGTTGGCGAAGTACGTGTCGATCTTCCCCGTGACCAGGTCGCGGGCGACGATGCCGCGGGCCTTGCCGTCGACGATGACCAGGTCGAGCATCTCGGTACGGGGGTGCAGTTCGACGTTGCCCGCCGCGATCTGCCGGGAGAGCGCCTGGTAGGCGCCGAGGAGCAGTTGCTGTCCGGTCTGGCCGCGCGCGTAGAAGGTGCGGGATACCTGGACGCCGCCGAAGGAGCGGTTGTCGAGGAGGCCGCCGTACTCGCGGGCGAAGGGGACGCCCTGCGCCACGCACTGGTCGATGATCTCCACGGAGATCTGGGCCAGGCGGTGGACGTTGGACTCGCGGGCGCGGAAGTCGCCGCCCTTGACGGTGTCGTAGAAGAGCCGGTGGACCGAGTCGCCGTCGTTGCGGTAGTTCTTCGCCGCGTTGATGCCGCCCTGGGCTGCGACCGAGTGGGCCCGTCGGGGCGAGTCCTGGAAGCAGAACTGGACGACGTGGTAGCCCTGTTCGGCGAGCGTCGCACCGGCCGAGCCGCCGGCCAGTCCGGTGCCGACGACGATGACGGTGTGCTTGCGGCGGTTGGCGGGGTTGACCAGCTTCGCCTCGAAGCGGCGGGTGTCCCAGCGCTCGGCGACGGGGCCGGCGGGCGCCTTGGTGTCGGTGACCGGTGCGCCGGTCGCGTAGTCCGTGTAGTCGTTCATGTCAGCTCACCACTCCGGTCATGACGGCGACGGGTACGGAGACGAAGCCCACCGTCAGCACCAGCGCCAGAACGTTGGCGAGGGTCTTCAGGGCGCGGTCGCGGGTCGCGCGGCCGGCGCCGAGGGTCTGCGCCGCGCTCCAGAACCCGTGCTGGACGTGCAGCCCCATGGCGAGCATGGCGACGATGTAGATGACGTTGCCGTACCAGGTGGAGAAGGTGTCGATGACGTTCTGGTACGGGTGCCCGGACTGGAATCCGCCCGAGTGCACGGTCCCGGTCGTCAGGTCCAGGATGTGCCAGACGATGAACAGCGCCATGATGATGCCGCCGTAGCGCATCGTGTTCGTGGCATAGCTCGCGCGCGGCTTCTTGTGCACGTACTTGCTGGGGCGCGCCCGCAGGTCGCGCCGGCTGAGCTGGTACGCGGACACCGCGTGCAGGACCACCGCGGCGACCAGGACGACACGGACGATCCACAGCGCCCACTCGTGGTGCAGGAAAGGCTCGCCCATCACGCGCAGCCAGTGCGCGTAGCCGTTGAACTCGTCGGAACCGAAGAAGATCTTCAGGTTGCCGACCATGTGGACGACCAAGTAGAGGAGCATGATCAGACCGCTCACGGCCATGATCGTCTTCTTGCCGACGGATGAGTCCCAGAGCGTGCGCGTCATGGACGGCCGTCGGTCCGTCCGTGTTGCCAATGCCATGAACACGACGCTAGGGCCGAGGGGCCCGATCAGTCCAAGACATGGAGTGGCTGATGTCCATAGGCATGCCCTATCAGGGGCGGTAGGCTGGGTGTATGCAGTTCCAGCAGCTCCTGTACTTCGTGGCGGTCGCCGAGGCCCGGCACTTCACCCGGGCCGCGGAGGAGGTGCACGTCTCGCAGCCCTCGCTCTCCCAGCAGATCAGGTCCCTGGAGACCGAACTGGGCGCCGAACTGTTCAGCCGGGCCCGGGGCAACATCACGCTGACGGACGCCGGCGAGGCCCTGCTGCCGCTCGCCCGGCGCATCCTGGCCGACGCCGACACCGCGCGTCACGAGGTCCAGGAGCTGGCCCAGCTGCGCCGCGGCCGGGTCAGACTGGGCGCGACGCCCAGCGTCTGCACGGGGCTGCTGCCCGACGTACTGCGCGACTTCCACGACCTGCACCCGGGGATCCAGCTGCTGCTGGAGGAGGGCGGTTCGCACGACCTGGTACGCGAACTGGCGCGCGGCGCACTCGACCTGGCCCTCGTGGTGCTGCCGCTGCCCGCGGCCTCACCGGCGCTGACCACCGTCGAACTGCTCCAGGAGGATCTGGTGGTGGTCTCCTCGGCGGACGGCCCGCGGCCCGGCCGGGGCGGCACGGTCCGGATCGCTGATCTCCAGGGCGAGCCGCTGGTGATGTTCCGGCACGGCTACGACCTGCGGGAGCTGACGGTCGCCGCCTGCCGCGCCGAGGGCTTCGAGCCGTCGTTCACGGTGGAGGGCGGCGAGATGGACGCCGTGCTCGGCTTCGTCCGGGCCGGCCTGGGTGTCGCGGTGGTGCCGAGCATGGTGGCCACCCGGGCCGGCCACGACCTGCGGACGACGCCCCTCGCACGGCCGGGACTGCGCCGCACCATCGCGCTGGCACACCGCAGCGACGTGGCTCCGCCGCGGGCGGCGCGGGAGCTGCAGCGGGTGCTCCTCGCCAGCCGGGCGGACGCCGTGCCCTCAGGGCCGCCCGGCGCTTGAGGACGGACTCGGGGGCACGGCGCCCGCCGGACTCACACCGCGTCGGCCAGCAGCAGGGAGTGGATCCGGTCGGGTGCACCGGGGCGCGCGTAGTACCAGCCCTGGGCGGTGTCGCAGCCCAGCTGCCGCAGCTGCTCCGCCTGCGCCCTCGTCTCCACGCCCTCCACCGTCACGGCCAGGTCCAGGCTGTGCGCGAGCGACACGATCCCCTCGACGATCTTCAGGTCGACGGGGTCGGCCGGATGGTGCTGCATCCCCTGGGTGAAGGACCGGTCCAGCTTCAGCACGCTCACCGGCAGCCGCCGCAGGTTCGCCAGGTTGGAGTACCCGGTGCCGAAGTCGTCGAGGGCTATGTCGACGCCCATGTCCGCCAGTTGCCGCAGCGGCTTCAGCAGGTCCTCGTCCGCCCCGATGAGGGCCGACTCGGTGACCTCCAGGCACAGCGCTCCCGCTTCGAGCCCGGAACGCTCCAGGACGTCCACGGTCTCCGCGACCAGCCGCGGGTGGTGCAGCTGGGCCGGTGAGAGGTTGACGTTGATCCGCAGCGGGCCGCCATCGGTGTGCCGCTCCTGCCAGAAATTGGCCTGGCGCACCGACTCCTCCAGCACCCAGCGGCCGAGCGGCACGATCAGCCCGGTGTGCTCCGCGAGTGCGATGAAGCGGTCGGGCCCCAGCACACCGTGCTGCGGGTGGCACCAGCGCACCAGGGCCTCCGCGCCGTGCACCGAACCGTCGTCCAGGTGCACCAGCGGCTGGTACTCGATGAAGAACTCACCGCGTTCCAGCGCGGCCGGCAACGCCGTGGTCAGGCCGTGCCGGGTGATCGCGCGGGCGTCCGCCTCCGCGTCGGCGAGCTCGAAGCGGTTGCCGCCCGCGGACTTGGCCCGGTACATCGTGATGTCGGCGCTGCGCAGCACCTCCGCGGCACTGCGCTCACCGGCGGGCCCCTCGACGACCCCGATGGACCCGCGGACGGTCAGCTCGCGCCCGTCGAGGCGGACCGGCGCGGCGAGTACACCCAGGAGCCGGCACGCAAGTTCGTCGACCTCCGCGGCGGTGTCCGGTCCGGTGGTCAGCGCCACGAACTCGTCGCCGCCCAGGCGCGCCACCATCTCGCCGGGTGCGGTCGCGCAGCTCTGCAGCCGGTCCGCGACCTCGACCAGCAGCCGGTCGCCCGACGCGTGGCCCAGGCTGTCGTTGATCGCCTTGAAGCCGTCCAGGTCCAGGTAGCAGAGGCCGAACCGGCTTCCGTCACCCGCCGCGAGCGCCTTCTCCAGCCGCTCAAGGAAGAGCGTCCGGTTCGGCAGGCCGGTGAGCGCGTCGTGCGTGGCCTCGTACCGCAGCCGCAGATTGAGGAGCCGGCGCTCGGTGGTGTCCTCCATCAGGGCCAGCTGGTACTCGGGCCGGCCGTCGGAGTCACGGAGCAGCGACACCGTCAGATTGGTCCACAGGACGGTGCCGTCGTTGCGGTAGTACGGCTTCTCGACCCGGTAGTGCTCGCGCTCGCCGCGCACCAGCTCGTTGTAGTACTTCCAGACCTGCGGGGTGTCCTCCGGGTGGACCCACTCGTTGAGGCGGTGGCTCAGGACGTGGTTCTCGAGACCGCCGAACATCCGGGTGAGGGTGTCGTTGATCTCGAGCAGGTTGCCGTCCAGGTCGGCGATGCCGATGCCGATGGCCGCGTCCTTGAAGACGGCCCGGAAGCGCGCCTCCGTCGCGTGCAGCGCCTGTTCGGCATGGGAGCGTGCGGAGAGCGCCGAGCGGGCGATGGCCTCCTGCTCGGCGAGGGTCCGCTCGCGCAGCGCCTGGGAGAAGCCGCCGGCGACCGCGTGCTGGATCCGCGCGCTGCGGGACCGGCTGTCCTCGGTCGAGAGCGCCACCGGTCCGTTGCTGCCGCAGTAGAGCACCAGATACGAGTCGACGACGCCGAGCGTGGAGCTGAGCGCGTCCGGATCCGTGCAGTGCGCCGCGACGAGGGCCGTGCCCACCGCGCCTGCGGATGCCGGGTCGAACGGGCGGGCGTGCAGCGTGTCGCTGAGCGCGCGGGCCAGCGGCAGCAGATGCTGCTCGAACTCCGGCCGGGTCATGGAGGTGGCCGTCGACGGAAAGATCGCCCGGCTCCAGATCGTGGCGAATCTCCGGAGCCGGTCCTCGGGGCCGTCGGGCTCCGCGTCCGGGGCTCCGGACGCCTGGGCGGGAATACTCACGCCTTGCGTCCCACTCCGGCGAAGCCCGCGAAGGCGTACGGGTCCTCGTTCTCCTGCGCGCCTGAGACCTCGGGACGCCACAGCGGCATCGGCACCAGTCCGGGCTCGACCATCTCGTAGCCGTCGAAGAACCGGCCGACCTGATCGCGGGAGCGCATGACCAGCGGGTTGCGGATGTCCTTGTACACCCCCACCGCGCCGCCGGCCTCCTCCCTCGTGACGGGAACCCCTTCGTACGAGGCGTGGGTGACGACCAGCAGGCTTCCCGGGGCCAGGATGTCGCGCAGCGCGGCGACGGCCGCTTGCGGGTCGTCGGCGTCCTCGATGAAGTGGAGGACGGCGACGAGCAGCAGCGCAACGGGACGGTCCAGGTCGAGGAGCTTGGAGACGTCGGGGTGGTCGCGGATCTCCTCCGGCCGGCGCAGGTCGGCCGCGGCGATCACGGCGCGGTCGTTGCCTTCGAGTACGGCCTGACTGTGTGCGACAGCGACGGGATCATGATCGACGTAGGCCACTTTCGCCTGTGGGTCGAGCGCCTGCGCGACCTCGTGCACGTTTCCGAAGGTCGGTATCCCGGAGCCGATGTCCAGGAACTGCGTGACGCCCTCGTCGAGCGCGAAGCGTACGGCGCGCCGCATAAAGGCGCGGTTCGCCTGCATGATCTTGGGAAGTCCCGGCATGAACTCCATGGCCTTGCGAGCCGCTTCCCGGTCCACCTCGAAATTGTGCGAGCCGCCCAGATAGAAGTCGTACATTCGGGACACGCTCGGCACCGAAATGTCAATGCCTTGCGGTGCCCAGGCGGGACGCTCCATCGATGTCTCCAACAAGTCGCCTCGGGGATCCGGCCATGTTCATGGTCAGTATTGACCAGAGGCTACTGACCCACCGCCAGGAGAGCGAGCGGAAACGGAAATTAGCGGTCCGTTATTGGTCACACACCAGTGGCATGTGCAACCGCCCCGTCGCTGGCTGTGACATTCGGCGACGGGACGGCAGCGGAGGACCCCGTGGGAACTACTTCGGCGCACCCGCCAACTTGGCCTGGGGGGAGACCGCGTACCAGGTGCCCCCGACCCCCTGGCCGTTGGTGTCACCGGGTTTGACGTCCCCGGAGAACGTATAGAGGGGCCAGCAGTCGATGGCCTGTTGCTTGAGTCCGTCGGGCCGGTCGAAGGTGACGAAACCCTTCGTCGTGACGCCCTTCACATCATTCTTCGCGACCGGCGCGACAACCGGCCACTTCGAGAGACAGGCACCGGTGCAGGCCGACTTCATCGGCCACGCAACGTCCTTCTTGAACCGGTAGACCGTCATGCCGCGCTTGTCCACGACGATATCGCCGAGTTTCGGATCCTTGCGCACCGAGAGTCCCGCGAGGCCGGCCGGTTCCGCACCCGAGGGACCGTCCGCGTTCACCGCCGCCTTCTTGCCGTCCGGCGCCGCGGCGAACCAGGTTCCACCCACTCCCTGCCCCAGGGCGTCGCCCGGGGCGGCGTCCTTGGCATACCGGTACATCGGCCAGCCGGCCAGTGTGAGTTGCTGCGTACCGTCGGCGCGGGTGACCTTCCCGACCGTAGCGGCATCCGTTCCGGCGGCGGCCGTGACATTGCCCGCGGGCACCGGCGGCCAGGCTTTCGCACAGTCGCCTTCGCAATTCGACTTGGGTGGGCTCGCGGTGTCCTTGTCGAATCGGTAGAGCGTGAATCCCTCGCTGTCGGTCACGACTTTGCCGAGCTTCTTGCTGTCCCACACCGCGAGCTGACCGGCCTGCTTCGCCGACGCGGCCTCCGTCGTCGCGCCGGAACCGTAGCCGCTGTCCGATCCGTAGCTGTCGGCGGCCTGTCCGACCGGACTCGCGTTGCCCACGTTCTGCCCGTCGGGAGACTCGCCGCCCTTGTCCTGACCGCACGCCGTCGTCAGCGCCAACAGGGCCGCCGCGGTGACCGCGAGCGAGGAGTTTCGCCAGGTGTTCATGTCAACTCCCGTGGTACTTCCGCCAGTTGCGACGCGGGTTCGCGCCGTTCATGGCAGTGGATACGGGCGCGGGGCCGTTCTTTGTTCAATGCGTACACAGATTCTTCCGGAGCCTCAAACACCGAGTGCCCCAGGTCCCCTCCATCAGGCGAATCCCACGGCTGTCCGGCGTGCCCCGCCGCAGCCCGGAACATGCTCCCCCTCGTGTACGGATCACTCATCGGCCGGCTCACCGCGGCCGTCGCACTCACCTGGCTGCTGACCGCCCCGACGCCCGCGCTGGCCGACAGCTGCGCGTACGCCTCGATCGGCGACGGCGACGGCGGTGCGGCGG